>NZ_BAABIC010000002.1:0-472785 GCF_039542425.1 Pseudonocardia yuanmonensis
CTCCGGACAGAGGGGGTGGGCGGGGATAGGTGAATAGTGTTGTCGGTGGTCATGGCGGAGGGGGAACGCCCGGTCCCATCCCGAACCCGGAAGCTAAGCCCTCCAGCGCCGATGGTACTGCACTCGCCAGGGTGTGGGAGAGTAGGTCGCCGCCGACATCAAACAACACGGAAAGCCCCGCAGCAGTCCTGCTGCGGGGCTTTCCCGCGTTCTCAGGGTCCTCTGAGCAGCGAATGACACCCTCGCCCACCGGGGATGAGCGAACGGCACTTTCGCTCATTCCTAGTGAGCGAAAGGGCCGTTCACCGTCTGAAGGCGCCCCTCTAACAGGCTCCACCGACAATCTCGTCGGTGGCGAGGCGCGCGTCGCTGCTCCGTCCCCAGCCCGTCGGCGGTGTCCACAGGAAGAGCATTCGCCCCGATCAGCTGCCTCCGGCGCCTCATGCTTGTCGCACCGATTCAGTCGACACGAGGAGCGAGAGCAATGACCGAGATCCTGACGACCGTGGTGGGCCGGCTGACGAACACGCCGGTCACGCGGGACCTGGGCGGCGGCCGTGAGGTCGTCTCCTTCCGGATGGCCTGCAACCACGGCTACCTGGACCGGACGACGGGGCAGTGGAAGGAGTCGTCGACCTCCTACGTGTCCGTCGACATCTGGCGCAGGCACCTGGGGCGCAACGTGCAGGGCTCCTTCGTCAAGGGCGACCCCGTGATGGCGCACGGCCGGCTGTACGTCCGGGACTACGAGCAGGAGGGTCGGAGCCGTACCGCGGTCACCCTCGTGGCCGACGCGGTCGGTCCCGACCTGAACACCGCGATGGCCGCTGTCACCAGGGTGCGCAGGACGGCTGACGGCAGCCTCGTCGAGGAAGCCGGGATGCCCGCGGCGGTCGACGACGGACCGGCCGACGAGGGCGTATCGCTCGGTCCGCGGCCCGCGCCGGACGAGGAGCAGGTCGGGCACGCGGCCGAGGCCGTACCGGCCGTGAGGGCCTGACCGGAGCGGAACTACCATCGTGGGCGTGGCGGAGTTCATCTACACCATGAAGAACGTGCGCAAGGCGCACGGCGACAAGGTCATCCTCGACAACGCCTCGATCAGCTTCTACCCGGGAGCCAAGATCGGTGTCGTGGGGCCGAACGGCGCCGGCAAGTCGAGCGTGCTGCGGATCATGGCGGGGCTGGACCAGCCCAACAATGGTGAGGCGTTCCTGGCGCCCGGGGCGACGGTCGGCATGCTCCAGCAGGAGCCCCCGCTGAACGAGGAGAAGACCGTCCTCGGCAACGTCGAGGAGGGCGTCGGCGAGATCAAGCAGAAGCTCGACCGGTACAACCAGATCGCCGAGCAGATGGCGACGGACTACTCGGACGAGCTGATGGAGGAGATGGGCACCCTCCAGGAGGATCTCGACCACGCCGACGCCTGGGAGCTCGACTCCCAGCTGGAGCAGGCGATGGACGCCCTGCGGTGCCCGCCGCCGGACGCAGAGGTCAGCCACCTCTCCGGAGGTGAGCGGCGACGGGTCGCGCTGTGCAAGCTCCTGCTGTCGAAGCCGGACCTCCTGCTGCTCGACGAGCCGACGAACCACCTCGACGCCGAGAGCGTGCTGTGGCTGGAGCAGTTCCTCAGCTCCTACCCGGGCGCGGTCCTCGCCGTCACCCACGACCGGTACTTCCTCGACAACGTGGCGCAGTGGATCCTCGAGCTGGACCGCGGCCGCACCTTCCCGTACGAGGGCAACTACTCCACCTACCTGGAGAAGAAGGCGGAGCGTCTCGCCGTCCAGGGCAAGAAGGACGCGAAGCTGCAGCGGCGCCTCAAGGAGGAGCTGGCCTGGGTCCGCTCCAACCCGAAGGCGCGGCAGGCGAAGAGCCGGTCGCGGCTCGACCGCTACGAGGAGATGGCGGCCGAGGCGGACCGGCACCGCAAGCTCGACTTCGAGGAGATCCAGATCCCGCCGGGCCCCCGGCTGGGCAACACGGTCGTCGAGGTCTCGCACCTGGACAAGGGCTTCGACGGGCGGCAGCTGATCAAGGACCTGTCGTTCTCGCTGCCTCGGAACGGCATCGTGGGTGTCATCGGGCCGAACGGCGTCGGCAAGACGACGCTGTTCAAGACGATCGTCGGCCTGGAGAAGCCGGACTCGGGCGACGTGAGGGTCGGCGACACGGTCAAGCTGTCGTACGTCGACCAGAACCGGGCGGGCATCGACCCGAAGAAGAACGTCTGGGAGGTCGTGTCCGACGGGCTCGACTACATCCACGTCGGGCAGACGGAGATGCCGTCGCGGGCGTACGTCGCGGCGTTCGGCTTCAAGGGGCCGGACCAGCAGAAGCCCGCGGGTGTGCTGTCCGGTGGCGAGCGGAACCGGCTGAACCTGGCGCTCACGCTCAAGCAGGGCGGCAACCTGATCCTGCTCGACGAGCCGACCAACGACCTGGACGTCGAGACCCTGGGGTCGCTGGAGAACGCGCTGGAGCAGTTCCCGGGCTGCGCCGTGGTGATCTCCCACGACCGCTGGTTCCTCGACCGCGTCGTGACCCACATCCTCGCGTGGGAGGGCACGGACGAGAACCCGGCCAGCTGGTTCTGGTTCGAGGGCAACTTCGAGGCGTACGAGAAGAACAAGGTCGAACGTCTCGGAGCGGATGCCGCGCGACCGCACCGTGTGACGCACCGTAAGCTGACCCGTGACTGAGAGCAATCACTCTCCGCTGGCCTGAGGCCACGGAGCGGCAGCGGGAGCGACCCCGGAGTCGGGGTGCACGGGAGGGTGCATGTCCGAAGTGGTCCGGCACGACGGGGACCAGATCTCGGGGGCGGCGACGATCGGTGTCGCGGCATCGCTGCGGTGGAGCAGGCCGGATCTCACGGCTGATCTCGCAGGGCACGTCGCCGAGGGTGCACGCTTCGGCGACCCGGCCCTGTGGCTCACCGCTCTCGGGTGGCGGGTCCACGGGATCGCCGCGGTCGGCGACGGCCGGTCGGCGGTCGCCGAGGCGCTCGCGGCGGCGACCGCGTCAGGCGCTGACCTCGCCGGCTCGGCCGGAACGCGCCTGATCGTCGAGGTGGCCGCGGCTTGTCGGGACAACGGCGACGTCGCCTTCGCGCGGCGCCTCGCGCAGGCCGTCCTGGCCTGTGCGGGCGGGTCTCCGGAGGCTCGGCTCGATGCCCGGCTCGTCCTCGTGCGGTGCTTGGACGGCGAGGAGCGGGCCGACGTGGACGGCCTTCTCGGCGAGGCGCGCGAGGGCGCCCGTGCCCTGTCCGGCCCCGCCTTCCCGGCTGCCGTGGCGCTAGCCCAGGCGGCCGTCGCGCGGGAGGGTGGACGACCGGCCGAGGCCGCGGAGGCCGCCGCGGACGGGCTGCGGCTGCTCGGATTCGGCGCGGGCGCCGCGCCACGATCGGTGGCCCCCCATCTGGTCGACGCGCTCACCGCTCAGCGGCTCGGTGCGCTGCTGGAGGCCGGGCGGCACGACGAGGCGCGTGCCCTGGCGCGCACAGTGGCCGGACGCGAGGGGACCAGGGCCACGCGCCAGGCCGCCCAGCTCCGCCTGGTCGTCGCCCAGGCGACCGCCGACGACGGGTCCGCGGCCGAGCGGGCGCTGTCCGAGGCGGCCGAGTACGCCGCCGCGGTCGACTGCCCGGGTCTCGAGGGTGCCTGTCGCGTCGCACTGGGAGAGCTCGCGGAGCAGCAGGGCCGGCTCGACGTCGCCCTGGCCGCGACCCGCGCGGGACTCGAGGCGGAGCATCGCGACGCAGAGCGCGCTCGACGGTTCCGCGAGGTGGTGTCAACGGTCGCGAACCGGCTGGTCGACTCCGAGAAGCGGGCCGGAGTGCGGTCCGGCGCCGGCATCGGCGCATCCGCGACGGGCTCCGGTGGTACGCCCACCGCCGCAGGCTCGGCACTGTCCTCCGCCGGTGGGTCGGTGTCGGCGGGCGGAACACGTGACGGCGCGCCTCCATCCCAGGAGGCCGGCACGAGCGGCGGGGCAATCAGCGCGATCGACGCGTTGCTCGGGGGGCTCGACGCAGGCATCTTGCCCGCTGCCTGGAGCAGCTCGATCGCAGATCCGTTGGCCGAGCCGCGCCCTGTGGGACGCCCTCGAGGCGTGGAGCGGCCGGCAGACGCAGGCGAACGCAGCGGTCGGCGGCGCAGGGCGGCGAGTGGGTTCGGCGAGGAGCCGGAGACACGGGCAGGTCGGCGGCGGAAGGACGAGCGCGACGCTGCACCGCGTGCAGGTTCCGCTCAGAGCGGCCATGGCGAGGACGCCGTGCTGACCGGTAGGCGACGCGCGCGGGCCGACCCCGGGCCGGTCGGTGACCGGATGGCCGGTATCCGAGGCGAGGGTGGCCACCAACGGCCGGCCGATATCCGGGGCGAGGGCAGCCACGAACGGACAGCCGGTATCCGAGGCGAGGGTGGCCACGAACGGACAGCCGGTATCCGAGGCAACGCCGACCACGATCGAACGACCGGCACCCGGAAGGATGCTGACCACGGCCGAACCAGTGGGATCCGGGAAGACGGCGGACATCACCGGCCGACGGTTACCCGACACGACGGGGGCCGGCGCTCGGCCCTCGACGTCGGCGGTCGGGACGAGCGTCGGTACGCCGGTCCGTCCGCGGACCTGGGGGAGACCGCCGACGACGTCGCGCGGACGAACATCGAGGGCGCACGACGCGCCGAGCGGGACCGTTCGCCGGGTGCGGGGCATGAACTGACGCGCAACGGCGCAGCGAGGGACTCGGCGGCCGACGGTCAGCCTGCGGAATCGCTCTCGGGGGGTGGCCGCGGGGGCAGCGGCTGGCGGGCCCTGCTCGGCGAAGCAACGGATGCCGCTGCGTCGGGCACCATTGCCTCGTCGGATGCCATCACCTCGTCGGACGACGTCACCTCGTCGGACGACGTCACCTCGTCGGACGACGTCACCTCGGCGGATTTCCTCACCTCGTCGGAGGCCGTCGCGCCGTCGAGCGCGGCGATCGACCGGGGTGAAGTGGCGAACGCGGAGGAGCCGCCCACGAAGCCGCGGCGGCGGGCCAAGGACTCAGCGGTGCCGATCGAGGATCCCGGCCAACGGCGCACCGAGTCCTACGGCTCGCTGCTCGGCGACGCGTTGATCTCCGAGCTACGGGCCGAGGGCCGGTGGAGCGAGGATGGCCGGTCGGCTTTCTGGTCCCGCCTCCACTCCGGCGACGACCTGCCTGGCGACGACCTGCCTGGCGCCGACCTGCCCGGCGAGGACCTGCCCGGCGCCGGACACCGGATCGGCAAGGACGACCGGGCGGGCGACGTGCAGAGCGGTCTCGGCGGAGAGGCGGCTGACGGCCCGAAGCTTCCTGGCGGTGGCGCTCCGGGTCGCAGGAGCCGCGGCGACGAGGCTCGTGGACGACGTCGTGACCGGGCGAGCGCCGACCGCTCCGGCGGCAGCCTCGAGCTCCGCGATCGTGAACACCCCGACAGCGAGGCCTCCGGTCGGACGCGCACCCGGGCTGCCGCTTCCTGGCTCGACGCAGCGGTGGATGCCAGCGCGAGCGCCGGCCGAGCGGCGAGACGTGCCCGAGGGGACGCTCAGGAGACAGCTGCGGGGCTCGGTTCGGCACAGATCGGTGGGCGGACTTCCGAGCGGCCGTCGCGTACGCGCCCTGCCGGGAACGGCCTGCGGGACGACTCGCGCGGGGGCACGCCGGTCGAGGGTGAGCGTTCCCGTTCCCGTCGCTCGGCGGATCGGCTCGCGGAGAAGGGTCGGCCGGGCGCGCGTCGCGCCGCGGACCTTCTCGCGGCCGCCGAGGGCGGAGGTCGCGCCGCCCGGCGTCGCGCCCGCGAGGCCGCGGAGGAACGGCCCGCGTCCGAGCACGGGAGGGACTCGGCGCCCATCTCCGGGGCAGGACGGATCCCGCACCTGCCGGACTCGGAGCAGGCGCTGTCGTCGCGCGCGAACGCGTCGGACCGTGCGGGGAACGGCTCACACGGCGGCGAGTTCGCGCTGGAGCGGGCGCGCATCACGACGTCGGGTCGCGCGGGTGAGTCCGCGAGTGCCGAGTCGGACCGTGCCGGGAACGGCCCACACGGCGGCGAGTTCGCGCTGGAGCGGGCGCGCATCACGACGTCGGACCGCGCGGGTGAGTCCGCGAGTGCCGCGTCGAACGGTGCGGGGAACGATCCACACGGCGGCGCGTCCTCGCAGAACCGGACGCATGCCACGAAGTCAGGCCGCCCGGGTGAGTCCGCGAGTGCCGAGCCGGCGCGTGCTGGACAGCTGGCGCGGTCGAACGACCCGGAGCGCGCCGCGCTCCCAGACGAGCCCGGGCGTGCCCCGGCAGGCGAGCCGATGCCGGCTGCGGCGCAGGTCGAACCGTCGCCCGCGGCCCGGGCGGCGGACGACTGGCTCCGCTCGGCGATCGCCGAGCTGGACCGGGTGTGGGGGAAGCCGGACGCGTTGTCGAGCGCGTCCCTCCCGATCGACCGAACCGAGCCCGCGACGCTTGCACAAGCCGGGTCGGGCGGCGACGGGGTCGGTCCCGCGGAAGCCGAGGCGGGCAGCGACGGGGTCGGCGCTTCGGTGGTGCTGGACCTCGTGGAGGGGGACCGGCGGATCACGTCGGCCGAGGCGGCTCGGGTCCTGCGTGGGCTGACCGACCGGATGCGCGTGCACCTGCCGAGCCGCGGCCGCGTGCGTACCGAGGACCCGAGCACCCTGAGGGTCGACCTGCCGGGCCGGGACCGGGCGGAGACCGCGGCGTGGCTGCATCCGGTGATGCGGGACCTGGCGGTGAGTGCCGACGTCGGTGCCGAGCTCCGGGGTGCGCGGTTGCGAGGCACCGTGCACGGCACCGACGGGGACAGCGGGGTCCAGCTGATCCAGGACATCGAGCCTGCGGGGCCGGGCATGGTGCGCCCCGCGAGCACGCCGGGTGCCGGTGCGTTCCGTCTGGAGGACCTCGCCGTGCGGCCGGGCAGCGGAGGCCGGAGGCACCGCCGTGCCGCCGCGACCGCCGGCTCGGAGCACCCCGACCGGGCGGACGACGAGAGCGACCCGGGCCCGCACGGCCCCGGTTCGGCGCCCGGCACCACGAACGCTGCGGGATCGGAGGGACACGCAACCGCTCCGAGCGGCAAGGGTGTTGCCGAGGGCAGCTCGGGCGCTCAGGCGGGCCGCAGCGGGCCCGACGAGACCGGCGGGAGGTCTTCCGGCACGGCCACGGGCGGCACCGCAGCGACGGCCGCCGAGGCGGAGGGCGTAGCCGCCGCGCGTGAGGAGGGCACCGACTCCCACGGTGACCCGGCCGCGACGAAGGAGGCATCGACCGAGTCCCTCGGTCTCGGTGATCTCCTCGCGGGCGCGATGGCTGCCTACCGGGGGCTCTGACGCCTCCGGCCGTCAGTCGGCGCGAACCCCGTGCCCGGGCACGGCCGCGCGGGCGCGTGGGGGTGGCGGTGGCGACGGAGCTGTCGAACCGTCGACGACCCGCCGCCACCCGCGCCGGTGCCGCCGGGAGCCGTCGCTGCCGCCGGGAGCCGTCGGAGTCCTCGACTTCCCGGGTGCCGTGGCGCCACCGGTGACGCCGGACCGTCGTCCAAGCCGATGCCCGGACCGTCGTCGGAGCGCCGGCAGGCGCGTCGCCGACCCGGCCGGCGCCCCCCGGCCGACCTCTCACCGACCACGATCGGCCACTCGGTGAGCGTGGGCGGGAGGCCTTCGGGTCCGCGGTGCGGGCGGCCGATCGGGGGCTAGGGTGGTCGCCACCCGAGCAACCCTCGCAAGACCCGGAGTCGCCGAGAATGAGCCGGACCCGTGAGCAGACGACCGCCGCGGAGCCGGCCGACGTCGAGCTGAACGGTCTCACCGCCCTGTACGCGCGTCACGCCCCGGCGGACGGGGCCTCCGCGCACGGCGACAGCCCCGAGCTGCCCCCGCTGAGCGAGGTGGCCGCGGAGCAGCGGGCCCTCGCCGCGCGCCGGCTGGTCGGCGAGCCGCTGGTCCGGGTCGAGGGAACGGCCGTCCGGATCGTCACCGACGACATGCCCTACCTGGTCGGTTCGACCCTCGCGGCGGTGTCGCGGGCGGGGGCGGAGGTGGGGCGGCTGCTGCACCCGATCGTCGTGGTGCGCCGGGACGCGACCGGACAGCTGCTGGAGGTCCTGCCCGAGGCCGATCCCGCCGACCCGCCGCGCGGGACGTTCGCCGAGTCCTGGATCCGGCTGGACCTGAGCGGGGCCGTGGACTCCGCCCTCCTCACCGAGGAGCTGCGCGACGCGCTGCACGACGTCCGCGAGATCGTCGAGGACGGCGACCGCATGGAGCGCCGGATCCGGACCCTGGCCGACGAGCTGCTCGCCGAGGAGCTCGTGCCCCGCGGCGTCCGCACGGACCGCGGATCGGAGCGGCACGAGGTCGCCCAGTTCCTCCGCTGGCTCGCCGACGGCCACTTCACCTTCCTCGGCTACCGCCACTACCGTCTCGACGGGGCGCGGCTGCGCCCCGAGCTCGCGTCCGGGCTGGGCGTCCTGCGCCGAGACACCCTCGACAACGGCGCCTTCGTGCCGGACACCGGCGCGGCGGACCGCGCCGAGGAGCTGCTCATCCTGACCCGCGCCGGCGTGCGCAGCCGGGTGCTGCGCCCGCTGCACCCCTACTACGTGGGCCTGCGGACCTTCGACCAGCACGGCGAGCCCACCGGGGAGCACCGCTTCCTCGGCATGCTCACCGTCCCGGGGATGTACGAGAGCGTGCTGGACATCCCGGTCGTCGCGCGCCGGACCCGCCGCGCGATCCGGCGGGCGGGCTTCCCGCTCGAGTCCTACTCGGGCCAGCAGATGCTCGAGGTGATCTCCGGGCTGCCCCGCGAGGAGCTGCTCAGCGCCACCACGGAGTACCTGCACGACGTCGCGGTCGGCGTCCTGGGGCTGGCGGGCCGGCGCGGGGTGCGGGTGTTCCTGCGTCGCGATCCGCACCACCGGTTCGTCTCGTGCCTGGTCTACGTGCCGCGCGACCGCTACACCACGACGAGCCGGCTGGCGATGGCGGACGTCCTGCGCGACCGGCTGCGCGGCAGCGCCGTCGACTACACCGCCCGCGTCACGGAGGCCTCGTACGCGCAGGTGCACTTCACGGTCCAGACCGACCCGGCGGACCCGCCGGCCGACCCGGACCCGCAGGAGCTCACGGACGCGCTCACCGAGGCCGTCCGGACCTGGGACGACCGGCTCGTCGACCGGCTGGGCCCGGCCACGGTGACGGTGCCCGGGCTGCTGGCCGGCATCCCGGACTCGTACAAGGCCGGCGTGCAGCCGGAACGCGCGGTGGAGGACCTGAAGCGGATCCTCGCGCTGCCCGAGGGCGGGTTCGACGTCCGGCTGCACCACGAGAAGGGCGAGCGCCGGCTGGCCATCTACCTCGACGCGCCGGTGTCGCTGACCCGGATCCTGCCGGTCCTGCAGCACCTGGGCGTGGAGGTCGTCGACGAGCACCCGTCGGAGTTCGTGCGCCCCGACGGGCGGCGGTGCTGGCTCTACGACTTCGGGCTGCGGATCGACACCACGGCGGACGCCCCCGACTCCGCGCTCGCCGGACGGGACGAGGCCGCGCTCGACCGGGACTTCTGCGCGGCCTTCCGCGCCACCTGGGGCGGTGACGCGGAGGCGGACCGGTTCTCCGCGCTGGTGCTGCACGCGGGGTTGCACTGGCGGGAGGCGGCGCTACTGCGCGCCTACGCCCGCTACTCCCGGCAGGTGGGTTCCACCTTCGGGGTGCAGTACATGGCGGACGTGTTGCTGGCCCAGCCGGCCGTGGCGCGCGGGTTGGTGCGGCTGTTCCGGGCGCGTTTCGATCCGGCCGAGGACGACCGGGCGAAGCTCACCGAGGAGGCGTTGACCGAGGTCACCGCGCTGATCGACCAGGTCACCGGGCTGGACGCGGACCGCATCCTGCGCGGGTTCCTGGCGATGATCGTCGCGACGCTGCGCACGAACTGGTTCCGCGACCGCGCGTTCACCTCGTTCAAGATCGACCCGGCGGCGGTGCCGGACATGCCCGCGCCCCGGCCACGGTTCGAGATCTTCGTGTACTCGCCGCGGATGGAGGGCGTGCACCTGCGCTTCGGCCCGGTCGCCCGCGGCGGGCTGCGCTGGTCGGACCGCCCGCAGGACTTCCGTACCGAGATCCTCGGCCTGGTCAAGGCGCAGATGGTGAAGAACGCCGTCATCGTGCCGGTCGGCGCCAAGGGCGGGTTCGTCGTCCGGGCCGCCCGACCCGACCCCGCCGAGGTCGAGGCCTGCTACCGGCTGTTCATCTCGGGCCTGCTCGACGTGACCGACAACCTGGTGCGCGGGGAGACCGTGCCGCCACCGGATGTCGTGTGCCACGACGGCGAGGACTCATACCTGGTCGTGGCCGCGGACAAGGGCACCGCCCGGTTCTCCGACGTGGCCAACGAGGTCGCCGCCGGCTACGACTTCTGGCTCGGCGACGCGTTCGCCTCCGGCGGTTCGGTGGGCTACGACCACAAGGCCATGGGCATCACCGCCCGTGGCGCCTGGGAGTCGGTGAAGCGGCACTTCACCGAGCTCGGGATCGACACCCAGACCCAGGACTTCACCGTCGTCGGGGTCGGGGACATGTCCGGTGACGTGTTCGGCAACGGCATGCTGCTCTCCGAGCACATCCGCCTGGTGGCGGCGTTCGACCATCGGCACGTGTTCGTCGACCCGACCCCGGATGCGGCACGCGGCTACGCCGAGCGACGCCGGCTGTTCGCGCTGCCCCGCTCCTCCTGGGACGACTACGACCGGGCCGCGATCAGCCCCGGCGGTGGGGTGTGGCCGCGCACGGCCAAGGCGGTCCCGGTCGGCCCGGAGATGCGCCAGGCCCTAGGGCTGGGCGAGCACGTGGTCAAGCTGTCCCCGCCGGAGCTGATCCGGGCGATCCTGCTCGCCCCGGCCGACCTGCTGTGGAACGGCGGCATCGGCACCTACGTCAAGGCCTCCACCGAGGCGCACGCCGACGCGGGGGACAAGGCCAACGACACCATCCGGGTCGACGGCCGGGAACTGCGGGTCAAGGTGGTCGGCGAGGGCGGCAACCTCGGGCTGACCCAGCGCGGGCGGATCGAGTTCGCCCGCCACGGCGGACGGATCAACACCGACGCGATCGACAACTCCGCCGGCGTGGACTGCTCCGACCACGAGGTCAACATCAAGATCCTGCTCGACCGGCTGGTCACGATCGGCGAGCTGGACCGGCCCGGCCGCGACGCCCTGCTGGCCGAGATGACCGACGAGGTCGCCGCCCTGGTGCTGGCCGACAACACCGACCAGAACGCCGTGCTCGGTGTCGCCCGCTCGCACTCCGGGGAGATGGCCAACGTGCACGCCCGGGTCGTCGCCGACCTGGAGGAACGCACCGGGCTCGACCGCGCCCTCGAGGTGCTGCCCACGGCGGCCGGGTTCGCCGCCCTCGAACGCTCCGGCGACGGCCTGACCGGCCCGGAGCTCTCGACGCTGCTCGCGCACGTCAAGCTCGACCTCAAACGCCGGCTGCTCGACAGCGACCTGCTCGAGGGCGCCGCGTTCGCGCCCCGGCTGCCGGAGTACTTCCCGCACCCGCTGCGCGAGCGGTTCCCCGACGCGGTCCGTCGCCACCCGCTGCACCGCGAGATCCTCTGCACCCTGCTGGTCAACGAGATGGTCGACGGCGCCGGGATCACCTTCGCCTTCCGCATCGGCGAGGAGACCGCGGCCAGCCCCTCCGACGCCGTGCGCGCCTACGCCGTCGCCACGGGGGTGTACGGGCTGCGGGCGCACTGGCGGCAGATCCGCGAGGCGGACCTGCCCGTGGAGGTCGCCGACCGCTTCGTCCTGGAGTCCCGCCGGCTGCTGGACCGGGCCGCCCGCTGGTTCCTCACCAACCGGCCCCAGCCGCTGGCCGTCGGCGCCGAGGCCGCGCGCTTCGCGGGGCTGGTGCGCACGCTGCGCCGGCGGCTGCCCGAGCTGCTCACCGGCCGGGAGCAGGAGGTCGTCCGCACGCGGATCGCCACGCTGCTCGACGAGGGCGTGCCGGAGACGCTGGCGCGGCGGGCCGCGACCGCGGTGCACGGCTTCGGGCTGCTCGACGTCGTCGAGCTGGTCGAGCTGTCCGAGCGCGACGGCGAGCCCCGCGACCCGGAGGAGGTGGCGCGCACGTACTTCGCGCTGAGCGACCACCTCGGCATCGACGTGGCGCTGACCTCGGTGAGCGCGCTGCCCCGCGGCGACCGCTGGCACCAGCTGGCGCGCCTCGCACTGCGCGACGACCTCTACGGCTCGCTGCGGTCGATCACGCTCGACGCGCTGCGTGAGGCCGCCCCGGGCACGCCGCTGCCGGAGACGATCGCGCAGTGGGAGCGCGCGAACGCCTCGAAGCTGGTGCGGGCGCGTGCGGCGCTGCAGGAGATCGCCGGGGCCGGGCAGCTCGACCTCGCCACGCTCTCGGTGGTCTCGCGGCAGCTGCGCGGGCTCGGGCGGTAGCCAGGGTCGTTGCGGACGCACGTTCTCGCCGCTTGCCTTCTCCGATCCGTGCTGATGGGATCGAAAGGTCCCGGCTTCCCGGGGGCCCGGCCGGGACCGCGCCACGGCCCTCCCGGCGCCGTGTCCGGAACCGGTGCGCTCGCGCGCCGGACGTCGAAGGAAGACCACGTGGACGAGCGGGACGCATCGGTGACGGCACTGCCGTCCGTGCGCGGGTACGGGCGCGGGTACGGGCGCGGCACCTGGCTGGAGATGCGGGCCGTGCGCCCCGCACCCTGGATCGCGCTGCTGGTGCTGTCGGGCGAGATCGACCTGACGAACTGCGTCGAGATGGGGACCTGGGTGGAGTCGCACCGGGCGGAGCGCGTCGTGGTGGACCTGACCGAGGTGGAGCTCCTGGCCGCCTGCGGCGCCCGCAGGCTGGCCGAGGTCCGGGAGACGCTGCACCGCCGGGGGAGCGAGCTGCGCGTCGTGCTGTCCGGCGATCCGCTGCAGGAACAGACCCTGCGGGTGACCGGGAGCTTCGATCTGTACGCCTCCGTCGAGTCGGCGTTCCGCAAGGGTTGAGATCCGGGGGCGATGAGTTCCGGCGGCCCGGCCGGTCCACCCCCGCGTGACGACGTTCCTGCTGCTGCCCGGAGCGGGTGGCGAGGCCTGGTACTGGCACCGGGTCGTCCCGGAGCTGGCCGCGCGCGGTCACGAGCCCGTCGCCGTCGACCTGCCCGCCGACGACGAGACGGCGGGCTGGGCGGAGTACACCGCCCTCGCCCTGGCAGCGCTCGGCGACCGGCCCGACCCGGTCGTCGTCGGGCAGTCGATGGGGGCGTTCACCGCCGCACTGGTCTGCTCGGCGGTCGAGGCGCGGCGACTGGTGCTGGTGAACCCGATGATCCCCGCACCGGGCGAGCGCGCCGGGGAGTGGTGGGAGACCACGGGGCAGTCCGCGGCCCGGGCCGAGGCGGGGTACGACGGGTTCGACCTCGAGCGGGACTTCCTGCACGACATCCCCGACGACCTGCGCGCGGAGCTCACCCGCGGCGGGCGGAACCAGTCCGACCGCTCCTTCGCCGAGCCGTTGCCGCTGGAGGCGTGGCCGGAGGTCCCGACGACGGTGCTGGCCGGGGCCGACGACCGGCTGTTCCCCCTGGCCTTCCAACGGCGGGTGGCGCGCGAGCGGCTCGGGCTCGACGTCGTCGCGGTGCCGGGCGGGCACCTCAACGCGCTGTCCCGGCCGGTCGAGGTGGTGGAGGCGCTGGTCGCGGCCGCGTAGCCGGGTGAGAGGGTGGGCGCGTGGCCCGCTACGTCGCCCAGGTCCCGCTGCGCTGGACCGACCAGGACTCCTACCGGCACCTGAACCACGCCCGGGCGGTCACGCTGCTCGAGGAGGCCCGCATCGACCTGATGTTCACCGCGGCGGGCGCCGAGGGCGTGGACACCTTCGCCGCCGGGCTGCTGGTGGCCGGGCTGAGCGTGGAGTACCGCCGGCAGATCCCGTACGGGGCGCACGACCTGCGGGTGGAGATGACGGTGCGGGACGTGCGCGCGGCGTCGTTCACGATCGACTACGTGATGCGGGCCGGGCCGGCGGAGTCCGACCCGGTCGGGATCGAGGCCGAGACCCGTATGGCGTTGTTCGACCTGGAGGGGCAGCGACCGCGCCGACTGACGGCCGACGAGCGGGCCTTCCTGCTCCGCTGGGCGCCGGAGACCGCGAGCACGGAGGCGGTGTCGTGAGCCTCCGGTTCGCCGACCCGTCCGAGCGCGCGGACCTCGGGGCGTTCGCCGCCCGGCTGGTCCGCCTCGACCAGTCGGCCCCGGTGCGCCTGCGTGCCGCGCGGGGCCGGGTGACGGCGTGGGCGCCGACGCCGTTCGAGGCGCTCGCGACCCGCTCGGTCGCCGCCGAGATGGAGCCCGCGGACGTCACGGTGCAGGGCTCGGCGCTGCTCACGGCGCTGGCCGTGGACCGGTCCGCGGAGGTGGACCTCGCCGCGGCGACCGGGTTCTGGACGGGCGCGTTGCCGCCGGACGAGGGCTGGACCCGGCTCGAGGACATCCCGGCGCGGGAGCTGGAGGCGCTCACCGAGCGCGGGCTGTCCCTGGCCCGCGAGCACGGCGGGCCACTGGGGCCGCCCGCGTCGCTGCTCGACCAGACCGTGCTGACGGTCTCCGGCGACGTCCCGGGGAAGGTGTCCGTGCCGATGCGGGCGCTGTTCGCCCTGTCCGGCATGGGATTCCTCGGCGGCGCGGACACGGGCGCGGGTGAGGGGCCGGAGCCGGTGGTGCGGGTCTCGGCGACGGGCTCGTGGATGCGGCTCGACGCCCGCTTCGGCGCGGTCGTGCGGCGGCGGGTGACCACCCTGCCCCTGCTGACCTGAACGCCGTCTGCGCAGCTCATCCAGGGTCGTGAGCGTTGACTGTCCGTCCAGGGGCAGGTGCCGCTCACGGGTCAGGCGAGCCAGGCGGCCGTGTCCGGTGGGAGCTCGCCGCAGTCCGTGAGCGGGCCGCTGGTGAGCAGGACGTCGCCGGGCGGCAGCGGGACGGGGCGGTCGCCCGCGTTCAGCGCGCACACGAGGGTGGAGCCGGTGCGGCGGAAGGCGAGGCAGCCCGCGGGCGCGCCGAACCACTCGACCTGGTCGCCGTGGAAGGCGGGGTGGCTCCGGCGCAGCTCGAGGGCGTACCGGTACAGCGAGAGCGTGGAGTCCGGGTCCTCGAGCTGATTGGCGGCGGTGAGCGCGCCGTACTCCTCGGGCACGGGCAGCCAGGGTGTGCCGGTGGTGAAGCCGTAGCCGGGGGCGCCGCCCTCCCACGGCAACGGGACCCGGGCGCCGGCGTGGCCGGGGCCGGTCCACCCGGACGGATCCACCGGGACCTGCCGCGGGTCGTCCGGGGACCCGTCGTCGGGCGATCCGGAGTCGGGGGATCCGGAGTCGGGGGATCCGGGGTCGGGGGATCCGGGGTCGGGGGATCCGGAGTCGGACGGTTCGGCGTCGGAGGATCCGGGGTCGGACGGCTCGGCGTCGGAGGATCCGTCGTCGGGCGGCTCGGCAGCGGGGGGCTCGGCGTCGGGCAGGCCCAGCTCGTCGCCGTGGTAGAGGTACGCGCTCCCGGGCAGGGCCAGCGCGACCAGCGCCATCGCCCGGGCCCGGGCGAGGCCGGGCGCCCCCTCGCCGTAGCGGGTGGCCGGGCGGACGAGGTCGTGGTTCGTCAGCGCCCACACCGCCGGCGCGCCCACGGACGTCGCGGCGTCGAGCGTGCGGTCGACGGCCTCGCGGACCGCGCCGGCGTCGAACGGCGCGTCCCGCAGCGCGGGGTGGACGGCGAGGTGCAGCTCGTCGCGGCGGACGTAGCAGGCCCACCTGGCGTCGTCGCGCACCGGCCCGACCTCGCCGACGGCCATCCGGTCCGGGTAGTGGTCGAGCACCGCGCGGATCATCCGGTGCACGTCGTGCACCGCGTCCTGGTCGAAGCGCGGATCGGTGAGCGTGTCGGACACCGGGGTCCAGCCCGGCTGGCGCCGGTCGTCGGGCAGCCCGGCGGCCTTGGCCATGCCGTGCGCGACGTCGATCCGCAGCCCGTCGACGCCGCGATCGCACCAGAACCGCAGCGTCTTCTCCAGGTCCGCCCAGACCTCGGGGTTCTCCCAGTTGAGGTCCGGCTGGCCGGGGGCGAACAGGTGCAGGTACCACTCGTCCGGCCGGCTCGTGCCGTCCTCGTCCGTGACCGTGAGCCGGGTCCACGCGGGCCCGCCGAACACGCTCTGCCAGTTGTTCGGCGGCCGCTCGCCGCGCTCGCCCCGGCCGGGGTGGAAGTGGTAGCGGGCGCGCTCCGGGCTGCCGGGCGCGGCCGACACCGCCGCCCGGAACCATTCGTGCTGGTCCGAGGTGTGGTTGGGCACCACGTCGACGATCACCCGCAGGCCGTGCGCGTGCGCGTCGGCGACCAGCCCGTCGAGGTCGTCGAGGTCGCCGAGCCGCGGGTCGACCTCGCGCGGGTCGGTCACGTCGTAGTCGTGGTCGAGGCCGGGCGAGGGGTTGACGGGGCTCAGCGCGAGCGCGTCCACCCCGAGCAGTTCGAGGTACCCGAGCCGGCTGCGGACGCCCGCGAGGTCACCGACCCCGTCGCCGTCCGAGTCCGCGAAGCTACGGACGTGGACCTGGTAGACGACGGCCTCCGTCCACCACTGCCCGTCACGCCGCACGGGGCATCATCTTGCCAAACGGATCGGCCGCGGCCCTACCTAGAAGCCGGAGTTGACCATGCTCGCGGCCGCGTACTCCAGGTACTGCCACAGCTGGGCGCGGTGGGCCTCGTCGAGATCGCTCTCGTCGACGGCCACCCGCATGCAGCGCAGCCAGGCGTCGCGCTCGATCGGGCCGATCGTGAACGGGAAGTGCCGCATCCGCAGGCGGGGGTGCCCGCGCTGCTCGGAGTAGGTGCGCGGGCCGCCCCAGTACTGCTCGAGGAACATCCGCAGCCGGTCCTCGGCGGGGCCGAGGTCCTCCTCCGGGTACAGCGGGCGGAGGATCTCGTCCTCCCGGACCTGTTCGTAGAAGCGGTGGACGATCTGGTGGAAGACCTTCTCGCCCCCCACCTCGGCGTAGAAGTTCTGCGGTGCACTCACGCAATTCCTCGCTGGCGCTCGTCGGCCGCGCTCGCGCGGCACTGCTGTGCTGACGGTGAGCCGGCTGGCTCGCTCACGCCTCCAGTCTGCCCCCGAGGCCGAGCGGCACGGGGCGGGGGACGCCGTGGTCGTCGAACGCGTCCGTGATGGCGGCGTTGAGCGCCCGCTGCACGGCCCACTGCTTGCCCGGGTTGACCTTGACCGTGAGCCGCAGCGTGGCGCCCTCCGCGGTGACCTTCTCGACGCCGAGGACCTCCGGGTCCTCCAGCACGTCCTCGGCGATGTCCTCCTGGGCGACACGCTCGGCGGCCACCCGCCCGGCCAGCTCGGAGGCCTCGGCCATGTCCGCGGAGTGCGCGAGCGGCAGGTCGACGACGGCCACGGCGTAGCCCTGGCTCTTGTTGCCGACGCGCAGGATCTCGCCGTTGCGGACGTACCAGACGGTGCCCTGCAGGTCCCGGATCGTGGTGATCCGCAGCCCGACGGCCTCGACGGTGCCGCTCGCCTCGCCGAGGTCGACGATGTCGCCGACGCCGTACTGGTCCTCGAGCAGCATGAACATGCCGGACAGGAAGTCCCGCACCAGGTTCTGCGCGCCGAAGCCGACCGCGACGCCGACGATCCCCGCCGAGGCCAGGATCGGCCCGAGCGCGACGCCGAACTCCGCGAGGATCATCACCGCGGCGATCAGCAGGACCACGGCGGAGGTGATCGAGCGCAGCACCGAGCCGATGGTGCGGGCGCGCTGGATGCGCCGCTGCGAGATCAGCGGGGTGGAGCGCAGCCGCCTCGGGGCGCGGCCGAGCAGCTTGGTGATCTTCCCGTTCGACGCGCCGTCGATCACCCGGTTGATCGCCCGGTGCAGCAGGTGCCGCACCACGACGGCGATCACGACGATCAGCGCGATCTTGATGGCGCCGTTGACGAGGGCGTCGGCCGAGTTGGCGAGGAAGTCGTTGTTCGTCCACTCGTAGAAGCGCGCGCACCACGTCCCCGCCTGCGCGGCGCAGGCGGGCGGGTCGGCGAGGGGCACGGCGTCGACGGCGTCCGGAAGGGGGATCGTCACGACAGCTCCAGACCGGTGTGGAAGGCCAGGAAGGCCAGGGTGTCCACGGACAGCGCGACGGTGCGCGAGATCGAACGTGCCCCGTGCCCGACGTCCGTCTCGCGGCGCAGCAGCACGGGGCGGTCGAGCAGGTCACCGGTCGTGGCGTGCTGCAACGCCGCGCACATCTTGCGGGCGTGCAGCGGGTCGACGCGGGTGTCCGACTCGAACACGGTGAAGAGCGTGGCCGGGTACGCCACGCCTTCCCGGACGTGATGGTAGGGGGAGTAGGAGAGCAGCCAGTCCAGCTGCTCCGGGTCGTCCGCGGTGCCGTACTCGTCGTTCCAGGTGCGGCCCAGCGAGAACAGCTCGTAGCGGACCATGTCCAGCAGCGGTGCCGAGCAGACGACGGCGGCGTACAGGTCCGGCCGCTGGGTCAGCGCGGCCCCGACGAGCAGGCCGCCGTTCGAGCCGCCCTGGATGCCGAGCTGCCTGGGGGTGGTGGTGCCCGCGGCGACCAGGGCCTCGCCGGCCGCGTGGAGGTCGTCGAACACGTTCTGCTTGTTCGCCCGGTTGCCGGCGAGGTGCCAGGCCTCGCCCTCCTCGCCGCCGCCGCGCAGCCCGACCAGCGCGTACGCGCCGCCGGAGGCGACCCAGGCCAGGGCCGACGACGTGTACGCGGGCTCGCGGGCGATCGAGAAGCCGCCGTAGCCGGTCATCAGCACCGGCCACGGGCCGTCGCCCTCGGCCGGCGTGACCACGAACATCCGGACCGTCGTGCCGTCCTTGGAGGTGAACTCGCGCAGCTCGGAGCGCACGGCGGGCAGCGCGACCTGGCCGGGGGCGGTGGCCTCGAGGACCGTCGCGCCGCGCTCGTAGCGGTGCACCTGCGGCGGGGTCACGAGGTCGGTCCAGCCGATCCAGACCTGGCCGTAGCGGTCCGGCGTGTCCCGGTCGGCGACCGTGAGCCCGGTCAGCGAGCCGGTGCCGGGCAGCGGGATCACGCCGGCCGGGGTGCCGTCGACGGTGTGCAGGGCGAGCTCGGCCACCGCGTGCCGGGCGCGGGCGAGGACGAGCCGCGGCTCGTCGCCGCTGCCCGGGGCGGGCTCGAGCCAGCGGACGGCCTGCAGCACCGAGCCGGGGTCCTCGGGGACGAGCTCGCGCCAGTGCTCGCGCTGGGGCGTCGCGGGGTCGGCGACGGCGAGCCGCCAGCGGGGCGCGCCGTCCGTGGTGTGGATGTAGAACCGGCCGTCCCGCTCGACCCAGCAGGTGGCCTGGACGTCGTCGGCCTGGGTGAGGACCGGGACGAGCTCGGGCGTCTTCCCGTCCGTCAGCTCGGTGATCCACACGCTGTCCCGGCGGGCGGTCCCGACGTTGGCGGTGACGACGAGCCACCGACCGTCCCGGGACACCCGGACCCCGTAGTACGTGTGGTCCTCGTACAGACCCGGACCGGTGACCAGCTCGTCCTCGGTGTCCGGGGTGCCGACGCGGTGCCGCCAGACGCGCCGGTGGAAGTCCTCCTCGCCGTCGTCGACCTCGCCCGGGGCGACCTTGCGCACGTAGACGAACTCGGCGCCGCCGGGCAGCCAGGCCACCGACGAGTAGCGGCAGCGGTCGATCGGGCCCTCGACGACGTCACCGGTCGCGACGTCGAGCAGGTACAGGACCGACTGCTCGTCGCCGCCGTGGGAGACCTGGTAGGCGATCCTCGTGCCCTCCAGGTCCGGCACCCAGGTGTCGAGCGTGGTCAACCCGCTCGGGTCGAGGGCGACCGGGTCGAGCAGAGCCCGCTCGGTCCCGTCGGGCTCGCGGACGTGGACCACCGCGTGCTCCTGCCCGGGCTCGCGGCGGGTGAAGAAGGCCCGCCCGGCCCGCCAGAGCGGCACCGAGACGGACCCGGCGGAGAGCAGCTCGCGCAGCCGCGCCTCGAGGACCTGCCGGCCGGGCAGGGCGTCCAGCCGGCCGCGGGCGAGCTCGTCCTGCGCCGCCGACCACTCGCGGGTGCGGGGGTCCTCCGGGTCCTCGAGCCAGCGGTAGGGATCGGCGACGCGGCGACCGTGCAGCTCCTCGACCAGGTCCAGCCGATCGGCCTCGGGGTAGGACGTGCTCACACGATCGGAGGCTACGGGACCACCCGGACGGGACCCGGGACCAGGGGCAGTGCGTAGTCCTGCCCGACGAGGTCCGCGCCGAAGCTGTGGTGGGGCTCCTCGGCGACCAGCCGGAACCCGGCGTCGAGGTAGATCCGGCGGGCCGCGGCGAGGACGTCGTTGGTCCAGAGCCGCAGCGTGCGGTAGCCCCGGTCCCGGGCGAAGTCGACGCAGGTGGCGACGAGTCGGTGGCCCAGCCCGTGCCCGCGCGCGTCGGGATGGACGAGCAGGATCCGCAGGACGGCGGTGTCGGGGTCGGAGCCGGTGACGCACAGCACACAGCCCACGCGCCGGCCGTCGAGCTCGGCGATCCAGCCGCGCTCGCGGGGGCCGGGCGTGAAGTCCGCCACGATCCGCGCCACCAGCGCCTCGAAGCTCGCGTCCCAGCCGAACTCGGCGGCGTACAGCTCGCCGTGCGCGGCCACGATCCACCCGAGGTCGCCGGGCCTGCCGATCTCGCGGATCTCGACGTCGGCCATCGAGGCCTCCTCGACTGAAACGAGTGTTTCAGTGCAGGATGGCGCGATGGGCGACGAGGTGCAAGGGGCGGGCTCGCCGCGGCGCGAGGAGCTGCTCGAGGCGGCCTACGCGTACGTCCTGCGGCACGGGCTCGCCGGGTTGTCGCTGCGTCCGCTGGCCCGCGAGGTGGGCAGCAGTCCCCGCGTGCTGCTCTACCTGTTCGGGTCCAAGGACGGGCTGGTCCGGGCCCTGCTCGGGCGCGCCCGCAGCGCCGAGCTCGCCCTGCTCGACGGGCTGCCGGAAAACGACGCGGCCGCGCTGCTGCGGACGGTGTGGGAGTGGCTCGCCGCGCCGGCACACCGCGACCTGCTGCGGCTGTGGGTCGAGGGGTACGGGCGCTCGCTCGTCGAGCCGGAGGGGCCGTGGGCGGGGTTCGCCGAGGCGACGGTGCGGGACTGGCTCGCGGTCCTCGGGCGGGTGCTGCCCGGGCCCGCGGCCACGGAGGCGCTCGCGCTCCTCCGCGGTGCCCTGCTGGACCTGCTCGCGACCGGGGACGCCGAGCGCGCCGGCTCGGCGGTGGCGGCGTACGTCGCCCGGCTGCGGTGAGCGCTCCGGGCGCCCCGCACACCGGACCCGTGGTGAAGGGCCGGGTGCGAGGCGCCGGAACGCGGTGCGGTCAGGGACGGCGGAGGGTGAGCTCGCCGATCTCCGGGCCGGTGAGGGTGAGCAGACGGTGGCCGTCCGCGCTGCCGGCGGAGCCGACCACCGCGGCCAACGCCGCGATCCCGCCCACGCGCGCCACGACCCGGCCCGGCGCCGCCTCCAGCAGCACGGCCGGCTCGCCGCGGAACCACCACGTCTCGGCCAGCACGGCCAGGCCCCGGCCGGTCACCTCGGCGGTCGCGGCCTCCTCGGTCCCGGCGGTGGTGATCAGCCCGCCGAACACCGACAGTGCCCGCCAGGTGCCTGCGGGATCGCGCTCGACGAAGCCGATGAGCTCGTCGTCGTCCGCCCGGCGGACCTCGGTGCGCGCGGTCGACCGGGTCATGGCCTCGCTCCTCTCGGTCGCCGGGTGATCGGGCGGAACGATCATCCGGGACGGGGCGAAGCGGGCGCCAGCGGTTTCCGCTGGTCCCTGGGGGTCGTGAGCGTGAACGCTCCTTCTGGGGGCAATCGTCGCTCACAGGGTGCGGGCGGTGACGTGCGGAGGGGTGGGGGCGTCGGCGGGCACGTGCGGGTCCGGTTCGGGTGTGCCGAAGGTGGTGGTCAGGGGGACGACGCCGGCCCAGACCTCCGGCGAGATGTCCTCCGGGTCGTCGGACGGCGGGCCGGTGCGGATCTTCACGCTGGCCTCGTCGAGGTCCAGCGCGAGCACGGCGGTGGCGGCGAGCTCGCGCCGGGTGGGCGGGCGCGCATGGTCCCAGGAGCCGGGGGCGAGGTGCTCGACGATGGCGCGCAGCGCCGCGGTGCGCTCGGGTTCCTCGGTGACCAGCCGCGCGGTGCCGTGCGCCACGGCGCTGCGGTAGTTCATCGAGAAGTGGAAGACCGAGCGGGCGTAGACGATGCCGTCGAGGTGCGTCACGGTCGCGCACACCGGGACGGCGCCCTCGCGCAGCCAGCGCGCGCCGGAGGAGCCGTGCACGTAGAGGGTGTCGCCGATGCGGCCGTACCCGGTGGGCAGCACGACCGGGGCGCCGTCGCGGACCAGCGCGAGGTGGCAGACGAGGCCGTGGTCGAGGACGTCGTACAGCGCGGCCCGGTCGGTCGCGCCCCGCTCGCGGAGGCGGCCGAGGGTGCTGCGCGGGGTGGGCGAGAGGGTGCCGGTCACGGGGTCGAGTCTGCGGGCCCGGGGTGGCATCCTGGAACGGCCACTCCGACTCGAATCCGGAAGGCCACTCGTGACCGAGCTGCCGCCGTTGCACCTGGACCGCGCGAGCCCGGAGCCGCTCGCCGCGCAGCTGGCGGACGCCCTGCGCGCCGCGGCCGCTGGCGGGACGCTCCGGGCGGGGGACCGGCTGCCGTCGACCCGCGAGCTGGCCGGCGTCCTGCGGGTGAGTCGCACCGTGACGGCGGCGGCGTACGACCAGCTGCTGGCCGAGGGCTGGGTGCAGGGGCGGGTGGGTGCGGGCACCTTCGTCACCGCCGTCCCGGCCGCCGGTCCGGTGCCCGGGCCGAGCCCCCGCGCCGAGCCCGCCGACGAGCACCCGCGGATCGAGCTGCAGCCGGGGACGCCGTGCACCGAGGTCCTGGACCGCGCGGCGTGGCGGCGTGCCTGGCGGGCGGCCGCGGACACCGAGCCCGACCTGCTGCCCCGGTACGCAGGGTTGCCCGAGTTCCGCGCGGCCGTGGGAGAGCACCTGCTGCGGCACCGTGGGCTCGTCGCCCGGCCCGGTGAGGTGCTCGCCACCGTCGGGAGCACCGGCGCGATCGCCGAGCTCGCCCGGGTGCTGCCCGCCGGGGCCCGGGTCGCGGTGGAGGAGCCCGGGTACCGGCGGGCCGCCGACGCGCTGGCCGCGGCCGGGCTCGAGGTGGTCGGTGTGCCGGTCGACGACGAGGGCCTGCGGGTCGAGGACCTGCCGGCGGGCCTGGCGGCGGTGTACTGCACCCCGGCGCACCAGTTCCCGGTGGGCGGGCGGATGCCGGCCGCACGGCGGATCGCGCTCGTCGAACGGGCCCGCGCCGAGGGGCTGCTCGTCATCGAGGACGACTACGACGGCGAGCTGCGCTACGACGTCGCCCCGCTGCCGCTGCTGGCCGCGCTGGGGCCGGACGTCGTCGCGCACCTCGGGACCAGCAGCAAGATCCTCACACCCACGCTCGGCAGCGGCTGGCTGGTCGCGCCGCCCGCGGTCCGCGAGGCCGTGCTGGACCGCCGGGAGCGGACCGGGTCGCGGCCGGCGCCGGCGGGGCAGCGGGTGTTCACGGCCTTCGCCACCTCGGGGGACCTGGCCCGGCACCTGCGCAGGCTGCGCCGGGAGCTGGGGGAGCGGCGCAGCCTGCTGGTCGAGGCCCTGGCGGGGGTGCCGCTGCGGGGCGACCGGGCCGGGGCGCACGTCCTCGTCCCGCTGCCCGACGCGGCCACCGCGCGCTCCGTGCAGGCCGCCGCCGCGGAGCGCGGGGTCGGGCTCGAGGTGCTGGAGCGGTACGCGGGTGCGGGCGCGCCGGGCGGGATCGTGATCGGGTACGCCGGACCGACCCGCGCCGGGTTCGTCGCGGCCCTCCCGGTCCTGGCCGCGGCTCTGAGAGGGCTGACAGGGCTGTCGAACGGTCGTTAGGCTCGGGGCTCCCGCACCGCCGCGAGAGGAGAAGCGCCATGCCGCGCACCGCCGTCGAGGTCCTCACCGACCACCTCAAGGCCCTGAACGCGCACGACGTGGAGGCGATCCTCGCCGACTACGCGCCCGACGCCGTCCTGGTGACCCCCGGCGCCACGCTGCAGGGACACGACGGGCTCCGCCAGGCCTTCGGCGGGCTGCTCGAGCAGATGCCGAACTGCGTGTTCACCGAGAAGTCGGTCACCGAGGCGACGGCGGGTGCGGACGGGGTGCTCCTCCTGGAGTGGTCGCTGGAGTCCGACGTCGCGACCGTGTCCGACGGGATCGACACCGTGGTGGTGCGGGACGGGCTGATCGTCGCGCAGACGGCGCGGTTCACCCCCGAGCCGCGGTGACGCCACTCCGACCGACTCCGCACTCCGAGGCCGCTCCGGGGACGCCGCTCCACCGTCGCGGACATCGGCTGATCGAGCCGCTCGCGGGAAGGCCGTAGACCCGCACCCACCGCGGTGTGCGGGCCTACGAACTCGTCAGTCCCCGGCCACGGGGGTGGTGCGGTGACCGGGCCCGGTCGGAGCCCGTGCCGTTACCCGTGCCGTTCCCTCCGCCGTCCTCCGTACCGTGCGCGGCCGACCCCACGGCGCCGAGCCGCAGCTCGACCTCCGTGGTGCCCGCCCCGGCCAGCTCCACCCGCGCGACCGCGGGCAGGTGCACGCTGGTGGTCACGGTGTAGGCGCCCGGCAGCATCCGCGGCACGGCGAACCGGCCGTCCGCCCCGCTCGTGGCCGTCGCGACGACCTCGCCGGCCCCGTCGACCACGGTGACCAGCGCGTCGGGCAGGAACCGGCCGTCCGGACCGGTGACCGTGCCGCCCAGCCCGCCGCCGGCGGCGAGCACCAGCTCGACGGGGGTGGCGCCCTCGCCGGTGACGTGCACCGTGGTGGCCCTGGGCTCGTGCCCGGCCAGGGTGGCGGTGAGCGTGGTGGTGCCGACGGGGATGCCGTCGAGGCGGAAGCGCCCGTCCTCGCCGGTCACGGTCCGGCCCACGAGCCGGCCCGTGCCGTCGAGCGCGAGCACCGAGACCTGCGGCGCGGGACGCTCGCCCGCGCGGACCAGGCCGTGCACCGCGCCGTCGCCGCCGAGGTCGAAGTCCTGGGTGGCGCCCCGGCCGTCGAGCGCGACGGTGGCCACCTCCGGCCGGAAGCCCGGCGCGGTCGCGACGACCATGAACGTGCCGCTCGGCAGGCCGTGCAGGGCGTACGTGCCGCCCTGGTCGACCTCGGCGCGGCCGACCTGCCGGCCGTCCGGCGCCGTGACGGTCACGACGCCGCCCGGGATCGCCGTGCCGTGCCGCGTGCGCAGCGCACCGAGGACGGTGCCCGCCGCAGGGACCCCGTCGGCCGCCCCGGCGAAGCTCGCGAGCGCGGCACCGCCGACGCCCGGCTCCGGGCGCACGGTCGGCAGCGGCGCCGTGGCGGGCTCGTTCCACCGGGTGCCGGTGAAGATCGACGCGACGGCCGCGACCACACAGGCCGCCACCGCGAACCAGAACGCCGCGGTGAGGCCCTCGGAGAAGGGCCCGGAGATCAGGTTCGGGAAGAAGCTGCGGCCGGTGAGGAAGCTCGCCTGGTCGGCCGGGATCCGGTCGAGGACGTCGCCCAGCAGCTCCTGGATCGGGTTGTAGCCGAGGAACGCGGCGAACAGCACGCCGACCGGCGGGAGGTCGGCGATGCGCGAGGCGTCGGCCGCCGGGGCGCCGTTCTGCACCAGGCCGGTCTCCATGACGGAGGGCAGGTGCGTGGACAGGCCGGCGATCATCAGGCTGAAGAAGAAGCCGATCGACAGCACCATCGCGGCGTTCTGGAACGTCGCCGTCATGCCCGCACCGGCGCCCCGGGCGTCGGCCGGCAGGCTGTTCATGATCTCGGCCCGGTTCGGCGAGGCGAACAGGCCCATCCCGATGCCGTTGACCAGCAGGACGACCGCGAACGCCCAGTACGCGAAGTCGACCGGCAGGATCTCCAGCAGGACGAAGCTGACCGCGGTGATCACCATGCCGCCGGTGGTGAACCACTTCGTGCCCCACCTGTCCGACAGCACGCCGGACAGCGGCGCCGAGGCGAGGAAGCCGATGGTCAGCGGGAGCATGTAGATGCCCGCCCAGAGCGGGGTCTGCTCGAAGCTGTAGCCGTGCTGCGGCAGCCAGATGCCCTGCAACCAGATGATCAGCACGAACTGCAGGCCGCCGCGGCCGAGCGAGGCGAGCAGGTTCGCCAGGTTGCCGAGCGTGAAGGCGCGGTTGCGGAAGAGCGAGAGCTCGAACAGCGGCGCGGCGACCTTCGTCTCGATGAGCCCGAAGATCACCAGCACCACGACCCCGCCGATGATGCAGCTCAGCACCATCGGGCTGCCCCAGCCCATCACGCTGTCGCCGTAGGGCTGGATCCCGTAGGTGATGCCGATCAGCAGCACGATGAGGCCCACCGCGAAGGTGATGTTGCCCCACCAGTCCATCTTCGCCCGCACGCGGCGGCCGTTGTCGTGCAGCTTGTAGTAGGCCCAGAAGGTGCCGAACACGCCGAACGGCACGGACACGACGAACACCAGGTGCCAGTTCACCGGGCCCAGCAGGCCGCCGATCACCAGACCCAGGAAGGACCCGGCGATCGCGGCGACGCCGTTGATGCCCAGCGCGAGCCCGCGCTGGTTGACCGGGAACGCGTCCGTGAGGATCGCGCTCGAGTTCGCCATCAGGAACGCGCCGCCGATGCCCTGCACGATGCGCCAGGCGATCAGCCAGACCGCGGCGGCGTCGCCCTGCTGCCAGGTGACCGCCAGCAGGATCGACGAGACCGTGAACACGGCGAAGCCGAGGTTGTACATCCGGACGCGGCCGAACATGTCGCCGAGCCGGCCGAAGCCGACGACCAGCACCGCCGTGACGACCAGGAAGCCCATGATCATCCACAGGAGGTAGCTGGTGTTCGACGACTCGAGCGGGTCGATCCCGATCCCGCGGAAGATGTCCGGCAGCGCGATCAGCACGATGGACGAGTTGATCGTCGCCATGAGCATGCCCAACGTGGTGTTGGACAGGGCGATCCACTTGTAGCCCGGGCCGGGGTCGCGGACGTCCCCCGGTCGGTCGATGACGGCAGCCTGCTCGGCCGGCACGGGTCCTCCCCACGGACGGCGAATTAGTTGTCTCAGGCTAACCGTTTCAGGGCGCCACGGTCGACCCGGAAGTTCCGCCGTCGGAGGTGGGATGTCCCACAGGAAGGTGCCGCGACCACGGGAGGTGCGCTCAGGCGTTGCCGTAGGTCGCCGTCGGGGTGACGAGCACGGCCACGCGGCCCTCCTCGCGCATCACGCGGTCGTAGGTCTCCCAGTCGTCGTGCGTGCCGCCCGCCGCGGTGAACACCGCCCGCAGCAGCAGCCGCAGCTCCTCCGGATCGCCGTCCCCCGGACCGATCAGCTCGCTCGTGCCGTCGACCGCCGCCCACCGCCAGCCCGCCCGCCAGAGCACGGAGGTGGCCGGCCTGGCCCGCAGGTTGCGCAACTTGACCGGCCCGTACGTCACGTACCCGACGACCGGCGCCCCCGTCCGCGGGTGCTCGAGCACCCCGGCGTTGACGAGGGACGAGTGCGGGGTGCCGTCCTCCCGCACCACACTGACCGACGCGAGCCCGTGCTCCTGCCCGACGATCCGGCGGACCGCCTCCAGATCCATGCTCATGTCCCCAGTGTGGACCCGGTCACCGACGAGTCTGTGCCACGCTCGTGCCATGTCAGACCTGCTGTCCACAGCTCCCCGCGCCCGGCTGCGCGACCTGCTCTGCGGGCCCGGCCCGCTCCTCGCCCCCGGCGCCTACGACGCCCTGTCCGCCCGGCTCGTGGAGCAGGCGGGCTTCGACGCGGTATACATGACCGGGTTCGGGACGACGGCGGGCCTGCTGGGGCGCCCGGACGTCGGCCTGCTCACCGGGACCGAGATGGCCGACAACGCCCGGCGGCTCGTCGCGGCCGTCGACGTGCCGGTGATCGCCGACGGCGACACGGGCTACGGCAACGCGATCAACGTGCTGCGCACCGTGCAGACCTACGAGCAGGCCGGGGTCGCCGCGATCCAGCTCGAGGACCAGGTCACGCCGAAGAAGTGCGGTCACATGAGCGGCAAGGAGATCGTGCCGCTGCCGGAGATGCTCGGGAAGATCCGGGCCGCCACCGAGGCCCGCCGCGACCCGGAGTTCCTGATCATCGCGCGCACGGATGCGGTGGCCGTCGAGGGTGTCGACGCGGCGATCGAGCGGGCCCGGGCGTTCCGGGACGCGGGCGCGGATCTGCTGTTCGTCGAGGCGCCCACCTCGGGGGCGGACATCGAGCGGGTCGCGGGCGAGCTCGCCGGCGTCGCCCCCCTCGTCTTCAACTGGGCCGAGGGCGGGAAGACCCCGCCGCTGACCCTGGAGCGCATCGCCGAGCTGGGGTTCGCGCTGGTGCTCTACCCGATCGGCACGCTGCTCGCGGCCACCGCCGGGATCCGGTCGCTGCTGGAGACGCTGCGCAAGGACGGCACGCCGCAGGCCGCGCTGCCCGGGCTGCCCGCCTTCGACGAGTTCACCTCGCTGGTCGGGCTGCCCGAGGTGCAGGAGCTGGAGCAGCGGTACCACTGAGCCGCCGAGGATGAGCGAGCGGCACCCTCGTTCAGTAGGTATGAGCGAGAGCGCCGCTCGCTCATGCGGGGACGGGGAACGGCGGGGCGTGCGGCGGTCGGCCGGTGGGCCCGCCTACGCTCCCCGGTCATGAGCGAGCCTGCGAACGCGGCGGTCCCGGCGACAACCCGGCGGGACCGGATCCGGGTGGCCGTCGTCTTCGGCGGGCGCAGCTCCGAGCACGCGATCTCGTGCGTGTCGGCGGGGAGCGTGCTGACCCATCTCGACCGCGAGCGGTTCGACGTCGTGCCGGTCGGGATCGCGCCCGACGGCGCGTGGGTCCTCGGCACGGACGATCCCGCCGCGCTGCGGATCCGGGACCGTGCGCTGCCGCAGGTCGACCCCACCGCCACCGCGCTCGCCCTGCCCGGCGACCCCACCCGGGGCGGCCTGCTGCGCCTCGACCCGGGGCGCGCGGGCGAGGTGCTCGCGGGCGTCGACGTCGTGTTCCCGGTGCTGCACGGCCCGTTCGGGGAGGACGGCACCATCCAGGGCCTGCTCGAGATGGCCGGGCTGCCCTACGTCGGCGCCGGGGTGTTCGCCAGCGCGGCCGGGATGGACAAGGAGTTCACCAAGAAGCTCCTGGCCGCCGACGGGCTGCCCGCCGGGAACCTCGTGGTGCTGCGGCCCCAGCAGCGGACCCTCTCGGCCGACGAGCGCGACCGGCTCGGGCTGCCGGTGTTCGTCAAGCCGGCGCGGGCGGGCTCGTCCGTCGGCATCACGAAGGTGAGCGACTGGGCGGACCTCGACACCGCGATCGCCACCGCCCGCGCACACGACCCGAAGGTGCTGGTCGAGGCCGCGGTCGTCGGGCGCGAGGTCGAGTGCGGGGTGCTGGAGCTGCCGGACGGCTCGCTGCGCGCCTCGCTGCCCGCCGAGATCCGGCTCGTCGGCGGGACCAGCGAGTTCTACGACTTCGAGGCCAAGTACCTCGACGACGTCTGCGAGTTCGACATCCCGGCCAAGCTCGACGACGCCGTCGCCGAGCGGCTGCGCGAGATGGCGGTCGCCGCCTTCCGCGCCCTGGACTGCCAGGGGCTGGCCCGGGTCGACTTCTTCGTCGGCGAGGGCGGGGAGCTGACCGTCAACGAGGTCAACACGATGCCGGGCTTCACGCCCATCTCGATGTACCCACGGATGTGGGCGCACACGGGTGTCGACTACCCCACGCTGCTCGCCACGCTGGTCGACACCGCTCTCGCCCGAGGCACCGGCCTGCGCTGACCGTCTCCGCGAGTCGGCACTCCGCGGTCACCGAGTCGCACGTCCCGGTCGCTTCCGAGACGTGGGTTCGGTCGCCCGGAAGCGCCGACTCGCGGGTGCCGTAGCTCCCGACTCGCGGTGCCGTGGCTCCCGACTCGCGCCCGATCGTCCGCGAGTCGGGGCTTCCTGCAGCGCGAGTCGGGAGTTCCCGGGGTCAGCGGACGGCGATGCCGGTGCGGGGGAAGGTGCGGGCGATCGTGTCGGAGACCGCCTGGACCGGGCCGGTGCCGACCGCGGTGGGGGTCGTGAGCGCCACGTAGACCTCGCGGTCCACGGCGACGTAGGTGACCAGCGTCGGCTGGGGGGTGCCGTCGGAGATCGTGAGCCAGCTGACGCCGTTGACGTCCGTGAGCGTGGAGGTCGGGGTCAGCTCCTGCGGGCGGGGGAGACCGCAGCGCAGCACGACCGGCCGGGGCGCGGCGGCCCAGGCGCGGGCGCCGGGCTGCACGGGCTCGGCGAGCGGCCGCGCGGGGAACGCGGGCTCGCCGGGGAGGTCGGCGGGCAGCGCCGCGAGCAGGTCCGTGCAGGCCTGCGAGGAGGCCGCCGGTGCGTCGACCGGCGCGAGGGCGAGCGGACCGGTCTCCGGGGCGGGGGCGGGCGCGTCGAACGCCCCGGCCCGCGCCGCGACGGCCAGGCCGGCCACGACCAGGGCGAGCAGGACCGGTAGCGCGATCGCGAGGACCACCGCCGGCCGTCGCAGGTCGGGGCCGTGCTGCGGACTGGTCGGGGACATGGGTGGGACCGGGCCGGCTCCGCTCAGAGCTTGACCACCGGGCAGGTCAGGGTCCGGGTGATCCCGGGGACCCCCTGCACCCGTGCGACGACGAGCTGACCCAGCTCGTCGACATCGGCCGCCTCGGCGCGGACGATGACGTCGTATGGTCCGGTGACGTCCTCGGCCGTGACGACGCCGGTGAGCGCGGCGATCTCGGCGGCCACCGCCGCCGCCTTGCCGACCTCGGTCTGGATCAGGATGTAGGCCTGCACCACGGCGTGCCCCTTCCGGTTCTGCTGGAGTCCCGCCGGAGGATGTCCGGTAGGAAAGTCGGAAGGCAACGTACCTGAGGAGAGCCCGTGTCCCCATCGTCGCGCACCCCGCCGGGGGCCACCGAGGCGAGCGACACACCGAGCGGACCGGACGAACCGCCCGCCCTGGCCACGATCGGGGAGTTCGGGCTCATCGAGCGGGTGACCCGCGACCGCGCGCAGCCACCGGCGACTCTGCTCGGCCCCGGGGACGACGCCGCCGTCGTGGCCCAGCCGGACGGGCGGGTGGTGGCGTGCGTCGACGTCCTGGTGGAGGGCGTGCACTTCCGGCTCGACTGGTCCACGCCGCGGGACGTCGGGCGCAAGGCGGTCGCGGCCAACCTCGCCGACGTCGCCGCGATGGGCGCGGTGCCGACCGGCCTGCTCGTCGGGCTCGCCGCGCCGCGGGAGACACCCGTCGAGACGCTCGAGGGGCTGGCCGAGGGGATGTGGGCCGAGGCCGGGGTCGTCGGCGTCGGGCTGGTCGGCGGGGACGTCGCCGCCTCGTCCACGCTCGTCGTCTCGGTGACCGCGCTCGGCTCCCTGGAGGGGCGCGCACCGGTGACGCGCGCGGGGGCCCGGCCCGGCGACGTCGTCGCCGTGTGCGGACGGCTCGGCTGGGCCGCCGCGGGGCTGGCCGTGCTGACCCGCGGCTTCCGGTCCCCGGGGGCGATCGTCGACGCCCACCGCGCACCCACCCCGCCCTACGCCGCCGGGCCCGCTGCCGCGCTCGGCGGAGCGACCGCGATGATCGACGTCTCGGACGGCCTGCTGGCCGACCTGGGCCACGTCGCCCTCGAGTCGGGGGTGCGGATCGCGCTGCGCCGCGAGGCCTTCGCCGTGCCCGGGCGGCTGGCGGAGATCGCGCCCGCGCTCGGCGTCGATCCCCTCGACTGGATGCTGACCGGCGGCGAGGACCACGCACTGGCGGCGACCTTCCCGGCCGGCACCGCCCTGCCCGAGGGGTTCGTCGTGCTCGGCGCGGTCGAGGAGGGGGAGGGCGTGGTCGTCGACGGCGAGCCCTACGCCGGGGCCGCGGGGTGGGAGCACTTCACCTGACCGCACCGCGGGCGGCGGTCGCGCGGAGGACGCCGCTCGTGCACGGTGCCGTCCCGGTGAGGATCGACAAGAGCTGCGTCGTTTCGCGATCTGGCGGAGATTCGGTGCGGGAACCGCTGTGGGGCGGCTCCTGCACCGCACGGCCGTCAGGTGCGCGGGCGACGGCGGAAGAGGCGGCGGAACAGGGACTCGGGCTTTCCGGGCACGGAGCGCTGCGGGTGCGCGAACGGGCGGTCCGCGGGGTCGACGGGGGCGATCGGCAGGGCCGGGATCGTCTTGGGCACGGGCCCCGAGGCGAGGGGCCGCAGCACCTTGGTGGACGGGCCGGTGGACGGGCCGGTGGTGGCGCGCGCCGGGGCAGGCCGGGTCGTGCCTGCTGCGGGGGCTGCCGGGGCCGCGCCTGGCGACGACGTGGGCCGCCCGGACAGGCCGACCAGCTTCGGAACAGGACGCGGGGTGCAGGCCTGCGGCCGCACGGCGGCAGGCGTCGCGGGCGCCCCCACGCCGGCCTCGGCTCCGGGTTCGCGGCCGGACCCGGGGCGGGACCCGGTGTCGGACCGGGCGCGGGACTCGGTGTCGGACTGGGCGCGGGACTCGGTGTCGGACTGGGCGCGGGACTCGGTGTCGGACTGGGCGCGGGACTCGGTGTCGGACTGGGCGCGGGACTCGGTGCCGGACTGGGCGCGGGACTCGGTGCCGGACTGGGTGCGAGGCAGCTCGACGGTCGTCTCGAGCTCCGACGCCTCGTCCTCCGGCCGAGCGCGCGACCGGTCCTCCGACTCGGAGGCGGGGGATGCGTCCTCCGGCTGCGCGTTCTCGGGCTGCGAGGGCCCGGCCTGTGTTGCCACGGGCTGCGTCGGCTCGGCCTGCGCTGCCTCGGGCTGCGCCTCCGGCTGCAGGGAGCCGGGCTGGATGGCTGTCGGCCGGGGCGCCTCGCGCTGCGTTGCCTCGGGCTGCGTGGCTTCCGGCCGGGGCGACCCAGGCTGCGCGGGCTCCGGCCGGGTCGACTCGGGCTGCGTGGCCTCGGGCCGGCTCGCCGTTGGCCGGGGCGGATCCGGAGAGGCCGTGCCATCGGCAACTGCTCCCGGGTCTTGCGGGTCCGGCACCTTCGCCGGGTCGGCCTTCGCGTCGGGCACGTCCGCAGGGTCGGCCTTTCCGTCGGTTACGGGTGCGGGGTCGGCGCCCGCGTCCGGGTGGTCTGACGGACGCTGCTCGGCGTCCGGCTCGACGGAGGGGTCCTCTGCCGTGCCAGCTGTGGCGCCCTCGTCCGAGTCGGGGTCGGCAGGACCGTCAGCCGGGGATGCCGTGGCGTCGGCGTCCTCGTCGTCCGGGGTCTCGACGGTGCCGGGGCTGCTGGAGCTGTCGGCGTCCGCCTCCACGGCGGCAGCAGCGCCGGCCTCCGCGTCGGCCCCGGTGGTGGCGTCCACCTCGGCGGCCGGGGTGGTGGCGTCCACCCCGGCGGCCGGGGTGGTGGCGTCCACCTCGGCGGCCGGGGTGGTGGCGTCCACCTCGGCGCCAGCGGTGTCGACGGCGCCGGTGCCGTCAGAGCCGTCGGCGCCGCCTGTGACGGCCGCGACCGATTCCTCGCACGCGGCAGCTCCTCGGGTCGCGGTGGGCTCGGCCGTGGGGTGGTTCTCGCCGGCCGGGCCCTCCTCGGCACCCGCCGCCCGCTCCCGTCCCGCCCCGGTCCCCGCCGCGGACGTGTCGCGCGCGTCCGCGGCGGGGGTGGTGCGGGGCCGCGGGCTGGGGCGGACCCGCAGGTAGGTCGTGCGCTCGGCGGGCCGGGCCCCGGGGTCGCCCGTGCCGTGGGTCGGCGCGGTCGATTCCTGGGTGGTGCGGGACCCCGACTCGCTCACGGCCCGGCTATCGGCGTTGCGCGCGGCCCTGTTACGCGGGTGTGCCGCGTCACACAGCGACCGGCCGGCTACTCACGGGTATCGATTCGGCGGAGAAGCGGCGGGTCGGGTACGCAGGAACGGTGACGACCCGGTCCGCCTCGCTCGTCCTGGTCGGCCTGCTCGCGCTGTCGTTGAACCTGCGGGCGGCGCTGTCGGCCTACCCGCCGCTGTTGGGCGAGGTGCGCGAGACGCTCGGGATCGCCGCCGGCACGGCCGGGGCCGCCCAGACCGGCGCCATCCTCGCGATGGCCGCGGGCTCGTTGATCGGTCCCCGGGTGAGCGCCCGGTTCGGCGCGGTGCGGGCGTTGGGCGGCTCGGTCGCGCTGGTCGCCGTCGGCAGTCTCGTCCGCGGCGTCCCGGCGCTGGCCGCGCTGTTCGCCGGGACCCTGGTGATCGGGCTGGGCATCGGCGTGGCCGGGGTGCTGCTCACGGCGGTCGTCAAGGACCGGCTGGCCAGCCGCGCAGGCACCGTGAGCGGCGCGTACGTCGTCGCGATGATGCTCGGCTCGACGGTCGTCAGCGCGCTGGCCGTGCCGGTCGCCGTCGCGCTCGGGGGCTGGTCGTACTCGCTGGCGCTGTGGGCGGTGCCCGCGTTGCTCGCGGTCGCGGTGTGGGCGGCGATCATGCGCGGCGACGCCGAGGCCCCCACCGGCGCCGCGACGACCCGCCGTCGGCTGCCGTGGCGCGACCCCTTCGCCCGGCTCGTGGCGACCTACCAGTCCGGCGTGTCGCTCACCGTCTACGGGTCGCTGACCTGGGTCGCCCCGGCCTACGTGGATCGCGGCTGGAGCCCGGCCGCCGCCGGCCTGCTGATCTCGGTGTGGAGCGTGGCGCAGATGCCGGCGGCGCTGCTCGTGCCGAGCCTGGCCGAGCGCTCGGGCCGGTTCCGGCGCTGGGCTCTGCTGATGGCCGGCTGCACGGTGGTCGCCGTCCTCGGGATGGTGCTGGTGCCCGAGCCGCCGCTGGTCGGGCCGTGGCTGTGGGTCGCGCTGATCGGCGTGGGCTGCGGCGCGGGCTTCCCGCTGGGCCTCGGGGTGATCGCGCACCGGACCCCCGACGCGGCCGCGAGCGCGGCGACGAGCGGCCTCGCCCTCGGCGTCGGGTACACCGTGGCGGGGCTCGGGCCGCTGCTGATGGGCGTTCTCGTCGACCTCACGCACGGCTACGCCGCGGCGCTGCTGGTGCTGCTCGGCGCCGCCCTGCTGCAGATCGTCGCGACGATCGGGATAGGCGACCACCGGCGCGAGCCCGCCTCCGCGACCACCTGAAAAGCCGGGGCGACGCGGCGGGGGCGTCGCTACGCTGCCGCCGTGCCCTTCCCTTGACGCACGTCCCGCCCCCTGCCGCCGGCCGCCCGCGGTCCGGCGCGCCTCGTCGTCGGCTGGGCGGTGCTCGCCGACGCCGTGCCCCTGTACCCCCTGTACGCGCTGTTCTTCGCCGACCACGGCATGTCCGGCGCGCAGATCTCGGCGCTGTTCGCGATCTGGTCGGTCACCGGGCTGGTCGCGGAGGTGCCGTCCGGCGCCCTGTCGGACCGGTTCTCCCGACGACGGGTGCTCGCCGCGGGCGGGGTCCTGCAGGCCGCGGCCTACGCGCTCTGGTTGCTCGCGCCCGGCTTCCCCGGCTTCGCCGCGGGCTTCGTGCTGTGGGGCGTCGGGACGGCACTGTTCAGCGGCACCGTCGAGGCGCTGGTCTACGAGACGCTGAGCGCCGCGGGTGCGGCCGACCGGTACGCCGGGGTCCGCGGCCTGGTCACCGCGGCCGAGCACGGCGCCCAGGTGCCCTCGGCCGCCGCCGCCACCGTCCTCGTCGCGACCGGCGGGTACGCGCTGGTCGGGTGGGTGAGCGTCGGGACCTGCCTCGCCGCGGCCGCGCTGACATGCGCCTTCCCCGATCCGCCCCGGGCCGGTCCGCCCGACGGCGAGGCGGACGGGCCCGGCGAGGACCTGTCGTACTGGCAGACCCTGCGCGCCGGGCTGGCCGAGGCGGTCGGCAGCCGCGCGGTGCGCGGGGCGCTGGTCGCCGCCGCCCTGGTCGGCGGCGTCGGCGCGCTCGAGGAGTACTTCCCGCTGATCGTCGGGCAGCAGCCCGCGGTCCCGCTCGTGGCGGTGCCGGGCCTCCTGGTGCTGGTGGCGCTCGCCGGGGCGGCGGGTGCGGCCCTCGGTGGGCGTGCCGCCCGGTTGCGGGGCGGCGGTCTCGCGGCGCTCCTGTTCCTGGCCGGGGCCGCGCTGCTGGCCGCGGACCACGCCGGGGCGGTCGGCCTGGTCGCGCTGGGTGTGCATTTCGCGCTGCAGCAGTGCGTCCAGGTCGTCACGGACACGCGGGTGCAGGAGCGGCTGTCCGGCCGGGCCCGCGCCACGGTGACCTCGGTGTCCGCGCTCGGCATGGAGGTCGCCGCGCTCGCCGTCGTGACGACGTGGGCCTTCGGCGGGACGCACGCGGTGGCCGTCGGGCTGCTGGCCCTGGCCCCGGTGCTGTGGTGGCTGCTGCGGAACCGGTCGTGAGGACGCGAGGTCAGGCGAAGCCGGGCACCCAGCGCTCGACGAGCCCGCGCGCGGCCACCGTGCAGTCCAGCCGGGCCAGGATGTTCATCCACCCCGAGAGCACCCGCATCACCAGCGCGTACTCGGGCGGGAAGGAGAGCGCGCGGCCGGTGTCGCGGTACGCGCGGTTGGTCGGGTTGGCCACCCGGGCGCCCTGCCGCGCGATCCAGGCCTCGGTGAAGTGGAACCGCTCGACGCGCAGCGGGTCCGCCAGCGCCCCGACCCAGCGCAGGACGTCCGCGGCCTCGGCGTCGGGCGCGAGGAAGCCCTCGCTGCGCAGCAGCCGGTCGAGGCCCTCGGCGTCCTGCTCCGCGGTCAGCCGCAGGATCCGGACGAGCACCGGCGGGATCCCGTCCGGCAGGGACGCGGCCGCGCCGAAGTCGATCATGCCGAGCCCGCTGCCGTCGGCCAGCACGAGGAAGTTGCCCGGGTGCGGGTCGGCGTGCAGCAGCCCGACCAGGGTGGGCGAGGCGAACATCGTCTCGACGACGGTGTGGCCGTAGCGGTCCCGGTCCGCCTCGGCGCCGCGCCCGCCGAGCAGGTCCCGCAGCGGGACGCCGTCGAGCCACTCGGTGACCAGCACCTGCGGCGCGGACGCCACCACCCGCGGGATGCGCAGACCGGGCCGGTCGGCGAAGCCGGCCGCGAAGGCGCGCTGGCGGTCCGCCTCGAGGCGGTAGTCGACCTCCTCCATCGTCCGCTCGCGCAGCTCGCGGATCAGGGCGCGGGCGTCGAGCGCGGGGAAGATCGCCCCGAACAGCCGGGAGAACCGCTCGAGCGTGCGCAGGTCGGCGTCGAGGGCGAGATCGGCGCCGGGGTACTGCACCTTGACGGCGACCTCCCGGGGCCGGCCGTTCGACCCGCGCCACACGGCCCGGTGCACCTGGCCGATGCTGGCCGCCGCGCGCGGTTCGTCGTCGAACTCCGCGAACCGCTCCCGCCAGCCGCGGCCGAGCTGCTCGGCGAGCATCCGGTGGACGTCCGCGACCGGCATCGGCGGGCTCGAGGTCTGCAGCCTGGCCAGCGCCTCCTGGTACGGCCCGGCGATCTCGGAGGGGATCATCGCGTCGTACACGGACAGCGCCTGGCCGAGCTTCATCGCGCCGCCCTTGAGCGTGCCCAGCACGGCGAAGAGCTGCTCGGCGTTGCGGGCGAGGGTGGCGGCGGTGACCTCGTCCGCGTCGGCCCCGGCGAGGGTGCGGCCCCAGCCGCCCACGGCACGGCCGGCGAAGGTGAGGGGCAGCGACGCGAGCCGCGCGGAGCGTCCGAACCCGCCGCGGGGGACGCCCCGGTCCGCCCTCTCGTCCGCCATCACACCCCTTCCCGCGACCGAGGGTGACCCTACTGTCACGCGCGGGAGCGAAGCCCGGCACCCACTCCCGGGCGAGCCCGCGCACCCCGACCGTGCAGTCCAGCTGCGCCAGGATGCTGAGCCATCCGGAGAGCACCCGCACGACGAGGAGGTGTTCCGGCGGCAGTGCCGGCCGCCGCCCGGTCCGCCAGAACGCCGGGGTGCGGGTCGGCGTGCAGCAGCCCGAGCCGGGCGGGGGAGCTGAGCTCCGACCCGACGATCGTGTGCGCGTACCGGTCCCGCGTCTCGCGAGGGGCACGGGCCGGGTCCGCGACGAGCGCGCCGAGCGGCTCCCCGTTCAGCCACTCGCTGACGATCACGGCGGGCGCCGAGGCCACGACCCGCGGTACCACCAGCGGTCCGTGGCGGCCGCGGGGAAGGCGGCGGCGAAGCGGCGCCGGCGGTCGGCCTCGGCACGGTGGTCCAGCTCGTCGAGCATCCGGTCGCGCAGCTCGCGGAGCAGGCCGCGGGCGTCGAGGGCCGGGACGACGGGGGTCAGCAGGGACGCGAAGCGCTCCAGCGTGCGCAGGTCGGCGGCCAGGGCCTCGCCCGCGCCGGGGTACTGCACCTTCACGGCGACCTCGCGCCCGTCGTGTCACACCGCCCGGTGCACCTGTCCGACGCTCGCCGCGGCCGCCGGGCGGTCGTCGAACGCGCGGAAGCGACGGGGCCAGTCCCGCCCGAGCTGCGCGGCGAGGACCCCGTGGACCTCGCGCGCCGGCATCGTCGGGCCCGTGGCCTGCAGCCGGGCCAGGGCCTCGCGGTACGGGCCGGCCAGCTCCGCGGGGATCAGCGGCTCGTGGACCGAGAGCGCCTTGCCGACCTTCGTCGCGCCGCCCTTGAGCCGGCCGAGCACCGCGAAGAGCTGCTCGGCGTTGCGTCGCAGCGCCTCGGCCGAGACCTCCTCGCGGTCGGCGCCGGCGAGGCGGCGGCCCGATCCGGCGACGGCGCGCCGGCGAACGACACGGGCAGCGCGGCCAGGGCGGCGGTGCGGGGCGGCCCCGCCCCGCGGAATCGTGGGGACGGTGGTGAGCGTGGTCGTGCGACCGAGCCTGGTCGGCGGCGGGCGGGGGCGTCGCCGGGGTCACCACCGAGATCGGGGTGTGGCCACCCCACCTCCGGTCCGGGCTCAGGGTCGGGGCTCAGTCGGGGATCGCCTGGAGGAGCTTCTCCAGGGTGTTCCAGTTGCGGCCGGTCGTCGGCACCTTCCAGGCCTTGCGGACGAACGCCGCGACGTCCGGGGAGTTCGAGATCCCGTCCGGGCACCACTGGTAGATCAGCCCGTTCCGCACCACGATCCGCTCGGGGTCGAGCTCGGCGGGGCTGGGCGCGTCGGCCGGGGGTGTGCCGAACAGCCAGAGCACGAGCATCCGGGAGCCGTTGTCGGCAATCTCACGCAACGGGTGTGCGTCGGCCGCGGCCTGCAGATCGGCGCGCGTCAGCACGAGCACCCTGATCTCCGTGCCGTACCGCTCGGCGAGCGCCGCCTCGATCCGCGCGGCGACCGCCGCGGCGGGCCCGTCGGCCGCGAGGACGGCGTTACCGCTCTGCAACAGCGTCTTGACCTGCGTGAATCCGAGATCGGCGAGCAGCTCGCGCAGCTCCGCCATCGCGACTTTCCTGTTCCCGCCGACGTTCACGCCCCGCAGGAGGACCGCGTAGCCCGTCACGGGGCGGGAACCTACACCCGCTCCGGCGACCCGACCGCTCACCGCACACGGAGCGCATCCGGCTGACCTCAGGGGCAGGACGGGGGTGTTCCCCCGTGACCTCGCTGTGACGTTCTGGGAAGGTGGTCCGAGTACTCCCCGAGACCCCCCGTGGGAAGGAATCCCTTCGTGCAGCTTCTCGACGCCGGTGCCCTCGTGGCGCTTTTCGACGCCGTGCTGCACAGCGTGTGGCTGCTCCCGGTGCTCGCCGTGCTCATCGCCTTCGACGGACCCTTCCCCGTGCTGCCCAGCGAGACGCTGCTGACGGTGGGTGCGGCCGCGGCGTTCGGCACCGGCGACGCGGTCGGCGTGCTCGGGCTGTTCCTGGCGTCGATGGTCGGCTCGATGCTCGGCGATGTGGCCGTCTACTCGCTCGGCCGGAGCTCGAACCGCGTCCTGCGTGGCGCCGGGCAGAAGGACGACGGGCTGGGCGCGTGGGTCCGCCGCAACCTCTGGAGCAGGCCGATCGTGGCCTGTGTCGGCGCGCGGCTCGTCCCCGGCGGCCGGCTGGTCAGCACCGCCGCCTGCGGACGCGTGCGGCTGCCGGTGCGGATGTTCCTGCCCGCCACCGCGGCCAGCTCGGCGGTGTGGGCCGTGTACATGCTGCTGGTCGGCGCGGTGCTCGGGCCGATCACCAAGGGCAACCCGCTGCTCTGCCTCGCCGCCGGCATGATCATGGCCGTGGTGACCGCGGGCGGCTTCGAGGCCGCGCGGCGCATCCGCCGCGTCGTGCTGTCCCGGCGCGCCGCCCGCGCCGCCCTCGCCCCGGTCCCCGCACCGGAGCCCGCGCTCGCGCGCTGACCCGTCCCACCCCCTGCGGCCCGTCTCACGCTGAGACGGGCCGCACGCGTGTCGGCACCGAGAATGATCGCGTGCGCGACGAGGCGTGGGTGGTCGAGGTGGGGGAGACGAACGCGGCCTGGCTGGCCACGGAGAGCCGGACGGCGCGGCTGGCCCGCGAGTACCGGCCCGTTGACCTCGGTGACGGCAGGGTCCGCTACAGCGCCCGTGCGCTGGGTGCGGCGCGCGAGCTGGGCGAGGAGGAGGACGGCTTCCTCACCGACGACGCCGACGGCCTGCGGGTCTGGATCGGCGACGACGCCTTCGAGCTCGAACGCGAGTAGGGCTCGACAACGAGAGCACCGCTCTTGACTCCTGCGCAGCGGTGCGCTTGACTGACGTCGTCACGAGAGCAGTGCTCTCGAACAAGACGAGGAGTCACGATGATCGAGCCGCAGCAGCGCTACCTGGCCCCGCGCACCGGGACCGCCGTGTTCAACCGGGTCGTCGCCGCCCTGACCCGCGCGGGGATCAGCGTCATGGGCAGCCGCGTGCTGGCCGTGCGCGGCCGCACGAGCGGGCAGTGGCGCACCGTGCCGGTGAACCTGCTGGTCCTCGAGGGGGAGCGGTACCTGGTCGCGCCCCGCGGGCACACGCAGTGGGTGCGGAACCTCCGCGCGGCGGGCACCGGCGAACTGCGCCTCGGCCGGCGGGTGGAGGCGTTCACCGCCACCGAGCTCGACGACGACGAGAAGCTCCCGATCCTGCGGGAGTACCTGCGGAAGTGGGCCTGGGAGGTCGGCGCCTTCTTCGAGGGCATCGACAAGGACTCGCCCGACGACGTCCTCCGCGAGGCCGCCCCCGGGTTCCCCGCCTTCCGAATCCGGTGAGGTTGCTGTCCGGTGCCGGTGGGGGCTCCCCAGTCCACCGGCACCGGTGTCGGGTTCAACGCGGGGGGCCGCCCGGGGTTTCGGTCGGAATCCCAGGACCCCCACCAGTCCCGCCGAACGTGGCACGAGATGCGCCGATCGGTCGCTCCCGCGCCGGACTGCGTGCCTCGGCAACGACTCCCCGGTGATCGCGTCGCGGCGACCGCGCGGCGCCGGTCCGGACCATCCGGACAACCCTCGCCGGGCACGGGCGTGGGTGGTCCTCGGGCCCGGCGGCGAGCGGGGACGGGCGCTAGGTTCGTTTTGTGGTGGAACAATCCGGGCCGGTTGAGCACGTGCAGGACGGCCGTGCACCGGGGAGGCAGGACGGCGGGCGGAACGGCCGGGCACCCGGCGGGCAGGACGGCCGGGCACCCGGCGGGCGGGATCGCGGGTCCGGCGGTGGGTCCGGCGGCGAGAGCACGCTGACCGTTCTCATCGCCGGTGGCGCCAACGCCGCGATCGGCGTCCTGAAGCTCGTGGCGGGCCTGCTGACGGGCTCGTCGGCGATGCTGGCCGAGGCCGCCCACTCCGTCGCCGACACCACCACCGAGGGGCTGCTGCTGGCCGCGTTGCGCCGCTCCGCCCGCAGGCCCGACCGCCGGCACCCCTTCGGCTACGGCAAGGAGCGCTTCTTCTGGGCGCTGATCGCCGCCGTCTCGATCTTCGTGTCCGGCGGCGTGTTCGCGATCTACGAGGGCGTGTCGACGATCCTCGGCGAGGAGGCCGCGCAGACGCTCGCCTGGGTCGCCTACGCCGTGCTCGGGGTGTCGTTCCTCCTGGAGGGCACCTCGTGGCTGCAGGCGGTGCGGCAGGTGCGCAAGGAGGCGGCGGCCGAGGAGAGCACCTTCTTCCGCTGGCTGCGGACCACCGACGACCCCACCGTGAAGACCGTCTTCTTCGAGGACAGCGCGGCGCTGATCGGTCTGGTGCTGGCGTTCGCGGGCGTCGGGCTGCACCAGCTGACCGGCTCGGGGATCTGGGACGGGGTGGCGTCCCTGCTGATCGGGCTGCTGCTGGCCGCGGTCGCCTACATCCTGGGCCGCACCAACAAGGGCCTGCTGATCGGCCGCCAGGCGGACCTGCGGCTCGTCACGGCGATCCGGCGCACCCTCGACGACCGGCCCGAGGTCGACGCCGTGGTGGACCTGCTGACCATGCAGCTCGGCACGGACAGCGTGCTGCTGTGCGCCCGGCTGGACTTCGACGACGCGCTCGGCGCCGCGGACGTCGAGCGGGCCTGCGTGGAGATCGACGCGGACCTGCGGGAGCGGTTCGGCGATCTCGCCGAGATCTTCCTGGAGCCGGTGCCGCGCACCGACCCGGTGATGCGCGAGCGGGTGCTCGACCGCTACGGCCGCACCCTCGCCCCCGAGACATGAGGAGCGAACGGCACTCTCGCTCACTAGGAATGAGCAAGAGCGCCGTTCGCTCACAGGGTTTGTGGTGAGCGCTCACACGGTCCGGGGGTGAGCTCGCCTCCGGCCCCGGACACACGAACGGCGCTCCTGCTCGTCGGATGAGCGGGAGCGCCGGCGTGCAGAGCGGAACGGTGCCGGGATCAGGCGATCTGGCGGTCCGTGGGGTTGATCGGGCGCGGGAGGACGTCCCGCCCGGTCAGGTAGGCGTCCACTCCGGCGGCCGCGGAGCGGCCCTCGGAGATGGCCCACACGATCAGCGACTGGCCGCGGCCCATGTCGCCGGCGACGAACACGCCGTCGACGCTGGACATGTAGTTCTGGTCGCGCGCGACGTTGCCGCGCTCGTCCAGCTCGACGCCCAGCTCGGAGAGCAGCTTGCCCTTCTCCGGCCCGACGAAGCCCATCGCCAGCAGGACCAGGTCCGCCGGGATCTCCTGCTCGGTACCCTCGACCGGCTCGAAGCCCTTGTCGGTGCGGTTGACCTGGACCAGGCGCAGCGCCTTGACCTTGCCGTTGCCGTCGTCGACGAACTCGGTGGTGTTGACCGAGAACAGCCGCTCGCCGCCCTCCTCGTGCGCCGACGAGACCCGGTAGACCATCGGGTAGGTCGGCCAGGGCATGCCCTCGGTGCGGTGCTCCGGCGGAGTCGGCATGATCTCGAGCTGGGTCACCGACGCGGCCTTCTGGCGGTGCGAGGTGCCCAGGCAGTCGGCGCCGGTGTCGCCGCCGCCGATGATCACGACGTGCTTGCCCTCGGCGGTGATCGGCGGGGCGTCGAGGTCGCCCTCCTGCACGTGGTTGGCCCACGGCAGGAACTCCATCGCCTGGTAGATGCCCTCGAGCTCGCGACCCTTGGCCGGGATGTCCCGCCAGGCGGTGGCCCCGCCGGCCAGGACAACGGCGTCGAACTCCTCGCGGAGCTGCTCGGTGGTGACGTCGACCCCGACGTCGACCGAGGCGCGGAAGTGCGTGCCCTCGGCCTGCATCTGCTCGAGTCGCCGGTCGAGCCGGGACTTCTCCATCTTGAACTCGGGGATGCCGTAGCGGAGCAGCCCGCCGATCCGGTCCGCCCGCTCGAACACGACGACCTCGTGCCCGGCGCGGGTGAGCTGCTGCGCGGCGGCGAGCCCGGCCGGGCCGGAGCCGACGACCGCGACCTTCCTGCCGGTCTTCACCGCCGGGACGACCGGGGTCACCCAGCCCTCGTCCCAGGCGCGGTCGATGATCTCGACCTCGACCTGCTTGATGGTGACGGCGTCGTCGTTGATCGCGAGCACGCACGCCGCCTCGCACGGGGCGGGGCACAGCGTCCCGGTGAACTCCGGAAAGTTGTTGGTGGCGTGCAGCCGCTCGATCGCCTCGCGCCAGTCCTTGCGGTAGACGAGGTCGTTCCACTCCGGGATGAGGTTCCCCAGCGGACAGCCCTGGTGACAGAACGGGATGCCGCAGTTCATGCAGCGACCCGCCTGCTTCTCCAGGGTGGCGCGCGGGAAGTCCTCGTAGACCTCGCGCCAGTCCATCAGGCGCAGGTCGACGGGACGGCGCTTCGGGGTCTCACGGGGGGTGGTCAGAAAGCCCTTCGGGTCACCCATGTGCGGCCTCCATGATCGCCGCGTTGACGTCGCGGCCATCCTTCTCGGCCTGCTCGCGGGCCTGCAGGACGCGCTTGAAGTCCTTCGGCATGATCTTGCCGAAGCGCTCCACCGCCACGTCCCAGTCCTTGAGCAGGGCGCGGGCGACCGGGGAGTCGGTCTCCGCGTGGTGCTTCTCGACGTACTCCCGCAGGAACTCGCGGTCGGCGTCGTCGAGGGGGTCGATGTCGACCATCTCGGGGTTGACCCGCCGCGCGAGCAGCTCGTCGTCCGCCTCGAGGTCGAGCACGTAGGCGATGCCGCCGGACATGCCGGCCGCGAAGTTGCGGCCCACCTTGCCCAGCACGATCACCTTGCCGCCGGTCATGTACTCGCAGCCGTGGTCACCCACGCCCTCGACGACCGCGACGGCGCCGGAGTTCCGCACGCAGAAGCGCTCGCCGACGATGCCGCGGATGAACATCTCGCCGGACGTGGCCCCGTACAGGATCACGTTGCCCGCGATGATGTTCTCCTCGGCCGCGAACGGGGCCGACGGGTCCGGCCGCAGGATCAGCCGGCCGCCGGACAGGCCCTTACCGAAGAAGTCGTTCGTGTCGCCGATCATCCGCAGCGTGATGCCCTTCGGCACGAACGCACCCAGCGACTGCCCGGCCGAGCCGGTCAGGGTGATGTCGATCGTGTCGTCCGGCAGGCCCTCGCGGCCCCACTTCTTCGTCAGCTCGTAGCCGAGCATGGTGCCGACGGTCCGGTTGACGTTACGCACCGGCAGGTCCAGCCGGACCCGGTCGCCGTTCTTCAGCGCGCCCTCGGCCAGCTGGATCATGGTGTTGTCCAGCGCCCTCTCCAGGCCGTGGTCCTGCGCCTGGGTCCGGTGCCGGGAGGCGCCCTCGGGCAGCTCCGGCGCGTGGAAGATCGGCCGCAGGTCCAGCCCGCGGGTCTTCCAGTGGTGCACCGCGGCGTCCGTGTCGAGAAGTTCCGCGTGCCCGACGGCCTCCTCGAGGCTCCGGAAGCCCAGCGCCGCCAGGAGCTCGCGCACCTCCTGCGCCACGAACCGCATGAAGTTGACCACGTACTCCGGCCGCCCGTCGAACTTCTCGCGCAGCGTCGGGTTCTGCGTCGCGACGCCGACCGGGCAGGTGTCCAGGTGGCAGACGCGCATCATGATGCAGCCGCTGACCACCAGCGGGGCCGTGGCGAAGCCGAACTCCTCGGCGCCCAGCAGGGCGGCGACGACGACGTCCCGGCCGGTCTTCAGCTGGCCGTCCGTCTGCACGACGATCCGGTCCCGCAGGTTGTTCGCCAGCAGCGTCTGCTGGGTCTCGGCCAGGCCGAGCTCCCACGGGCCGCCCGCGTGCTTGATCGAGGACAGCGGCGAGGCGCCGGTGCCTCCGTCGTGGCCCGAGATGAGCACGACGTCGGAGAAGGCCTTCGCCACGCCCGCCGCGACCGTGCCGACGCCGACCTGGCTGACCAGCTTCACGTGAATGCGGGCCCGCGGGTTGGCGTTCTTCAGGTCGTGGATGAGCTGCTTGATGTCCTCGATCGAGTAGATGTCGTGGTGCGGCGGCGGCGAGATCAGGCCGACGCCCGGCGTGGAGTACCGGGTCTCGGCGATCCAGGGGTAGACCTTGGCGCCGGGCAGCTGGCCGCCCTCGCCGGGCTTCGCACCCTGGCTGATCTTGATCTGGATGTCGTCCGCGTTGACCAGGTACTCGCTGGTGACGCCGAACCGGCCGGACGCGACCTGCTTGATCGCGCTGCGCCGGAGGTCGCCGTTCGCGTCGGGGAGGAACCGTGCCGCGTCCTCGCCGCCCTCGCCGGTGTTCGACTTGCCGCCGAGCCGGTTCATGGCGATCGCCAGGGTCTCGTGCATCTCCTGGCTGATGGAGCCGTAGGAGATCGCGCCCGTGCCGAACCGCTTGACGATCGACTCGACCGGCTCGACCTCGTCGATCGGCACCGGCGGGCGCACACCCTCCTTGAGGGCGAACAGCCCGCGCAGCGTCATCAGCCGCTTGGCCTGGTCGTCGACCGCCTTCGTGTACTCCTTGAAGATCTCGTACCGGCCGGAGCGGGTCGAGTGCTGGAGCTTGAACACGGTCTGCGGGTTGAACAGGTGCAGCTCGCCCTCGCGCCGCCACTGGTACTCGCCGCCGACGGCGAGCGCGCGGTGGCTGGCCCGGGTTCCGTCGGCCGGGTAGGCACGGCGGTGGTGCTTGAGCGCCTCCTCGGCGAGCACGTCGAACCCGACCCCGCCGAGGCGCGAGGTGGTGCCGGTGAAGCAGGTCTCCACGACGTCGGCACCCAGGCCGACCGCCTCGAAGATCTGCGCGCCGGTGTAGGAGGCGACGGTCGAGATGCCCATCTTGGACATCGTCTTCCGCACGCCCTTGCCCAGCGCCTTGACCAGGTTCTTCGCCGCCGTCCTGGCGTCGACGCCCGGGATGTCGCCGCGCTCGGCGAGGTCCTCCACGGTCGCCATCGCCATGTACGGGTTGACCGCCGACGCGCCGTAGCCGATCAGCAGCGCGATGTGGTGCACCTCGCGGGCGTCGCCGGACTCGACGATCAGGCCCACCTGGGTGCGGGTGCGCTCCCGGACCAGGTGGTGGTGCACCGCGCCGGTGAGCAGCAGCGACGGGATCGGCGCGTACTGCGGGTCGACGCCGCGGCTGGACAGCACGATCAGCCGGGCGCCGTTCTGGATCGCCTCGGAGACCTCGCCGCGGATCTCCTGGAGCCGGCGCAGCAGGCCCTCGCCGCCGTCGGCCGCCCGGAAGACGCCCTTGACGGTGTAGGTGGCGAAGCCCGGCAGGTCGCCGTCGTCGTTGACGTGGACGATCTTGGCGAGGTCGTCGTTGCCCAGGACGGGGAACGGCAGCACGATCCGCCGGCAGTTCGCCGGGCCGGCCTCGAGCAGGTTCTGCTCCGGGCCGAGCAGCGAGCGCAGCGAGGTGACGAGCTCCTCGCGGATCGCGTCCAGCGGCGGGTTCGTGATCTGCGCGAACAGCTGGATGAAGTAGTCGTAGATCTGCCGCGGCTTCTCGGACAGGAACGCAAGCGGCGCGTCGTTGCCCATCGAGCCGATCGGCTCCGCCCCCGAGGCGGCCATCGGCTTGAGGAGGACGGTGAGCTCCTCCTCGGTGTAGCCGAAGGACTGCTGGCGGCGGGTCAGCTCGCTGTGCGCCGGGATCTCGCGCTGCCGCTCGGGCAGGTCCTCGAGCGCGATGCGGCCGGCGTGCAGCCACTCCTCGTACGGCAGCGCCGCGGCCAGCTCGCCCTTGATCTCCTCGTCGGCGACGATCTTGCCCGCCTCGGTGTCGACCAGGAACATGCGTCCCGGCTCGAGCCGGCCCTTGCGCACGACCTGCGCCGGGTCGACGTCCAGCACGCCGACCTCGGAGGCCAGCACGACCAGCCCGTCCTCGGTGACCCAGTACCGGGCCGGCCGGAGACCGTTGCGGTCGAGCACCGCGCCGATCTGGGTGCCGTCGGTGAAGGCGACGAGCGCCGGTCCGTCCCACGGCTCCATCAGGTTGGAGTGGAACTCGTAGAAGGCGCGCCGCTTCGGGTCCATCTCGGCGTGGTTCTCCCACGCCTCGGGGATCATCATGAGCACGGCGTGCGGCAGCGAGCGGCCCGACAGGTGCAGCAGCTCCAGCACCTCGTCGAAGGTCGCCGAGTCCGACGCGTCCGGCGTGACGATCGGGACCAGCCGGTCCAGGTTGCCCGGCAGCACCGAGGACTCCAGCAGCGCCTCGCGCGCCTTCATCCAGTTGCGGTTGCCGCGCAGCGTGTTGATCTCCCCGTTGTGCGCGACGTACCGGTAGGGGTGCGCCAGCGGCCAGGCCGGGAAGGTGTTGGTGGAGAAGCGCGAGTGCACCACGGCCAGGGCGGTGGTGACGCGCGGGTCCGACAGGTCGGGGTAGAAGGCCTCGACCTGCGGCTCGGCGAGCATGCCCTTGTAGACCACGGTCCGCGGGGACAGGCTCGGGAAGTAGACGCCGGTCTCGTGCTCCACCCGCTTGCGCAGGCAGAAGGTGCGCCGCTCCAGCTCGATGCCGGTGGGCGGCGGCTTCACGATGCCGGTCTCGATGCCGGCCACGAACAGCTGGCGGAAGCCGGGCATGGCGGCCAGCGAGGTGGGGCCGAGGTCGGCCTTCTCCGGGTCGGTCGGCAGGTCACGCCAGCCGAGCACGCGGAGGTTCTCCTCGGCGGCCAGCTCGTTGATCCGCGCGACGGCCTCGTCGGCCTTCGCCTCGTCGCGGGGGAGGAACGCGATGCCGGTGGCGTACGCGCCCGCCTCGGGCAGGTCGAAGTCCACGACCTCGCGGTAGAAGCCGTCCGGGACCTGGATCAGGATGCCGGCGCCGTCACCGGTGTTCTCCTCGGCGCCACGGGCGCCGCGGTGTTCGAGCCGGAGCAGCGCCGTGAGCGCCTTCTCGACGATCGAGTGGTCGCGCCGACCCTGGAGGTCGGCCACCATGGCGACGCCGCAGGCGTCGTGCTCGTGCTCGGGGGAGTAGAGCCCGCCGGGCGCCGGCGCGCTCGTCACCGGAATCGTGTCCGTGGCGCCGGGGCGGTTGCTGATCGCAGCCAACAGCTCCTCCTGTCGTCTCGGTGCACCCCGACTTCGCATCGGGACGACGTGTGGGTGGTTCCACAAGGGGGTCCAGAATACAGCGATGCTCCGACGGAACGCTGACGCTGGTCCGTTCGGGTGCACCGTCCGGACTGCGCCTCAGTCGTCTCCTGCTGGTGTTCGGACGCACGTGTCTCGGCCGCGACCCGACTTCGGGCCCGGCCGGCGGCTTGCACTTGGGGGACCCCACGCAGCGTCGGGTGCGGTCTCGCCGGGAAAAGAGTGACACGCCGACGCGTTGATACGCCAGATCTGGCGGGCTGATGCGCTGTGACCTGCGTCGGAGGCGGCGCCACGCGGGCCCCGCGCGGCGTGTCGGACGATCTCGGCCGTCCGTCCGGGCAGGTCACGGCCCTCCGGCCCACCCGTGACCGGGCCCGGACGGCGAGACTGGGGTGATGCAGTGCACGCGGCACCCGGATCGCCTTCCCGGCGTGACCGGGACGACACCCGAACGGGCGCAGGCCGGGAAGGTGGGCGGACGGTGACGTCCTCGATGCGCACCGTGCTCGCCGACGTCGGACGGATCGGCCCCTTCTTCGCCGTCGGGACCGACCCGGCCGAGACCGCCGACCCCACGTGGCGGCCGCTGCGGGAGCTCGCCGCCGGTCCCGGGGAGCCGGGCGCCCTCGCGGACCGTGTCGCCCACGTCCGGCGGGTGCTCGCCGAGCAGGCCGGCTGCCCGGTCGAGGAGCGGGTGGCCGCGTCCATCGCGCTGCAGGGGCTGGCCGCCCGGCTGGTCTCCGCCCCGCTCGCGGCCGTGGCGCTGCACGGCGTCCTCCCCGACCTCGGGCGCGACGCCCTGCACTGGCGGGTGTCGCTCACCGGCCCGTGGCCCCTGTGGGCGGACCCCGACCGTCCCGCCCGGGATCCGGCCGGGCTGCCCGCCCTCGTGGCGGAGGAGATCGCGGAACCGCTGGTCGCCGCGGTCCGCGCGCTCGTGCCGGTCTCCGGGCGGGTGCTGTGGGGCAACGTCGCGTCCTCGGTGGCGGGGGCGAAGCGGGTGCTCGGCACGGAGCGGCCCGCCGCCGCCGTCCGCGCCGCCGAGGTCGCGGCCGCGGTCCTGGACCACCCGCTGCTGGCGGGCGCGGGGGAGCGGCGGCCGCCGGGCCCGCCGGACCACGGCTGGACCTTCCGCCGCCGCTCCTGCTGCCTCTACTACCGGCTGCCGGGCGGCGGGACCTGCGGCGACTGCGTGCTGTCCGGCCGGGCCGGTTCCTAGCGGAGGTTCCCCGGGAGGGGCTCCCGCGGCCCGGCGTCGAGCAGGACGTCGGCGACCGTGACCGTGACGAGGGCGTCCAGGCCGGTGTCCGCGCGCACCCGGTCCGCGACCGCCCGCTGCACGGCCGTACAGAGGTCTCGGGCGTTGTGGCCGAGGGTCGTGACCAGGGTCAACGAGACCTCGGCGCGCCTGCCCCGCACCGCGGCCGACGCGCCGGCCGCCGACAGCGCGTCCCCGGCGGACCGGTCGCCCAGCAGCGAGCCGGCCAGCCCGAGCAGCGTCTGCGCCAGTGCCGGCAGCAGCGCGACCACGCCGGGCACCTCGCGGGCGGCGGCCGCCGCGATCCGGGCGACGACGGCGTCGCCGACCGTCAGCCGGACCGGTGGGAGCTCCGGCTGCTCGGGCGTCACGGCTCGTCCCACAGGTCGACCACCGCGATGTCCACGCTGCGCACCGGCACCCCTAGGGCCTGCTCGCCCGCCGCCACCACCATCTGCCGCACCCGGGCCGTCACCGACGCCAGGTCGACGCCGAAGCGGGCGGTCACGGTGATCGCGACCGTCACGCCGAAGGGGTCCGCGCCGGCGGTCCCGCTGCCGTTCCCGAGCGGCCGGCCGCCGTTCGCCCCCGCCGCGACGGGCTCGATCCGGCAGCTGCGGGCCCGCATCCCGTCCATCCCGTCGACGACGTGGCGGAGCACCCGGGCCGCGGCGGGCCGGCTCAGCCGCGCGGGACCGGCGGGGGAGTCCAGTGCCAGCAGGTCCTGCGGGCGCAGCTCGGCGGTGACGGTGTCCAGCACCGCCTGCATGACGCCGTCGAGCACCGAGGGCGGCGGCACCGGGCGCTCGGCCGCCATCCGGTGGACGACGCCGTCGAGGCCGAGGGCGTCGGCGGCCGCGGCCCGGCAGTGCGGGCACTCCCGCTCGTGCGGGTCGAGGGTGCCCTCGACCGCGTGGTCCCAGACGTCGGCGGCGTCCCGGCCGCAGGCCAGCGGCTCGATCCGCTCGTCGGCCGGACCGGACGTCCCGCCGGTACCGGTCGCGCCCGGGGTCCCCCTGCCTACCTCCACGACCGCATCACCCCCGCGAGCGCCCGGCGGGCGCGGTGGATCCGCCCGCGCACCGCGGTCTCCGACGAGCCGGTGATCTCCGCGATCTCGGCGTAGCCCAGCCCCTCCAGCTCGCGCAGCACGAAGCAGGCCCGCTGGTCGTCGGGGAGGGTCCGCAGGGCCGCCCGCAGTGCCGCGAGGCCCGCGTCGACCTCCGCGGCGTGCTCGGGTGCGCCGGCCTCGGGCGCCGCGAGCCGCTCCGGGGCCACCTCCTCCACCTGCTCCACCGACACCGTGGCGCGGCGGCGACGCAGCAGGTCGAGGCACCGGTTCGTGACGATGCGGTACGCCCAGGTGGTGAAGGCCGAGTCGCCGCGGAAGCGGTCCAGCCGGCGCCACGCGTCGAGCAGCGACTCCTGCAGGGCGTCCTCGGCGTCCGCCGCGTTCCCGACCAGGCGCAGCGCGAGCCGGTACAGCGCGGCCTGGTGCCGCCGGGCGAGCTCGGAGAAGGCGCGCACGTCGCCCTCGCGGGCGCGCACGACGAGGGTGGTGTCGTCCAGCGCGCGCTCCACGGGGACCGGGTCGGGGGCGGCCGGGACGGCGGGCGGCGGGCACACGTCCTCCCGCGCCCCCCTCGTCCGCATCGCCTGCACCACGGTCCCGTCCGACAGCCCCGTCCCCCCGGCGCCGGGTGGTGACGCCGGTCACGCGCATCGTATGCCGGGCGGGGGTCGGGGGTAACCGCTCCGCGAGGCCCGACGCTAGCGGCCGGAGGGTCCGGCCGCGCGGCGGGCGCACGAGTCCGGGAGGTTCACCAGATGAGCATGAAGGACAAGCTGGACAACAAGAGCCAGGAGATGACGGGCAAGGCCAAGGAGGCCACCGGCCGCGCCACGGACGACGAGCGCCTCGAGGCCGAGGGCCGCACCGACCAGATGGGCGCCGACCTCAAGCAGGCGGCCGAGAAGGTCAAGGACGTCTTCAAGCACTGATCTCCACGCACCGGTCGGCGTCGAGCCGAGCGGCGCGCCCGCTCCCGACGGCGGCGTCCCGGGCATCCGGGGCGCCGCCGCCACGTGTGCCCGCTAGCGTGGAGCCGTGTCCACGGTGCCCCCGCCGTCGCGCGGCGAAGGCCGGGCCGACGGGCCCCTGCCGGAGCGGGTCGCGGCCGCCGTGCTGCGCCATCCCGCCGTCGCCCGGCTGGACGGCGGGCCGTTCGGCAGCGTCGCCTCCTACCTGCCCGGGCGGCGGGTCGTCGGGGTGCGGGCGGCGGAGAAGGCCCCCGGGGACGACACGGGGGGAGCACGGGCCGGCGAGCCCGTCGAGGTGTCGGTCGTCGTCCGCTGGCCCGCGGGGTCGTCCCTGCCGGAGCTGGCCGGGGAGATCGCCGCGCTGGTGCGGGGGGTGACGGGGGACCGGCCCGTCGACGTGACGGTCGCGGACCTCGTCCCCGCCCCGCCCGGACCGCTCCCCGGGGCGGGCGCCGCCGACCGGTCCGGCGACGATCCCGGCGGTCCGGCGACAGGGCGCGGACCGGCCGGAACGCCCGGGATGCGTCTCGCCTAGACTCGCCCGGACACGTGCCCGGCGCGCGTGACCGCCCCTCCCGACCCCGGTTGACGCGGCGTCGTGCCGCCGTCGCACCGAGGTACGAACCGAGCAGGGCCCCGCCACACAGCAGAGCCACACAGCAGTCCGAGGAGTTCCACCGTGAAGAGCACCGTCGAGCACATCGGCCCGACACGCGTCAAGCTCACAGTCGAGGTGCCGTTCGACGAGCTCAAGCCCGACTTCGACCGCGCGTACAAGAAGATCGCGAAGCAGGTCCGCATCCCGGGCTTCCGCCCGGGCAAGGCCCCGGCGCGCATCCTCGACGCCCGTCTCGGCCGTGGCGTGGTGCTGGACGAGGTGCTCAACGCCGCCGTCCCCGCCAAGTACTCCGAGGCCGTCGCGGCCGCGGACGACGTCAAGCCGATCGGCCAGCCGAACATCGAGGTCACCGAGCTCGCCGACGGGGACAAGGTCGCGTTCACCGCGGAGGTCGACGTCCGGCCGGAGATCACGCTCCCGGACCTGGACGGCATCACGGTGCAGGTCGACGACGTCGAGGTCACGGACGAGCAGGTCACCGAGCAGCTCGACCAGCTGCGCGCCCGCTTCGGCACGCTGACCGGTGTCGAGCGCCCGGCGCAGGAGGACGACTTCGTCCAGATCGACCTCTCCGCCGCCGTCGACGGCAAGGAGATCGAGGAGGCCACGACGACCGGGTACTCGTACCAGGTCGGTCAGGGCGGCCTGATCGAGGGCATCGACGAGGCCATCACCGGCCTGTCCGCCGGCGAGGAGCGCACCTTCACCTCGAAGCTGGTCGCGGGCGAGTACGCCGACCGGGACGCCGAGGTCACCGTGAAGGTCACCGCGGTCAAGGAGCGCCAGCTCCCCGACGCCGACGACGAGTTCGCCCAGCTGGCCAGCGAGTTCGACACCCTCGAGGAGCTCACCGCGGACCTGCGGGAGCGGCTCGGCCGGGTGCGCCGCATGGAGCAGGTCACCCAGGCCCGGGACAAGGTGCTCGACGAGATCGTCGACAACACCGAGGTCCCGCTGCCGGAGAGCGTCGTCGAGGCCGAGGTGGAGTCCCGCCACCATGACGCCGTGCACGCGTTCGACCACAGCGACGAGCAGTTCAACGAGTTCCTCGAGAAGCAGGGCAAGACCCGCGAGGAGTTCGACAGCGAGACCCGCGCGGAGGCCGAGAAGTCGGTCAAGACCCGCCTGGTGCTCGACGCGCTGGCCGACGCGGAGGAGGTCCAGGTCGGCGACCAGGAGCTCACCGAGCGGATCATCTACCAGGCCCAGCAGTACGGGATGGCGCCCGAGGAGTTCGTGCAGCGCATCCAGCAGGCGGGCCAGCTCGGCGCGATCTACTCGGACGTCCGGCGGAGCAAGGCGCTGATCGTCGCCGTCCGCGCGGCCACCGTCACCGACGCCGCCGGCGAGCCGGTGGACCTCTCGGACCTGCTCGGCACGGAGGAGGGCGCCGCGGTGGCCGTGGACGCCGAGGAGGCCCCCGAGGCCGCCGCCGAGGCCGCCGACACCGCCGCGGACACCGCCGCCGACGAGACCGCCGCCGAGGAGTCCGCCGCGGGCGAGACCGAGGTCGTCGAGGCCCCGGCGGCGGACGACGCGTCCGAGGCCGCGGTGGGCACCGAGGCCGCGGGCCCGGCCGCCGGCAAGGCCTGATCGCGCGCGCCTGACCAGCACGGACGGGTGGCCGCTGCGCTGTCGGCGAACACGCGCTCCGTGCGCGGACGCGGGGTGCCGCGGCCGCGTAGGGTCGGGCCCGAAGACAGGGACGGGCCGCCGGCCGGGACGCAGGTCCGACCGGCGGCCCATCGGAGGAGACGACCCCGAGTGACGCCAGCAGAAGGCAGGGTGAAGTGAGTCAGCAGGACACCGGTCCGCGGAGGACCGCGGACCGCCTCGTGGAGGACCGCCGCGCGCTGCAGATGCGTTCGGCCCCCTCGAGCATGACGCTGTCCGACTCGGTGTTCGAGCGGCTGCTGCAGCAGCGCATCGTGGTGCTCGGGCAGCAGGTCGACGACGAGATCGCCAACCGGATCGCCGCGCAGATGCTCCTGCTCGCCGCGGAGGACCCCGAGGCGGACATCGCGCTCTACATCAACTCGCCGGGTGGCTCCGTCACCGCGGGGATGGCCATCTTCGACACGATGGAGTTCATCCCCTGCGACGTCAGCACCTACGCGATGGGCCTGGCCGCGTCGATGGGGCAGTTCCTGCTCTCCGCGGGCACCCCGGGCAAGCGCTACGCGCTGCCGCACTGCCAGATCCTGATGCACCAGCCGTCGGCGGGCGTGGGCGGTTCGGAGTCGGACATCCGGATCCAGGCCGAGCTGTTCCGCCGGCACAAGCAGGAGATGGCCGAGCTGATCGCCGGGCACACCGGCCAGCCGGTCGAGAAGATCATCCGGGACTTCGACCGCGACCGCTGGTTCTCGGCGGAGGAGGCCAAGGAGTACGGCTTCGTCGACCAGGTGATCAGCCGGGCCGCGCAGGTCCCGGACTCGAGCTCGAACGGGGGCGTCTCGTCATGAGCGGTTTCCAGATGCCGCAGAGCCGGTACGTGCTGCCGTCCTTCGTGGAGCGCACGAGCTACGGGGTCAAGGAGTCGAACCCGTACAACAAGCTCTTCGAGGAGCGCATCATCTTCCTCGGGGTGCAGATCGACGACGCCTCGGCGAACGACGTCATGGCGCAGCTGCTGTGCCTCGAGTCGGCGGACCCCGACCGCGAGATCTCGATGTACATCAACTCGCCCGGCGGGTCGTTCACGTCACTGATGGCGATCTACGACACCATGCAGTTCATCCGCCCCGACATCCAGACCGTCTGCCTCGGGCAGGCGGCGTCGGCCGCGGCCGTGCTGCTGGCGGCGGGCACCCCGGGCCGTCGCCTCGCGGTGCAGAACGCCCGCATCCTGATCCACCAGCCGGCCACCGAGGGCTTCTACGGCCAGGTGTCCGACCTGGAGATCCAGGCCGCCGAGATCTCCCGCATGCGCAAGCTGCTGGAGTCCACCCTCGCGCGGCACAGCGGGCGCACGCCCGAGCAGGTGCACGACGACATCGAGCGGGACCGGATCCTCACGGCCGAGGAGGCCAAGGAGTACGGGATCGTCGACGAGATCATCCAGAGCCGGAAGCTGTCCGCCGTCGGCTGAGCCGGCCGGTGTCCCGGGGCCGTCGCAGGGCGGCCCCGGAGCACCCACCATCCCGTGACGTTGCGGGGTGGAACGCAGAACGACCGTCTGCCGACCCGATCCCGACAGGGCCTTGCGATCCTCGCAGCGACGGGCTCCGGCAGGTACCGTCATGACGACGTGGGCGCGCCCGGACGAGGGCGTGCCGGATGGGACTGGGGCTGCACTCATGGCACGCATCGGTGACGGCGGTGACCTGCTCAAGTGCTCTTTCTGCGGGAAGAGCCAGAAGCAGGTCAAGAAGCTCATCGCCGGGCCCGGCGTCTACATCTGCGACGAGTGCATCGATCTCTGCAACGAGATCATCGAGGAGGAGCTCGCCGAGACCGGCGACGTGAAGCTCGACGAGCTGCCGAAGCCCGCCGAGATCCACGAGTTCCTCGACCAGTACGTCGTCGGGCAGGCCGCCACCAAGCGCACGCTCTCGGTGGCCGTCTACAACCACTACAAGCGCATCCAGGCGGGCGACCGGACCCGGGGCGACGGGGACGGCGTCGAGCTGGCCAAGTCGAACATCCTCATGCTCGGCCCGACGGGCTGCGGCAAGACCTACCTCGCGCAGACCCTCGCCAAGCTGCTGAACGTGCCGTTCGCGATCGCGGACGCCACGGCGCTGACCGAGGCCGGGTACGTCGGCGAGGACGTCGAGAACATCCTGCTCAAGCTCATCCAGGCGGCGGACTACGACGTCAAGCGGGCCGAGACCGGGATCATCTACATCGACGAGGTCGACAAGATCGCCCGCAAGTCGGAGAACCCGTCGATCACCCGGGACGTCTCGGGCGAGGGCGTGCAGCAGGCGCTGCTGAAGATCCTGGAGGGCACCACCGCCTCGGTGCCGCCGCAGGGCGGGCGCAAGCACCCGCACCAGGAGTTCATCCAGATCGACACCACGAACGTGCTGTTCATCGTGGCGGGCGCGTTCGCGGGCCTGGAGAAGATCATCTCCGACCGGGTGGGCCGGCGAGGGCTGGGCTTCGGCGCGGAGATCCGCTCCAAGTCGGACCTCGACAGCTCCGAGAGCTTCGCCGACACCATGCCCGAGGACCTGATCAAGTTCGGGCTGATCCCGGAGTTCATCGGCCGGCTCCCGGTCGTGGCCTCGGTGACCTCGCTCGACAAGGACGCGCTGGTCAAGATCCTGACCGAGCCGCGCAACGCGCTGGTCAAGCAGTACCGCAAGCTCTTCGAGATGGACGGCGTCGAGCTCGAGTTCACCGACGACGCGCTCGAGGCGGTCGCCGACCAGGCGATCCTGCGGGGCACCGGCGCCCGTGGTCTCCGCGCGATCATGGAGGAGGTGCTCCTCCCCGTCATGTACGACATCCCGAGCCGCACGGACGTGGCGAAGGTCGTCGTCACCGAGGAGACGGTGAAGGAGAACGTCAACCCGACGATCGTGCCGCGGCGCCCGCAGCGCCGGGAGCGGGGCGAGCGCTCCGCCTGAGCGGACCTCGTGCGAACGCCCGCCCTCTTCGGGGGCGGGCGTTCCGCGTTCTCGGGCCCTCAGCCGGCGAGCTTCTCGATCTCCTCGGCGGTGTAGCCCAGCTCGGTCAGGATCTCGGCGGTGTGGGCGCCCAGGGCGGGGACCTCGGCGTCGAGCGGCGGGGGCCAGGCGCTGGAGTCGACGGGCGGGACCGCCATCGGCACCCGCTCGCCTCCCGGGACCGGCACCCCGACGAACCGCGCACGGGCGACGAGCTGGGGATGCCGGGGGAGCTCGGCGACGTGCCCGACCGCGGACCAGGCGATGTCGGCCTCGTCGAGCAGCGCGCCGAGCCGCTCCCGGGTCAGCCCGGCGAACCGCGTGTGCAGCAGCGCGTGCAGCTCCTCGCGGTGCTCGACCCGGGCCCGCACGGAGGCGAACCGCTCGTCGACCGCGATCGCCGCGTCGCCGAGCACGGTGGTGCACAGCCGCAGCCACTCCCGCTCGTTCTGCACGGCCAGGTGCACCGCGCCGTCGGCGCAGGGGAAGGGGCCGTAGGGCGCGATCGACGGGTGGTGCCCGCCGGAGCGCGCCGGTGCCCGCCCGGTGCCGAGCGCGTACAGCATCGGCTGGTGCATCCACTCCGTGAGCGCCTCGAGCAGCGAGATCCGCAACGTGGCGCCCTCGCCGGTGCGCTCGCGGTGGAACAGCGCCGCCAGCACCGCGGACTGCACCTGAACGCCGGCCGCGATGTCGGCGACGGAGATGCCCGCCCGGGCCGTCACGTCGCCGTCGCCGGTCAGCTCGAGCAGGCCGGCCTCGGACTGGATGAGCGCGTCGTAGGCCTTGCGGCCCGCGCTGGGTCCGCCCTCGCCGTAGCCCGACAGCTCGCAGGTGATCAGGGTCGGGCGCCGCCCGCGCAGGGTGTCGCCGTCGAGCCCGAGCCGGGCGGTGGCGCCGGGGCCGAGGTTGGCGAGCACGACGTCCGCGGTGTCGACGAGCCGGTGCGCGGCGGCGAGCCCGTCGGCGGACTTGAGGTCGAGTACCACCGAGCGCTTGCCGCGGTTGATCCAGGCGAAGTAGGAGGAGACGTCGCCGCAGGCCGCGTCGTAGCCGCGGGCGAAGTCACCGCCGCCCGGCCGCTCGACCTTGACGACGTCGGCGCCGAGGTCGGCGAGCAGCCGGCCGGCGTAGGGCACGGACACGGCGTGGTCGAAGGACACCACGCGGATCCCGGTCAGGGGGGCACTCACGCCCTCCACTCCACCACACCGCCGCGCCCCAGGTGTGGTGAGTCGGATCCCGGGGCATACCACGAGTTGCCGGGTCGAGTACCGGCTCACACTTCGCCCGCAGACGGCACGGAGGTGGTCGGATGTCGCCGACGTCGGCAAGGCCCGGATTCCTCACGCGGGAACGCATCGTCGCCCCACCGGGCTGGACGCGCTGGCTCGTACCGCCCGCCGCGCTGTCGATCCACCTCGCGATCGGCCAGGTCTACGCCTGGAGCGCGTTCAAGGGGGCGCTGGAGAAGGGCCTGGACATCAGCGGCGTGCTGAGCGCCCTGCCGTTCACGCTGGGCATCGTCATGCTCGGCATCTCCGCGGCCGTGTTCGGCACCAAGGTCGACACCAACGGTCCGCGGTGGGCGATGGCCGTCTCGTCGGCCTGCTTCGTGACCGGCTTCCTCGTCTCGGCGCTGGGCATCTGGCTGGGTCAGTACTGGCTGGTCATCCTGGGCTACGGCGGCATCGGCGGGATCGGCCTCGGCATCGGTTACATCTCGCCCGTGTCGACGCTGATCAAGTGGTTCCCCGACCGGCCCGGCCTCTCCACCGGCATCGCGATCATGGGCTTCGGCGGCGGCGCGCTGATCGCCAGCCCGTGGACCGCGTCGATGCTGTCCGCCTTCGGAGCCACCGGCAACGACCCCGACCCGAACGGGATCGCGCTCGCGTTCCTGGTCCACGGCGTGGTCTACGCGGTGTTCATGACGATGGGCTGGCTGCTCATCCGGGTGCCGGCCGACGGCTGGAAGCCCGCCGGGTGGGACCCGGCGAAGCAGAAGGCCCGGTCGATGGTCAGCGCCGCGAGCGTCTCGGCCGCGAACGCGATCAAGACCCCGCAGTTCTGGCTGCTGTGGATCGTGCTCTGCTTCAACGTGACCGCCGGCATCGGCATCCTCGAGCGGGCCAACCCGATCTACCAGGACTTCTTCCGGGACGCCTCGCCGGCCCAGACGCTCACCGCCGCCGCCACGGCGTTCGTGTCGATCCTGTCCCTGGCCAACATGCTCGGCCGGTTCGTCTGGTCGTCGCTGTCCGACGTCGTCGGCCGCAAGAACATCTACCGGATGTACCTCGGCGTCGGGGCGCTGCTCTACCTCGCGCTGACCCTCGTCGGCGAGGGCAACAAGGCCGTCTTCCTGATCTGCTCCATGCTGATCCTGTCGTTCTACGGCGCCGGCTTCGCCACGATCCCGGCGTACCTGCGCGACCTGTTCGGCACCTACCAGGTCGGCGCCATCCACGGCCGGCTGCTCACGGCCTGGTCCACGGCGGGGGTCCTCGGACCGATCATCGTCAACGCCATCGCCGACGCCCGGGCGGACGTCGCCGGCCCGTCGAAGTACACGCCCGCGTTCCTGATCATGATCGTGCTGCTGGTGCTCGGCTTCATCGCCAACGAGCTGGTGCGGCCGGTCGCCGAGAAGTGGCACGAACCGGAGCGGGCCCCGAAGGACGAGGAGGCACGGGCATGAGCACGCGTACGGAGGACCGGACGGGCCGCCCGCCCGTCGCGCTCGTCGTCCTGGCCTGGGTGTGGGTGGCCGCGCCCTTCCTGTACGGGCTGATCGCGCTGCTGCTGAAGATCCCCGCACTGTTCGCCGGCTGACCCGGCCACGGTTCGGTCCGCCCGCGCCGGGGTACCTTCCCGCCGTGAGTGACGACGCGAAGGCCATGTCGGAGTGGATCACCGCCGTGACACGTGAGCTGGGGCTCGAGGGCCAGGTGGACAGCGAGAAGAGCGTGAACGCCGTGCTGGACCTGACGTCGGACGTGGCGCACGCCGTCAGCCGGCCGGCGGCGCCGGTCACGGCGTTCCTGATCGGGGTCGCCGCGGGCCGGGCGCAGGAGCCGCAGGTCGCCGCTGCGGACTATTCCCAGAAGATCTCCGCGCTCGCGGAGGGCTGGGACGCCGACACCGAGCGCGGCGTCCCGTCGAACGACCCCGACAACCGGGGCTAGCCGGACACGTCCAGGTGCGCCAGGACCTTCGTCGGGCGCACCCGCACCAGCAGTTCCCCGGGGACCCCGTTGCGCTTCCCGAACTCCTCCGCGCGGTCGGCGCCCATGTAGCGCCCGCCCAGCGCGGTGGCGGTCCGGAGCAGCTCGGCGGGGTCCTCGCTCGTCTCGGCCACGCCCTGCACCTGGACGAAGGCGTACGGCGGCTCCGGCAGGTCGACCGCCAGCGCCACCCGCGGGTCCCGGGCGAGCGCGCGGCCCTTCGCGGTGTCCCGGCCGGTGTTGAAGATCAGGGTGCCGTCCTCGACCAGGAACCACACCGGCGCGGCCAGCGGGCGCCCGTCCGCGGCGGTCCAGGCCAGCATCCCGGTACGGGTCCCGTGGTTGAGGAACTCCACGATCTCCGGCGTCAGCTCCGCGCTCATGCCGCCAACCTAGATCGGGGACCGGGGGGCCGTCGTGCCGGGCCGCCCGGCCCGCCGCGCCCGGTCGGTGCCAGGCGTGCCGGTCCCGCCCCCGCTACCGTGACCGGGTGCGGACGGTGTCGGCGATCGGGCGGGCGGCGCAGCGGCTGGTCTCGCGGCCCGTACCGGTGCCCGTCGCGGCCGTGAAGGTCCTCTCCGGCGAGCGTCGGCCGCTGATCGGCGAGGCGCTCGGTGAGCAGCGGCACGCGGGCGCCCGGCTGGACCAGGTCGACGGCACGACCTGCGGCAGCGCGGTGCTCCTCGCCCTCGCCACTTGGGCCGACCCGGCGGAGCTGGAGCGGCTGGAGCTGCGCGGGACCGATGCGAGCGGGACGGTGCGCGGGTTCGCCGCCCGCTACGACGACCGGCAGCGCGAGATCCACGCCGCGACCAACCGGTTCTGGCCGAAGGCGCTCGGCACCACGCCGTGGGGGTTCCTGCGCTGGCTGCACGAGCACGCCCCGGCCGCGGGCCGCTACCGCATCCGCTTCGTCGACGACGCCTCGCCGGCGGACGTCGACACCGCGATCCGGGAGGTCGAGGCCGCCCTGGCCGCCCGCCGGCCGGTCCCGCTGCTCGTCGGGTCGCTCGTGCCGCGGCACTACTGCCTCGCGCTGCGGATCGCCGACGACGGGACCTGGCGGGTGTACGAGCCGTCCAGCGGCACGGTGCGTGCGCTCGACCCCGGGCTGGTCCGGGCCCGCGCGCTCGCCCCGGTGCTCGGGTTCCGCCACCTGCACGTCGTGTTCCTGCCGGTGCGGGGCCGGTGACCGGGCGGGACCGGAGCGCCGACTGGTGCGCCGACCGGGCGCGGACCGGGCGCTGACGGGCGCCGACCGGGCGGCCACGGGCCGTGACCCACCCGCGGAAACGTGTCGTACCCGGCTCGTAGACTTGACGGCGTGACCGAGACCCTCCCAGCGCGCACCGCCTCCCTCCCGCCGAAGTGGAACCCGGCGGAGGTGGAAGGCGTGCTGTACGAGCGGTGGGTCGACCGCGGCTACTTCGAGGCGGACCCGGCGTCGGGCAAGCCGCCGTACTGCATCGTCATCCCGCCGCCGAACGTCACCGGCAGCCTGCACCTCGGGCACGCCATGGACCACACGCTGATCGACGTGCTGACCCGGCGCCGTCGCATGCAGGGATACGACGCGCTGTGGCTGCCCGGTATGGACCACGCGGGCATCGCCACCCAGAGCGTCGTCGAGCGCCGGCTGGTCGAGGCCGGCGAGCCGGGCCGCCGCGAGCTGGGGCGCGAGGAGTTCGTCCGGCGCGTCTGGGAGTGGAAGGCCGAGTCGGGCGGCTCGATCCTCGGCCAGATGAAGCGCCTCGGGGACGGCGTCGACTGGACCCGGGAGCGGTTCACGCTGGACGAGGGCCTGTCCAGGGCCGTCCAGACCGTCTTCAAGAGGATGTTCGACGAGGGGCTGATCTACCGGGCCGAGCGCCTGGTCAACTGGTCGCCCGCGCTGCAGAGCGCGATCTCGGACATCGAGGTCGACCACAAGGAGGTCGAGGGCGAGCTCGTCTCCATCCGGTACGGCGAGGGCGAGGACTCCGTCGTCGTCGCCACCACCCGGGTCGAGACGATGCTCGGCGACACGGCGGTCGCGGTCCACCCGGAGGACGAGCGCTACGCCCACCTCGTCGGCCGGACCGTCCGCATGCCGATCACCGGGCGGGACATCCCGGTCATCGCCGACCCCTACGTCGACCCCGGGTTCGGCACCGGCGCGCTGAAGATCACCCCGGCGCACGACCCGAACGACTTCGAGATGGGCCGCCGGCACGACCTGCCGATGCCCACGATCATGGACGAGTCCGGGATCATCGCGAACTCCGGCACGCGGTTCGACGGCATGGACCGGTTCGCCGCGCGCGAGGCGATCCGCGAGCAGCTGCGCGCCGAGGGCCGGATCGTCGCCGAGAAGCGGCCCTACCTCCACAGCGTCGGGCACGACTCGCGCACCGGCGTGCCCATCGAGCCGCGGCTGTCGCTGCAGTGGTTCGTCCGGGTCGGGTCCCTGGCCAAGGCCTCGGGGGACGCGGTCCGCTCCGGCGAGACGCGGATCCACCCGCCGGAGATGTCCTCCCGGTTCTTCGACTGGGTCGACAACATGCACGACTGGTGCATCTCGCGGCAGCTGTGGTGGGGCCACCGCATCCCCGTCTGGTACGGGCCCGCCGGGGAGACGGTCTGCGTCGGCCCGGACGAGGAGCCGCCGACCGGCGAGGGCTGGCGCCAGGACGAGGACGTCCTCGACACCTGGTTCTCCTCGGGCCTGTGGCCGTTCTCCACGCTCGGCTGGCCGGACGAGACCCCGGACCTCGAGCGGTACTACCCGAACTCGGTCCTGGTCACCGGCTACGACATCCTGTTCTTCTGGGTCGTCCGGATGATGATGTTCGGCACCTACGCCATGGGTCGCTCGCCGTTCGAGCACGTCTACCTGCACGGGCTCATCCGGGACGAGAACGGCAAGAAGATGTCGAAGTCCAAGGGCAACGTCATCGACCCGCTCGAGCTGATCGACGCCTACGGCGCCGACGCGCTGCGGTTCACCATCGCGCGCGGCTCGAACCCGGGCACGGACATGTCGCTGTCCGCGGAATGGGTCGCGGGCTCGCGCAACTTCACCACCAAGCTGTGGAACGCGGTCCGGTTCGGGCTGGCCAACGGCGCCGACCCGGCCCTGCCGCTGCCCTCCGAGCCGACGGATGCGGACCGCTGGATCCTCGGCCGGCTCCGCGAGGTCCGCGAGCAGACGGACGCGCTGCTGGAGGACTTCCAGTTCGCCAAGGCGACCGAGGGCCTCTACCACTTCACGTGGGACGAGCTGTGCGACTGGTACCTCGAGCTGGCCAAGCCCCAGCTGGACGACCCGGCCACGGCGGAGGGCACCCGTGCGGTCCTCGGGCACGTGTTCGACGCGCTGCTGCGGATGCTGCACCCGATCGTCCCGTTCGTCACCGAGGCGCTGTGGACCGCGCTGACGGGCGGCGAGACGGTCGTGACCGCGGCCTGGCCGGGGGAGGAGGCGGGGCTGCCCGTCGACGCCGCGGCGGTCGCCCGTGTCGAGGCGCTGCAGAAGCTCATCACCGAGGTCCGCCGCTTCCGCACCGAGCAGGGCCTGCCGGACCGCCGGTCCGTCGCGGCGGTGCTGGTCGGGCTGGAGACCGCGGGCCTGGCCGGACACGAGAGGGCCGTCCGGTTCCTGACCCGTCTCGACGCGCCCGGTGCGGACTTCACGCCGACCGCAACGGTCGAGGTCGCGCTGGGTGCTCTGCCCGACGCCGCCTCCGCGGGAGGGAGTGCGTCGGCGGGCACCGTCCACGTCGAGCTGGACACCTCCGGCGCGATCGACGTCGCGGCCGAGCGTGCCCGCCTGGGGCGGGACCTCGCGGCCGCGCAGAAGGAGCTGGAGCAGGCCGAGAAGAAGCTCGGGAACCCCAGGTTCACCGAGAAGGCCCCGGCCCAGGTCGTCGACGGGATCCGCGCCCGGCGGGAGGCCGCCGTCGCGGAGATCGAGCGGGTCACCGCGCGGCTCGAGGGGCTGCCGGCCTCATGAGCACGCTCCGGCGGTCGGGTGCGGTGGTGCGGTCGTGACGGATCCGGAACCCCCCGAGGGTCCCGAGGGCACCGGCGAGGTCCCGGCTCCCGAGGAGCAGGCCCAGGACGCGGTGATCGCCCACGTCCTGGACCAGATCCGCGGCTCGGACACCCCGGACGTCGTGCCGGCCCAGTCGACCGTCGCGGAGTACGCGGAGTTCCTCGCGGTCGAGGCCGAGCTGGACCGGCGCTGGCCCGAGACGGTCATGGAGCCGTCGCTGGACCGGATCCGGGGGCTGGTCGAGGTCCTCGGCGACCCGCAGAACGGCTACCCGGTCGTGCACCTGACCGGCACGAACGGCAAGACCTCGACCAGCCGGATGGTCGACGCGCTCCTCAGCGAGATCGGCCTGCGCACCGGCCGCTACACCAGCCCGCACCTGCAGCGCGCCACGGAACGGATCAACCTGGACAACCGGCCGGTCTCGCCGGCGCGGTATGTGCAGGCCTACCGGGACGTCGAGCCGTTCGTGGAGCTGCTGGACGCGAAGAACGAGATCAGGCTCAGCAAGTTCGAGGTGCTCACGGCGATGGCGTACTCGGCCTTCGCCGACGCGCCGGTCGAGGCCGGTATCGTCGAGGTCGGGCTGGGCGGCCGGTGGGACGCGACCAACGTCGTCGACGCCCGGGTCGCGGTGATCACCCCGATCGGGCTGGACCACGCCGAGTACCTGGGCACGGACCTCCTCGGCATCGCGCGGGAGAAGGCCGGGATCATCAAGCCGGGCTCCGTCGCGGTGCTCGCCGCGCAGGACAAGGCCGTGGCCGAGGTGCTGATCGAGCGGTGCGCCGAGGTCGACGCCCAGGTGGCCCGCGAGGGCGCGGAGTTCGGCGTGCGCGAGCGCGAGCTGGCCGTCGGCGGGCAGCGGCTGGAGCTGCAGGGCCTGTCCGGCCGGTACGACGAGATCTTCCTGCCGCTGCACGGCGAGCACCAGGCGTCGAACGCGGCGATCGCGCTGGCCGCGGCGGAGGCGCTGGTGGGCGCGGGCCCGCAGCAGCCGCTGGATCCGGAGGCGGTGCGGGCGGCGTTCGCGTCCGTCACCTCGCCGGGGAGGCTGGAGCCGATGCAGGGCGGGCCGGGCCGGCCGACCGTGCTGATCGACGCCGCGCACAACCCGCACGGCGCCCGGGCGCTGGCCGCCGCGCTGATGTCCGAGTTCCGGTTCACGCGGCTGGTCGCGGTGGTCGGCGTGATGCGGGACAAGGATGCGAAGGGCCTGCTGGAGGCGCTCGAGCCCGCGGTGCACGAGGTCGTGGTGACCATGAACTCGTCGCCGCGCGCAATGGACCCGGACGAGCTGGCGGCCTTGGCCGTCGAGGTGTTCGGGCGGGAGCGGGTGAGCGTCGAGCCGCAACTGGCGGCGGCGATCGACGAGGGCGTCGAGCTGGCCGAGGAGGCCGGGGACTCGGGCGTCGGCGTGATCGTCACCGGCTCGGTGGTGACCGCGGGCGAGGCCCGGTCGATCTTCGGGAAGGAGCCGGCGTGAGCGCGGCGACCACGGGCGCGGTGCCGGCGTGAGCACGGAGCCGGTGCGGCCGCCCGCCACGGACCCCATGAAGGGCTTCCGTGGCGTGTGCGCGGGCCTGCTGGTGCTCGAGGCGATCGTCGTGCTGCTGGGGCTGCTCGTGGTCTCCCGGTTCACGCAGGGCGCGGTGAACCCGGTCGCGATGGGGGTCGTCCTGACGATCGGGCTGCTGATGATCGTCGCGGCGGGTCTGCAGCGGCGGCCCTGGGGGCTGGGGTTCGCGCTCGTCCTGCAGGTGGGCCTGCTGGTCAGCGGGATCTTCCACGTGTCCCTGCTGGCCATGGGGCTGATCTTCGCCCTGGTCTGGGGCACGGTGCTGTGGATGCGCCGGGACGTCGCCCGCCGGATGGCGCGCGGCGAGCTGCCCTCCCAGCAGCAGTAGCGGCGGACGTCCGGCCCTGGTCATCGGGCCGCGGGCGCGGCATCCTGCGCGCATGTCCGGTCGCCCGGGAGTGCGCCGCGGATGGCGGCGCCGGTCCGTCCTGCTGCCCGCCGCCGTCGTCCTCGCGCTGGTCGTCGCGGCCGGGCTGGTGTGGTTCGAGCCGTGGAAGCTCGTCGTCGACGAGTCGGTGGCCGAGCCGGCGCCCGCGGCGGCCGCACCCGCGGGCCCCGCAGGGTCCGCACCGGCCGGCCCCGTCGTGCTCGCCTCCGGCACGCTCGTCCCGCACGAGCACGCGACCAGCGGGGAGGCGCAGCTGCTCGAGCTGCCCGACGGCTCGCGCGTGCTGCGGCTCGAGGACCTGGTCACGAGCAACGGGCCGCGGCTGCGGGTCTGGCTGACCGACGCGCCCGTCCTGCCGGGGCGCGAGGGGTGGCACGTGTTCGACGACGGCCGGTACCTCGACCTGGGCCCGCTGAAGGGCAACCTCGGCAGCGCCAACTACCCCGTCCCGGCCGGCTCCGACCTCGCCGGGCTGACCAGCGTCAGCATCTGGTGCGAGCGGTTCTCGGTGTCGTTCGGCGCGGCCACGCTCGCCGCCTGACGGCCCCGTGACGACCCGGCCGGAGGCGTCGCTACGCTCCGTCGCGTGACTGAACGCACCCTGGTCCTCGTGAAGCCCGACGGCGTCGCCCGCAACCTGATCGGCGAGTGCCTGGCGCGCATCGAGCGCAAGGGCCTCACGCTGGTGGCGCTGGAGCTGCGGACCGTGGACCGCGAGCTGGCCAGCCAGCACTACGCCGAGCACGACGGCAAGCCCTTCTTCGAGTCGCTGCTCGAGTTCATCACCTCCGGCCTGGTGGTCGCGGCCGTGGCCGAGGGTCCGCGCGCCATCGCCGCGTGGCGGCAGATCGCCGGCGGCACGGACCCGGTGGAGAAGGCCACCCCGGGCAGCATCCGCGGCGACTTCGGGCTGGAGACCCAGTCCAACCTGGTGCACGGCTCGGACTCGCCCGAGTCCGCGGAGCGCGAGATCAAGCTCTGGTTCCCGAACCTCTGAGCACGCCGGCGTTGGCGGCCGGGCTCTCCGGGCCCCGGCCGGACACCGATCCCGACGCGCAGGCACTCGGCACGCTCTGGACAGCCGTGACCCGCGCGGGCGGGGCGGTCGGCTTCCCGGCCGACGCCCCCGAGGCGGACATCCGGGCCCTCGCCGAGGCCACCGCGGCGGAGGTCCGGGCCGGCACGCTGCACCTGTCGGCACGCGGCGGCACCGGGCTCCCGGCCTGGTACGCCGCCCGGGGCTGGACCGAGGTCGGCCGCTTCCCGGGGGCGCTGCGGCTCGGGCCGGACGACGTCCGGGACGAGCACTGGTTCCAGCGCGAGATCCGGGATCGACGAGAAAGTGTCGGCCCCTCCCGTTAGCGTGCAGGACGTGGGGGACGGACTGGTCCAGGCGCGGGACCTGCGCAAGCGCTTCGGCGGGTTCGAGGCCGTCCGCGGGATCGACGTGGACGTCGCGCAGGGCGAGGTCTTCGGCTTCCTGGGGCCCAACGGAGCCGGCAAGTCGTCGACCATGCGGATGATCGCGTGCGTGTCGCCGCGCACATCGGGGTCGCTGCAGGTCCTGGGCCTGGACCCGGACCGGGACGGGCCGCGGATCCGGGCCCGGCTCGGCGTCGTCCCGCAGCTGGACAACCTCGACATCGAGCTGTCGGTCCGGGAGAACCTGGAGATCTACGGCCGGTACTTCGGGCTGCCGCGGCGGCACGTGCGGGCCAAGGCCGCCGAGCTGCTGGAGTTCGCCCGGCTCACCGAGCGGGCCGAGGACCGGGTGGAGCCGCTGTCCGGCGGTATGAAGCGCCGGCTCACCATCGCCCGGTCCCTGGTCAACGACCCCGAGCTGCTGCTGCTCGACGAGCCGACCACGGGGCTGGACCCGCAGGCCCGGCACCTGCTGTGGGAGCGGCTGTACCAGCTCAAGCGCGAGGGCGTCACCCAGATCATCACCACGCACTACATGGATGAGGCCGAGCAGCTGTGCGACCGGCTCGTCGTGATGGACGGCGGCGTGATCGTGGCCGAGGGCTCGCCCGCCGAGCTCATCGAGCGGTGGTCCACCCGGGAGGTGCTGGAGCTGCGGTTCGCCGCCGAGGAGCGGCCGGCGGCCGGGGACCTCGAGCGGTACGCGGAGCGGGTCGAGCTGCTGCCGGACCGCGCGCTGCTCTACACCGCCGACGGGGAGCGATCCCAGGTCGCGGTGCACGCCGCGGGGTTGCGGCCGCTGTCGGCGCTGGTCCGGCGCTCCACGCTGGAGGACGTGTTCCTCCGGCTCACCGGGCGGACGCTGGTGGACTGATGGCGATCGAGGAGCGGATCCCGACCGGCTCCGTCGGCTCGGGCGTCCGGGCCGCCCCGGCGGCGGCCCCCGGGTGGGTGCGCGGCGTGCTGCTGGTCGTCGAGTCCTTCTGGCGCTGGTACCGGCGCAACTGGCGGGCCACGGCGGTGTCGTCCGTGCTGCAGCCGCTGCTGTTCCTGCTCGCCTTCGGCCTCGGCTTCGGCAGCCTCATCGCGGCGCGTCCCGGGGCGGAGGCGGCCACGGGCGGCGTGCCCTACCTGGTGTGGCTGGCGCCGGCGCTGCTGGCGATGTCGACGGTGCAGAGCGCGGCGTTCGAGATGACCTACCCCGTGCTGTCCGGGTTCAAGTGGCAGCGGATCTACCTGGGCATGGCGGCCACCCCGCTGACCGGCGCCCAGATCGCGCTCGGCCACCTCCTGTGGGTCGCCGCGAAGATGACGCTCACCGGCGCGGTCTACCTCGTGCTGATCGCCCTCTTCGGCGGGGCCGCGTCGCCCGGTGTGCTGGGCTCGCTCGCCGCGGCCGTGCTGACCGGAGCCGCCGTGGCGGCGCCGGTGATGGCGTTCTCGGCGAGCCGGGAGGACGAAGGTGCGGCGTTCAACGCCCTGTTCCGGTTCGTCGTGCTGCCGATGACCCTCTTCTCCGGCACGTTCTTCCCGGTCGCCGCGCTGCCCGGGTGGGTGCAGCCGATGGCGTGGGCGTCCCCGCTCTGGCACGGCACCGAGCTGGCCCGCGCCGCGGCGCTCGGCACGGGCACGCCCGGTGCGGTGCTCGGGCATCTCGCCTACCTGTCGGTGCTGCTCGCCGTCGGTGCGTGGCTGTCCGTGCGGCTGTTCACCCGGAGGCTCGCGCCGTGACCGCGCTCGACACCGCCGCACGGTCCGCCCCGGCGTGGACCCGCCTGTTGCCCGGCGGGAGCTACGCGGGCCGCTCCCGGATGCTGCTGCTGCGCTCCGCCACCGCTGCGCGCCGCACCTGGCCCGCGATCCTGTCCGGATTCGCCGAACCGGTGTTCTACCTGCTGGCGATGGGGACGGGGCTGGGCTCGCTGGTCGGCGCGCTGCCCGGCCCGGACGGCAGGCCGATCTCCTACGCCGCCTTCATCGCACCGGGGCTGCTCGCGGCGTCCGCCATGAACGGCGCGGTCTTCGACGCGACCTTCAACGTCTTCTTCAAGCTCAAGTACAACCGGCTGTACGACGCGATGCTGTCCACCCCGCTCGGCCCGGTCGACATCGCGCTCGGCGAGATCGGCTGGGCGCTGCTGCGCGGCGGGCTCTACGCCACCGGCTTCCTCTCGGTCATGGCGGTCGCCGGCCTGATCACCTCGCCGTGGGCGCTGCTGGCGCTGCTGGCCGCGCTCCTGGTCGCCTTCGCGTTCGCCGCGATCGGGATGGCGGCCACCTCGTTCATGCGCTCGTGGCAGGACTTCGACCTGGTCACCCTGGCCGTGCTGCCGATGTTCCTGTTCGCCACGACCTTCTACCCGCTCGGCGTCTACCCGCGGCCGCTGCAGATCCTCGTGGAGTGCCTGCCGCTGTTCCACGCGGTCGAGCTGATGCGCGGGCTCACCACCGGCGCCGTCCACCTCGGCCTGCTCGGTCACCTGGCCTACTTCGTGGTCATGGCGGCGGTCGGGGTCGTGGTGGCCGCGCGCCGGTTGGAGGCGCTCCTGCTCCGGTGAGCGCCGAGAGGCCGACCCGGGCGGTGTGTCGGACCGAGCCTCCGAAGGCGCCGACCGTGCCGACGGTGCCGACGGTGCGGTCCGTGCTGTTCGTGGCACCGCGGCGCCGGCCAGCGCGACCAGTCCCAGCAGCCCGGTGAGCCAGGCGCCGGGGGCGACGGGGCAGTGCGTGAGCGTCTGAGTGGCCGCGAGCACCGTCGCGGCCCCGGCGGCGGCCAGCGCCAGGCGGTGCGGCCAGCACGGCAGCCGCCCCGAGCGGGCGAGCCCGGCCGTCACCACGGCGAGGAGGGCGAGCCCGAGCAGCAGCAGGACGGGCACTCGCCCCGCGCGCCCGAGACCCAGGAGCGTGCGCACGTGCCACTCGGCCACGCGCGTGACCGGCACCTCGTGCCACGGCGAGCCCCACCAGCGCAGCCCGAGCGCGGCCACGGCGAGCAGGGCGGCGGCCGTGCCTGCCTCCCGCAGGCGCGGGAGCTCGACGGGGACGGGGCGGGACCGCCGACGGACCGACCGGACCGGGGAGGGCACCCCACTCATCGCGGTTCCTTCCTCACCCGGGGACGCTGCCCCGGAACGGTAGGGAGCGACGGGTGCCGCGGTCGTCCGTGCGAGCCCCCGTCCCCGTGCGCGTCCACCCCCGGATCGGGGTGGGGCCAGCCCCCTCCCCGGCACCCGTCCGTCGGTCCCGGGGCCGCCCGTGAGCGGCCCTCCGCACCGCCGCCGCACCATCCCGGTACCGCCGCGCACCGCCCCCGGTCCCGCCCCCGTTACCCGCCCCCGGGTACCGCCCCCGGTACCGCCACCGCACCGCCCCCCGCACCGCCCCTGCACCGTCCTCACACCGCCTGCGCGCCCGTGCACGCGTGCCCGGGGCCCTGGTCGCACGGGCCGGAACGCCCTGGGCCCGCCGCGTCCGCGCTTGCTACCGTCGCCGTCGCGTTCGCGTCACGAAGGGCATGATCATGATCACCGGAAGTCTCGTCGCGCTGGTCACCCCCATGCGGGAGGACGGCTCGATCGACCACGAGGCGCTGGAGCGGCTCGTCGAGCGGCAGGTGCTGGCCGGAACCGCGGCGATCGTGTCCGTGGGCACCACCGGCGAGTCCTCGACGCTGTCCGTCAAGGAGCACACGGAGGTCATCCGCCGCACGATCGACGTCGCCGGGGGCCGGGTGCCGGTCATCGCGGGCACCGGCGCGAACAACACCGACGAGGCCATCCACCTCACGCAGGACGCCGCGGCCGCCGGCGCCGACGGGGCCCTGCTGGTCACGCCGTACTACAACAAGCCCCCGCAGGAGGGCCTGTACCGGCACTTCAAGAAGGTCGCCGAGGCCGTCGACATCCCGCAGTACCTCTACAACGTCCCCGGCCGCACGGCCTGCGACATGCTGCCCTCGACCGTCGAGCGGCTCGCCGAGGTGCCGAACATCGTCGGGCTCAAGGAGGCCAAGGGCGACCTGGACCGCGTCCGGGACCTGGTCGCGCTCGGGCTGGAGGACTTCGCGCTCTACTCCGGCGACGACGCCACCGCCCGCGCCAGCATGCTCGGCGGTTTCCACGGCGACATCTCGGTCACCGCGAACGTGGCGCCCGAGCAGATGGCGCGGATGTGCAAGGCCGCCATCTCGGGCGACGGCGAGGAGGCGGCCTCCATCGACGCCGACCTCGCCCCCCTGCACCGCGCGCTGTTCGCCGAGCCCAACCCGATCCCGGTGAAGTGGGCGCTGGCCGAGATGGGCCTGATGCCCGGCGGCATCCGGCTCCCGCTGGTCCCGCTGGACGAGTGGCACCACGAGGACGTCCGCGCCGCGCTGCGCACCGCCGGCCTGCTCGACTGACCCCCGCCCGTCCAGCGTGAGCGAACGGCGCTCTCGTTCACATCTAGTGAGCGAGAGTGCCGTTCGTGCTGGTCAGGGCGCGTCTCAGGCCCGGAGCAGGGCGGGGTTGTCGTGCGGGAGTGCGCGGGCGCGGGCGTCGGCGGCGGCGTCCGGATCGCCGAGGCGGGCCCGGTGCCGGGCGGCGCGGACCGCGTACTCGGCCAGCCCGGTGTGCTCGGCGCGCCGGGCGAGGGTCGAGGCCTGACTCAGCGCCGCGTCCCGGTCGAGGTCCGCGGTGATCCCGCAGAGGGTGTCCCGCATGTGCAGCTCGATCCAGCAGCACACGTCGGCGTCGGCGACGAGGGTCGCGCAGGCGCCGTCGAGCGCCGTGACCGCGGCCGCGGGGTTGCCGAGGCGGGCGCGGGCGACCGCGAGACCGCGGCTGGTCAGGGCGATCCAGCAGGCGTCGTCGAGCACCTCGGCCAGGGTGTGGGCGTCGGCGAGCACGGCCTCGGCCTCGGCCGCGCGACCCTCGCGGAGCAGGACCTCGCCGTGGAGCACGTCGATCCAGGGCCGCATCGACGTCCACCGCAGGTCGGCGGCCATCCCCCGGGCCTCGGCCACGTCCGCGGCGGCGGCCTCGTCCTCCCCGCGCTGCAGCCGGGCCCGGGCCCGCATCGCCACGGCGGCGGTGAAGGCGCGCGGCCGGTCCGCGGCCTCGGCGAGCCCGACCGCGGCGTCGAGCTCGCGCACCGCCCACTCCGAGAGCCCGGTGTCGATCAGCGCGAACCCGCGCACGTGCGCCACGCCGGCCCGCTGCTCCGGCCGCTCCCCGGCGGCCGCGTCGGCGCTCTCGAGCATCCGCAGCGCCGTGGGGAAGTCGCCGGTCGCCGTGGCGACGAAGCCCAGCTCCCGGCGGGCGAGCGCGGCGACCTCGGCCAGGCCCTCGCGCGTCGCCAGCCGGTCGGCCTCGCGCAGGGCGGCGGCCGCACCCGGGTCGGTGCTGGCCACGGCGTGCACGTAGCCGCGCCCGTAGTGCGCGAGCGCCTCGGCGAGCACGACGTCGTCGCCCAGCTCGCGGGCCCGCCGGACGGCGCCGGCGAGGATCCCGGTTCCGTCGCGCGCCGCCCCCGAGTCCATCACGTGCTCGCCGATGCGGACGAGCTCCCGCACCGCCGAGCGGCTCGCGGGGGAGTGGTTGCGGGTCCGGTGCCGCCGCTGGAGCCGCGCCCCGGCCTGCGCCAGGGCGTGCCGCCGGCCGTGCAGCCACGCGGCGAACTCCGGCACGTCCGGCTCGGCGCACTCCAGCAGCGGCAGGGTGGCCTCGGTCAGCGGCCATCCGGCGGGTGCCCGCCCGGCCAGGAGGTCGACCACGTCGACCCGCACCCCCTCGCCGATCTCGCACGTGAGCGGGTCCCCGGCGATGCGTACCGCGTCCCCCACGGCGCGGCGCACCTGGCTCAGCGTCCAGCGCAGCGCGGCCTGCGGGTCCTCGGCGTCCGGGAAGAGCAGCTCCTGGACGCGCCCGCGCGGCACGGGTCCGGTCGAGGTCAGCAGCAGCGCGAGCAGCGCCCAGGGCTTGCGGCCGCGCGGGGCCGGCGGCGGTGTCCCGCGGGTCTCGACGCGCGGCGGCCCGAGCAACCGGACGACGACGGCGGGCCCCTCCCCGCCGTCGTCCCCCCGTTCCGTCTCGATCGGCTCCATCCGCGCGCCCCGTCCGCTGGGAAGGAGGTCAGGATGACACCGCCCGATACGTCCGGCGTCCTCCGTTCGGCCGTTTCCCGGCCGCCCCTAGACCCGTTCGGCCGTGACGAGGAGGTACTCCGACTCCCAGACCCCGCCCGACCGGGTGCGGGTGAGGAAGTCGAGGAAGGCCGCGTCGAGCTCGGCGGTGCGTGCGGGGTCGTCGGCGACGTTCTTGTAGACCGCGATGGTCGGGCCGTAGGTGCGCTTCCACCACTCGCGGAAGTCCTGCGGGGAGTCGGTGACGTCGAGGGTGTAGCTGCGCCGCTCGGTCCGGAGGTCGCGGACACCCGTGCCGAACAGCTCGGCGACGTGCTCCTCGCTGCCCCACAGCGGGGCGGGCCTCGCGCCCGGCGGGGGCGGCGGGGCGAACGGCTTCATCGTGGCGAAGAGCTGCCCGACGAAGCCCTCGGGCGTCCAGTTGATCATGCCGACGGACCCGCCCGGGCGACAGACGCGCAGCATCTCGGCGGCGGCGCGCTCGTGGAAGGGCGCGAACATGGCGCCCACGCAGGAGACCACGGCGTCGAACTCGCCGGTCTCGAAGGGCAGCTGCTGGACGTCGGCCTCGACCCACTCCAGGTCCAGGCCGCGGGCGCGCGCGATCAGCCGGCCCTGGTCGAGCAGTTCGGGGGTCAGGTCGGAGGCGACGACCTCGGCGCCGGCCTCGGCGGCCGGGAGGGACGCGTTGCCGGTGCCCGCCCCGACGTCCAGGACGCGCTGCCCGGCCCGGACGCCGGCGGCCTCGACGAGGATCGCGCCGAGGCCGGGGATCAGGTCGGAGGCGACCGTCCCGTAGTCGCCGGAGGCCCACAGCGCGCGGTGCTTCGGGCCGATGGTGCGGATGGGGTCGGTGGTCGGATCGGTGGTCGGGGTGCTCATGGTGTCTCCTCGCTCGGTGGTGCCGGTCACGAGGAGCGTGGCGGGGCGGCGTGTGCGGAACCGTGTGCCGAGGAGGATTCGCCGCGGGGCTACCCTGGGTCCGCGTGAGCGCTGTGCTGTCAGGGTCCGTCTTCCCTGCCCTCGAACCGCTGCTGCCGCGGGTGTCCAAGCCCGTGCAGTACGTCGGCGGCGAGCTGAACGCGCAGACCAAGCCGTGGGAGTCCGCCGACGTCCGCTGGGCGCTGCTCTACCCGGACGCGTACGAGGTCGGCCTGCCCAACCAGGGCGTCATGATCCTCTACGAGGTCCTCAACGAGCGCGCCGACGCCCTCGCCGAGCGCTGCTACGCCGTCTGGCCGGATCTCGAGGAGCTGATGCGCGAGCACCGGGTCCCGGCCTTCACGGTCGACACCCACCGCCCGGTGGGTGCCTTCGACCTGCTCGGCGTCAGCTTCTCCACCGAGCTCGGCTACACCAACCTGCTGACCACGCTCGACCTCGCCGGCATCCCGCTGCACGCCGTTGACCGCGACGAGTCGCACCCGGTGGTCGTCGCGGGCGGGCACGCCGCCTTCAACCCGGAGCCGATCGCCGACTTCGTCGACGTCGCCGTGCTCGGGGACGGCGAGGAGGTGGTCGGCGAGATCACGGACGTCGTCAAGGCGTGGAAGGCCGAGGGACGTCCCGGCGGTCGCCGGGAGCTGCTGCTGCGACTGGCGGACACGCCGGGCTGCTACGTCCCGTCGCTCTACGAGGTCACCTACGGCGACGGCGCGATCGCCGCCGTCGAGTCGCTGGACCCGCGGGTCCCGGCGACGGTGCAGAAGCGCACCACCAGCGACCTCGACGAGTGGCCCTACCCGAAGGCGCCGCTGGTCCCGCTGGCCGAGACCGTGCACGAGCGGGCCAGCGTCGAGATCTTCCGCGGCTGCACCCGCGGCTGTCGCTTCTGCCAGGCGGGCATGATCACCCGCCCGGTGCGCGAGCGGTCGCTGCAGGGGATCGGCGAGATGGTCGACAAGGCCGTCCGGGCGTCCGGGTTCGACGAGGTGGGCCTGCTCTCGCTGAGCTCCGCGGACCACTCGGAGATCGCCGACATCACGAAGGGCCTCGCCGACCGCTACGAGGGCACCAACACCTCGCTGTCGCTGCCGAGCACCCGCGTCGACGCGTTCAACATCGACCTCGCCAACGAGATCAGCCGCAACGGCCGCCGCTCCGGGCTCACCTTCGCCCCCGAGGGCGGCTCCGAGCGGATCCGCAAGGTGATCAACAAGATGGTGTCGGAGGAGGACCTCATCCGCACCGTCTCCGAGGCGTTCGCGCAGGGCTGGCGGCAGGTCAAGCTCTACTTCATGTGCGGGCTGCCCACCGAGGAGGACGAGGACGTCCTCGAGATCGCGGGTATGGCGCACCGCGTGATCGAGGCCGGGCGCAGGGCCTCGGGGCGCAACGACGTGCGGTGCACGATCTCCATCGGCGGGTTCGTCCCGAAGCCCCACACGCCGTTCCAGTGGGCGGCGCAAGCCCACCCGGACGTCGTCGACGCCCGGCTGCGCAAGCTCCGCGAGGCCGTGAACAGCAACAAGAAGCTCGGCCGCAACATCGGCATGCGCTACCACGACGGGCAGCCCTCGCTGATCGAGGGCCTGCTCGCCCGGGGCGACCGCCGGGTCGGCGCGGTGATCGAGCGGGTGTGGCGCGAGGGCGGCCGGTTCGACGGCTGGTCCGAGCACTTCTCCTACGAGCGCTGGGTCACGGCGGCGAAGACCGAGCTGGAACCCCTCGGCGTCTCGCTGGAGTGGTTCACCACCCGCGAGCGCGACGAGGACGAGATCCTGCCCTGGGACCACCTCGACTCCGGCCTCGAGCGGGACTGGCTGTGGACGGACTGGCAGGACGCGCTGTCCGAGCGGGAGCAGGACGACTGCCGCTGGACCCCGTGCTTCGACTGCGGCGTGTGCCCGTCGACGGGCGCCGACATCGAGGTCGGGCCGAGCGGCACGACGCTGCTCCCGCTGACGGTGGTGAACCCCGTCGGACGGGAGCTGGGTGGCTGAGGAACCGCAACCGGCCGGCCTGCCGTCGGCCGGCACCCGGCAGATCACCGTCCGCGTGGCGGACGAGCGGGACGTCGAGGCCCTCGCGACGCTGCGCCGGGCCTGGACCGAGGAGCGGGCCGGGCGCCCGGTCGCCGACCCGGGTTTCGAGGCGGCGTTCGCCCAGTGGGCGCGGGTCGAGCAGCCCCGGCGGACCTTCTGGCTGGCCGAGATCGGCAGCGACCGGGCCGGCTGGACGCCGATCGGCTCGATCAACGTCGTCGAGATCGTGCCGATGCCCCGGCCCGGGACGCGCGCGGGCAAGGTCGGGCAGGTGGGCAACGCCTTCGTGCTCGAGGCCTTCGCCGACCGCGGGGTCCCGCGCGCGCTGCTGCAGGCCGTCATCGACCACGCCCGCGACCGGCGGTACCGGCGGCTGATCCTCGCGCCGACGGCCCGGAGCACGACCTTCTACCGGCGCGCCGGGTTCCGGCCGGCGGGGGAGACCCTGCTGGTCCTCGACCCGGGAGCCGGGTAGGACCCGTCAGACGACCCCCCGGTGCTGCAGGTACCGGAACACCCCGATCCCGGGGAGCACCGGCAGCCAGTAGGTCAGCAGCCGCGAGGTGAGGGTGGCGGCGACGGCGGGGGCGGGGGCCACGCCGACGGCGATCATCCCGGCCACGAGCAGCGCCTCCACCGCGCCGAGGCCGCCCGGCGTCGGGGCGATGTGTCCGAGGGTCTGGCCGACGACGAACACCACGAGCACCTCCAGCCACGGGAAGTGCGGGTCGAAGGCGGCCAGGCAGGTGGCCAGGCCGAGCGCGGAGACCACGTGGTACGCCGTGGCACCGCCGAACAGCTGCACGGCGCGCAGCGGCCGCCGGATGGCGCCCCACAGCTCCCGGACGACCTGCAGGCCGGGCCGGACGATCCGCCGCCGGCCCAGCGGCGAACCCAGGAGGAGCCCGGCGACGACGAGGACCCCCGCCACGGTGCCCAGCAGCGGCCAGCCGGTCGGGATCCGGATCCCGCCGAGCGTCCCGGTGATGCCCACCGCGAACACCCCGACGACACAGATCACCGCCGACACGGCCCCGGTGGCCGCCAGGTTCAGCATCGTGACGCCGACGGCCAGCGAGCGCCGCATCCCCAGCTTCTCCATGAAGGCGATGTTGATGGCGAAGAACCCGACGCCACCCGGCGTGGTGCGGCCGGTGAAGGCGGCCGCGACCTGCACCTCGAGCGTGCGCCGGAAGGGGAGGTGGGTGTCGCAGGACCCCAGGAGCGACACGGCCGACATGGCGATCGCGACCATGCCGGTGAACACGGCCAGCGCCAGCCACCACCAGTTGGCGTCCCGGAGCAGCCCGACCGTCTCCGGGATGTCGGCGAGCTGGGGCAGCAGGAGGTAGATCGCCCCGCCGAGGAACAGCATCGAGACGAGGGCGCGCGGGCGCACCGGTGAGGGGTAGCTCGGCAGGGGCCGCCCGATCCGGTCGGCCAGGGCCTCGCGGAGCTCGCTGAACAGGTAGTGACCGTCGAGGATCTGCTCCCGGACGCCGCGGTGCAGGGCGAGCGGCTGCAGGTAGGCCAGGGCCGCCTCGAGCCGGTCCGCGGACAGGGTCCGGTGCGCCGCCTCCACGGTCCGGTCGACGCCGACCAGCGAGACGAGCGTGATCAGGACGTCGGCGAGGTCCTGGGCCAGGAGGCTCGGACCGGCCGCGACCTGGCCGAAGGTGAAGTTCAGCAGCCAGGGGTTTCCCTCGGCGTCGACCAGGATGTTCTCGGCGTGCAGGTCGTGGTGGGCGATGTGGGCCCGGCCCAGGATCGCGACCTGTGCGCAGACCGCCTCGACGAGCCGGTCGTCGATCTCGGTGGGCCGCAGCTCGGCGAGCGGGCGCCCCTCGACCAGGCGGTGGACCAGCAGCGGCGAGCCGTGCTCGATCACGCAGGCCAGCTCCACGTGCGGGGTGCGCACCCCGGCGCCCTCGGCCAGCAGCGAGACGTACGCCTCGTTCTCGACCTCGTGGTGGGTGCTCGACAGCCGGGGGACGTCCTGGAGGTCGACGGTCGCCAGCAGTCGCCGGAACCGGTACCAGGGCCCCGCGCGGCGGTGCAGCCGCTGCACCGCGCGCGCCCGCAGCACGCGCCCGTCCCGCGTCGTGATCGTGAACCGGAGCGGGGCCAGCAGGTGGGGCCGGATCTCCTGGATCGTGGCCGGGCACAGCCCGGCCTCCTCCAGCGTCCGGCGCACGGCCTCCACCGAGGTCCGGCGGCCCGGGGCCCCGCCGACGAGGTGGGAGGCCGAGCCCGCACCCCAGCCGATCACCGCACCGGCGAACACGGCGAGCGGCAACGCGCCCTGGTACACCTCGGCGATCGCGACCGCGATCGCGACGACCCACGCGGCGGAGGCGGCCTTCCTCGGGAGGTAGGGGGCGACGGCGGTGATCAGCGCCGCCGCGACGGCGGTGTGGGTGGCCGGGTAGGCGAACCCCTCCAGCCCCGGGAGGCGCAGGGGGTTGGCGCTCACCGACTCGGGCAGGGTCGCCAGCTCGGGCGGGACGGGCCGGTTCGGGACGAGCCGGTCGAGCCCCGCCACCACCAGCCACGCCACCCCACCGGCGGCGATCAGCTGCAGCGCGGCCCGGACGTACTTGACGTAGAGGGCGAGGGCCGCGGCCCCGGCCACGCCCGCCCAGGTCCCGATCCAGAGCAACCCCGCGGCCACCGGGGCCCATCCGGCGGGCAACGCGCCGATCTGCGCGAAGATCGCCGACTCGACCGGGTTCACGGCCGGCAGGCCCGCCAGCATGGTGCAGAGGGTGACGATCGCCGCGGCGACCACCACGCGCAGGACGTCGCCGAGCCGTCGCCCGACGGAGAAGCGGCGCAGCGCGAGGGAGCGCGCGCGGGGCTTCTCCTCCGCGGCCGGCCCGGCGCCGCCCTCGGGCTCGGCCCCGGCGTCGGACTCGGCCCTGCCGTCGGGCTTGGTTCCGCCGCCGGGACCGGGGTGCTCGGGCCCGGTGCCGGAAGCTCGGTAGCCGGCGGGCCCGCGGTCGGCGGGCTCGGAGCGGGTGGGCTCGGAGCCGGTGGGCTCGGAGCCGGTGGGCACGCCGTCGGTCGGTGCGCGGTCCGGGTCGGCGGGGCCGTCCGGTGTCACGTCCGCGGGTCCGCGGTACCGGGGCCCGGCGCCGTTGCCCGCCGCCGGGTCGTCGCTCCCGTGCGGGATCCGGTCCCCGGCCCGCGTCTCCGCGCGGGGGCCGGACCGGTTCGCTGTCGGTCTCCCGGCCCCGTTCGTCGCCCGCGTCCCGGCGCGGTCCCCTGCGCGGTCCTCCGTGCGGTCCTGTGCCCGCTCGTCCGCCCGCTCGTCGGCCCGTCCGGCCGTCCCGTCCTCGTCCACGCTCCCGACCCCGCCTTCGTCCGCTCCCGCGTCCGGCCCGGTCCTGCGGCGGCCCGGCGCCCGTGCCGACCGCGACGAGTGTGTCCCCGCCCGGGGCGGGGCCCAACCGCGGAACGGGGGGCTCCCTGTCATTGGTTTCGCTTCCGACGTTCGACAGTGCGGTCGCCCTGGCCGGTCCGGCCGGCGTCACGGCTCCGTGACGCGCTGCGCGGTGGCCTGCAAACGAGCTCCACGCCGTGTCCCAGCCGCAGGTCCGGCTGGTGTCATGGCTCCGTGGCGCACTCCGGCCGGAGGTCCGGGAAGGGCCACGGCCTACCCTGGGCGCATGGCTCGAGTGCGACCCGGGGAGGCCGCGAACCCCGCCCCGCCGACCGTGCAGCGCATCCGCGTGCGCTTCGCCAAGCGCGGGCGGCTGCGGTTCCTCTCGCACCGCGACGTGGCCCGCAGCGTGGAGCGGGCCGTGCGCCGCTCCGGTGTCCCCGTCGCGCACTCGCACGGCTTCAGCCCGCACCCGCGGATCTCCTGGATCGGTGCGGCGCCGACCGGCACGGCCAGCGAGGCCGAGTACCTCGAGATCGGCCTGACCCGTGAGGTCGAACCGGAGGTCGTGCGCGCCGCGCTCGACGCGGTGCTGCCCGAGGGCCTGGACATCCTCGAGGCCGTGGTCGCCGAGCCGCCGGCGCTCGCCGACCGGATCGACGCGAGCCTGTGGCGGATCGTGCTCACCGGCGTCCCGGAGCCCGCGCTGCGGGCGGCCGTCGAGGGGCTCCTGGCGCGGGACTCCCTCGTGGTCGAGCGGGTCATGCCGGCCGGGCGGAGGGAGATCGACGTCCGTGCCGCGGTCGTGTCCGCGACCGTCACGAGCTGCGACGATGCAGCCCCGGCCGGTCCGCTCGCGGGTGACGCACCGGGCGGAGTCACACCGGAACCGGCCGCCCCCGGCCCGGACTGTGCGATACTGACCGCGGTCGTACGGCAGACGACACCCGCTGTTCGACCCGACGACGTGTTGGGCGCACTCGACGTTGTCGCAGGCCTGAAGCCGCCGGTGCCTCCGAAGGCGACCCGGATGGCGCAGGGCCTGCTCGACGACCGGGGCCGCCTCACCGATCCGCTCGGTCCGGGCCGGGTCACCGCCCGGGCCTGACCGCCGCGGAGCGGTGCCGCCGCCGGCCCGGGGTGGGCCGGACGGACGCGGCGTCGAGTACCGCCGAGCGACCAGGATTGCCCGGCCCGCACCGCGGGACGGGAGAACGCGTGAGGCCCCTGCGCGGCCGCCCTCGAGGGGCGCCCGGGGGCGAAGGAGTTGAATGTCGATCAACGATGCGCCCGCCGGGGGTACCGGCGGGCAGTTCTCCGTGTCGGAACTGCCGGAGAAGCTGCGCGTCCATGCCCTCGCCCGGCTGATCGGGCGGACCAGCAAGGAGGTGCTCGCGGCCCTCGCCGACCTCGGCAACGCCGCGCGCAGCGCGCAGGCCGGCGTCGACCGGAAGACGGCCGAGCAGGTCGTCACCGTCCTGCTGGGCGAGCAGGCCGCGAGCGGGACCGCTCCCGAGGCCGGTACCGACACCCGGCCCACCGCGCCGGAGTCGGACGCGACCGAGGAGACGGCGGCCCCGGAGACGGTCGAGGCCGCGGAGGCCGGCCTCGCGCAGGAGACCACCCCGTCCGCCGACGGTCGCCCCGCCGCCGAGCAGCCCGCCCCCGAGCAGCCCACCGAGCAGCCCGCCGCGGACACCCCGACGGACGGCCCGCTCTCCCCGGTCTTCGCGCCGCCCGCCCCGCTCTTCCAGGCCCCCGAGCCCGACACCGCGCCCACCCGCAGCCGCCGGCGCAGGGCGGCCGCCGAACCGGCCGAGGCCGACACCACCGCCGAGCCGGCCGCCGAGGACGAGGTCACCCCCAAGCCCCGCCGCAGCCGCCGTCGCTCGGGCAAGGCCGAGCCCGAGGCCACCGACGAGGCGACCGGGACCACCGACGCCACCGGCACCGCCGACGTCACCGGGGCCGCCGCGGAGGTCACCGAGTCGGCCGACACGGCGGAGGCCGCCGACGAGACCGACACCGCCGACACCGCCGACGAGGGCGACGACGAGGCCGCGGGCCGCCGCCGTCGCCGCCGCGGCCGGCGTGGCCGGGGCCGGGGCCGTGGGGACAACGGCGAGAGCGGCGAGGACACCGACCTCACCGACCTCACCGACGCCACCGACGCCACCGACGGCGGGGACGGCGGGGACGGCGCTGCCGACGACACCGAGGCCGAGGACACGGACGCCGAGGCCGACGAGGACACGGACGAGACGGACGACGCCGAGGGCGAGGCCGGCACGCGCCGGCGCCGGCGCCGCCGCCGTCGTCGCGGGTCGGGCGAGGCCGCGGACGAGCGCGGCGAGGACGACCCGCCGAACACCGTCACGAAGGTCCGTCAGAGCCGCGAGAAGGACCGGGACCAGCGCGACTCCGGGGACGACGGGGTGCAGTCCGTCCGCGGCTCCACCCGGCTCGAGGCCAAGCGCCAGCGCCGCCGGGACGGCCGCGACGCCGGCCGCCGCCGCCCGCCGATCCTGTCCGAGGCCGAGTTCCTGGCCCGACGCGAGTCCGTCGAGCGGTCGATGGTGGTCCGCCAGAGCGGGCCGCGCACGGAGATCGGCGTGCTCGAGGACGGCGTGCTCGTGGAGCACTTCGTCGCCGGCGGCGGCAACGGGTCGCCCGGGCAGAACGCGCCCGCGTCGATGGTCGGCAACATCTACCTGGGCCGCGTGCAGAACGTGCTGCCCAGCATGGAGGCCGCGTTCGTCGACATCGGCCGCGGCCGCAACGCCGTGCTCTACGCCGGTGAGGTCGACTGGGACGCGGCCGGGCTCAACGGCAAGGCCCGCCGCATCGAGCAGGCCCTGAGCAGCGGCGACAGCGTGCTCGTCCAGGTCACGAAGGACCCGGTCGGGCACAAGGGGGCCCGGCTGACCACGCAGATCAGCCTGGCCGGCCGCTTCCTGGTCTACGTGCCGAGCGGCGGGGCGGCGGGAATCTCGCGCAAGCTGCCGGACGTCGAGCGCAAGCGCCTCAAGGACATGCTCAAGGAGATCGTCCCGGCCGACGCCGGCGTGATCATCCGGACGGCGTCCGAGGGCGTGAGCCACGAGGCGCTGGAGCGCGACGTCCGCCGGCTGCAGGCGCAGTGGGAGGTCGTCAAGGAGAAGGCCGAGAAGACCGGCCCGAAGGCGCCCAAGGCCCCCGCGCTGCTCTATGAGGAGCCGGACCTGCTGGTCAAGGTCGTCCGGGACCAGTTCAACGAGGACTTCTCCTCGCTGATCGTCTCCGGCGACGACGCCTGGGAGACCGTCTCGAACTACGTCTCGCACGTCGCGCCGGAGCTGGCCGACCGGCTGCACCGGCACGTCGGGCCGAAGGACGTCTTCGGCGAGTACCGGATCGACGAGCAGCTGCTCAAGGCGCTGGACCGCAAGGTCTGGCTGCCCTCCGGCGGCACGCTGGTGATCGACCGGACCGAGGCGATGACGGTCATCGACGTCAACACCGGCAAGTTCACCGGCTCCGGGGGCAACCTCGAGGAGACCGTCACGCGGAACAACCTGGAGGCGGCGGAGGAGATCGTCCGCCAGCTCCGGCTCCGCGACATCGGCGGCATCATCGTGATCGACTTCATCGACATGGTGCTCGAGGCCAACCGGGACCTGGTGCTGCGCCGGCTCACCGAGTGCCTGGCGCGGGACCGCACGCGCCACCAGGTCGCCGAGGTGACCTCGCTGGGCCTGGTCCAGATGACCCGCAAGCGGGTCGGCGGCGGGCTGCTGGAGCACTTCTCCATACCGTGCGAGCACTGCCGCGGCCGGGGCGTGATCGTCTCGACGGACGGCGAGCACGTGCACCCCGTGAACGACGCCGGCACCGGCACCGGGGGCGAGAGCGGCGGCCGCAAGCGCGGCCGGCGCCGTGGCGAGGACCGCGACCGCACCGAGCACGCGCCGGCGTCGGCGTCCGCGCCGAACGTGCGGAGCGCGGCGGCGGCCGCCGCCGAGATCGTGGCGGCGGCGCGGCACGCGACGAGCGAGGCCGCGCCGGTCCCGGTCGCGGACCTGGAGGAGACGGACACGCCCGCGGGGACCGTCGGCTCGGCCGTCGGCACCCCGGCGAGCGAGGTCATCCCGGCTCCGGTCGCCGACGCCCCCGAGGCGCCCGCCGGCATGGACGAGCCGGACACCGGCCGGCCCGCCCGTCGGCGTGGGCGGCGACGCGCCGAGCGCCCGGCCGGCAGCTCCGGCGGCGCGGAGGCCGTCGTCGTGACGGCCGAGGTGCCGGCGGAGGAGCCGACGGCTCCGGACACCCGGCCGGAGACCGCAGCGGCCGCGTCGACCGCCTCGGCCCAGGCGGGCTCCGCGTCCGACTCCGCGTCCGACTCCGCGTCCGACTCCGCGTCCGACTCCGCGTCCGACTCCGCGTCGGACACCGCGTCCGACACCGCGTCCGACACCGCGTCGGACACCGCGTCCGACGCCACGTCCGACACCGGACCGGCTGCTACGTCGACCGCGTCGACCGCGTCGGCCGCGTCGACCGAGGCCGCCGCGGCTTCGGAGTCGGCCCCGGAGTCGACCGCGGAGTCGACCCCGGCCGCGACGGCGAACGGGCACGCGCCCCGGACCCCCGCTGCTCCGGACACCACCGGTGTGAGCGGGCCCACCGGGACGTCCGAGACCCCGGCCAGGCCGGAGAAGCGCCGGCGGGTGACCCGCTCGGCCGGTGCGCCGAGCACGGCGGCCGAGCCGGTCGTCGTCACGGCCCCGCTGCCCGAGACCGGGTCGGCACCCGCGGCCCCGGCGGCACCCCCGCAGCCGGAGCCCGCGAACGACACGGCCGTCACCTCCCGCCCGCGCAGGTCGCGGCGGGCGGCGTCGCGCCCGGCCGGTCCGCCAAGCGAGGGGGACGCGGCCGGCACGGTCACCGTCCCCGTCACCTCCTCCGTCGGGGCCGGCACGCAGGGCGGTCCCGCCGGATCGGCCGGGGGGGACCCGGTTTGACCCTGCGATTTCCCCTTCCGTACCCTGGGAGTCAAGGAGCCGCGGCCCTGGTGCCGCAGCGTGCGCCCCGTGCTGTGTTCACCGGGATTGGGCGCCCATGAGTCCCCCCGAGAGTTTCAGGAGTCGTGCGTCAACGATGTACGCGATCGTCAAGACCGGCGGTAAGCAGTACAAGGTGGCCGTCGACGACGTGCTGACCGTCGAGAAGATCGACGGTGAGCCCGGCGCCGAGATCAGCCTCCCCGCCGTGCTGCTCGTGGACGGCGACAAGCTGACCACGGACGCGGATGCGCTGGCCAAGGCCTCGGTGACCGCCACGGTCGTCGAGCACACCAAGGGCCCGAAGATCCGTATCCACAAGTTCAAGAACAAGACCGGGTACCACAAGCGTCAGGGCCACCGTCAGCCGCTGACCAAGGTCCAGGTCACCGGCATCAGCGCGTAAGGAGACCTGCGCCATGGCTCACAAGAAGGGTGCGTCCAGCTCCCGCAACGGGCGCGACTCGAACGCTCAGCGGCTGGGCGTCAAGCGGTTCGGCGGCCAGACCGTCAACGCCGGCGAGATCCTGATCCGCCAGCGCGGCACCAAGTTCCACCCGGGCGACGGCGTCGGCCGCGGCGGCGACGACACGCTGTTCGCGCTCGTCGAGGGTGCCGTCCAGTTCGGTCACAAGCGCGGCCGCAAGGTCGTCAACGTGGTGCCGGTCGAGGCCTGAGGCCCGACCCACCGGTTTCGCGCGCGGCGGGCCACCCGGGGAGCAGCCCCGGGAGGTCCGCCGTTGTCGTGTGTAGAGGAGTGGTCAGACATGTCGCGGTTCGTCGACCGGGTCGTCGTGCACGCCACCGCGGGGGCGGGCGGCAACGGCTGCGCGTCGATCCACCGTGAGAAGTTCAAGCCGCTCGGCGGTCCGGACGGCGGCAACGGCGGCCGGGGCGGCTCGGTGGTGCTCGTCGTCGACCCGGGTGTGCACACCCTGCTGGACTTCCACCACCGCCCGCACGCCGTCGCGAAGAACGGCAAGCAGGGTCAGGGCGGATTCCGGGCCGGTGCCAACGCCGAGGACCTCGAGCTGCGCGTCCCGGACGGCACCGTCGTGTTCGACCAGCGCGGCGAGGTCGTCGCCGACCTGGTCGGGCCGGGCACCCGGTTCGTCGCCGCGGAGGGCGGGCGGGGCGGGCTCGGCAACGCCGCGCTGGCCTCGCAGGCGCGCCGGGCGCCCGGCTTCGCGCTGCTGGGCGAGCCCGGCGAGTCCCGCGACCTGACCCTCGAGCTGCGCTCGATGGCGGACGTCGGGCTGGTCGGCTTCCCGTCGGCCGGCAAGTCGTCCCTGGTCGCGGCCCTGTCCGCGGCCCGGCCGAAGATCGCGGACTACCCGTTCACCACGCTGGTCCCGCAGCTCGGCGTGGTCACCGCCGGGGACGAGGTCTTCACGGTGGCCGACGTGCCCGGCCTGATCCCCGGGGCCTCCGAGGGCCGCGGGCTGGGGCTCGACTTCCTCCGGCACATCGAGCGCTGCTCGGTGCTGGTGCACGTCGTCGACTGCGCCACCTTCGAGCCGGGCCGCGACCCCGTCGCGGACGTCCAGGCCCTGGAGGACGAGCTCGCCCGCTACACCCCGGCGCTCGGCGGCGACCTCGCCGACCGGCCCCGGCTGATCGCCCTGAACAAGATCGACGTGCCCGACGCGGCGGACATGGTCGAGATCGTGACCGCGGACCTGCGGGATCGGTTCGGCTGGCCGATCTTCCCGATCTCCACCGCAAGCCGGAAGGGCCTGCGCGAGCTGGCCTTCGCGATGGGCGAGCAGGTCGCGGCGTACCGGGCCGCGCAGCCCGTGCTCGAGCCCACCCGGATCGTCCTGCGCCCGCAGGCCGTCGACGACGCCGGGTTCACCGTCGAGCCGGACCCGCAGCTCGAGGGCGGGTTCCTGGTGCGCGGCGCCCGGCCGGAGCGCTGGATCCGGCAGACGAACTTCGACAACGACGAGGCCGTCGGCTACCTCGGCGACCGGCTCGCCCGGCTCGGCGTGGAGGACGCGCTGGCGGAGGCCGGCGCCGTCCCGGGCTGCCCGGTCACGATCGGCGACGTCACCTTCGACTGGCAGCCCAGCACCCCGGCCGGGGTCGCCCGCGTCATGTCCGGGCGGGGGACGGACGCCCGCGTCGAGGGCGGGTCCGCCCGCGTGTCGGCCGCCGAGCGCAAGCTCGCCAGGCTCGCCCGCCGTCGTCACCTCAGCGACGCGGAGCTGGCCGCGGGCGCGAGCTACGCGCACGAGGCCCGCTGGACGAACGACGCCGTCGAGAACGGGGACGACGAGGAGCTGTTAGAGCTCGGCGACGACGAGCTGGAGGTCTGGGAGGACGTCGACGACAAGGACGGCTCCCCGTGACCCCGTCTCCCGCGAGTCGGGCTCTCGGCTCCGGTGAGTCGCGCCCCGGGATTCACGGGGCGGCGCGGCGCGCGGAGCCCACAGCCCGACTCGCCCGACCCCACGGCGCGACCCGCGGGTGGTCGCGGTGACCGCCACGCGCCGCCTGCTCGGCGACGCCCGCCGGGTCGTCGTCAAGGTGGGGTCGTCGTCGTTGACCAGCCTGGCCGGTGGTCTCGATCCCGCCCGCCTGCACCGGCTCGTCGACGCGCTCGCCGCCCGCCGCGCCGCCGGGTCACAGGTCGTGCTGGTCAGCTCCGGCGCCATCGCGGCCGGCCTGGCCCCGCTCGGGCTGGCCCGCCGCCCCCGGGACCTGGCCACCCAGCAGGCGGCCGCGAGCGTCGGGCAGCTGCAGCTCGCGCACGCCTACTCGGCCTCGTTCCTGCGGCACGACCAGCGGATCGGGCAGGTCCTGCTCACCGCGGACGACATGATCCGCCGCTCGCACTACCGCAACGCCCAGCGCACCCTGGAGCGGCTGCTGGGGCTGGACGTGATCCCGGTCGTCAACGAGAACGACACCGTGGCCACGGACGAGATCCGCGTCGGGGACAACGACCGGCTCGCCGCGCTCGTCGCGCACATCGTCGGCGCCGACGCGCTGGTCCTGCTCTCGGACGTCGACGGGCTCTACGACGGCGACCCGCGCCGCGCCGGCTCCACCCTGCTCTCCGAGGTCGACAGCCCCGCGGACCTCGAGGACGTCATCGTGGCCAAGCCCGGCTCGGGCAGCCTCGGCACCGGCGGGATGGCCACGAAGATCACGGCGGCCGCGATGGCCTCGGCCGCGGGCATCCCCGTGCTGCTCGCCGCGGCGGACGAGGTCGCCGACGCCCTCGACACGGACGGACCCAAGATCGGCACGGCCTTCCGGGCCTCCGGCCGGCGGATGTCGGCGCGGCTGTTCTGGATGAAGCACGCCGCGGACGTCCGTGGCCGCCTGGACCTCGACGCGGGTGCCGTCACCGCCGTCGTCGAGCGGCGGCGCTCGCTGCTCGCGCCCGGGGTGCACGGCGTCGACGGCGACTTCGTCTCGGGCGACGTCGTGGACCTCGTCGGGCCGCACGGCACCGTCGTGGCCCGCGGCGTGGTGAACTACGACGCCGCCGAGCTCCCCGGCATCATCGGCCGGCGCTCGAGCGACCTGCCCCGCCACTACCGCCGCGAGATCGTGCACGCGGACGACCTCGTGCTGCTCTGACGCGGCCGCGGAGCGGGGCTCGCGGGGCGCGGATGCAGACGACCGTCCCGCGGGGGCAGACTCGGCGGATGACCGACCCCGGGAGCGATCCGGTGCAGGCCCGCGCGCGGCTGGTGCGCGGCCTCCGGACGCACGGGTGCGCGATCACCCCCGCGGTCGTCGAGGCGTTCCTGGCGGTGCCCCGGCACCTGTTCCTGCCCGGCGTGCCGATCGCCGACGCCTACGCCGACGAGGCCGTCCCCACCCAGGTCGTGAACGGGGTCGCGACCAGCTCCGCGTCCCAGCCCTCCATGATGGCGATCATGCTCGAGCAGCTCGCGCCGGCGCCCGGGCACCGGGTCCTGGAGATCGGCGCCGGTACCGGGTACAACGCGGCGCTGCTGACCCGCATCGTCGGGCCGTCCGGGCGCGTGGTGTCCGTGGACATCGACGGTGAGCTGGTCGAGGGGGCCGCGCGGCACCTGGAACAGGCCGGCGTGACGGGCGTGGACCTGCGGGTCGGCGACGGTGCGCTGGGCGTGCCCGACGCCGCCCCCTACGACCGCATCGTGCTCACGGTCGGCAGCTGGGACCTCCGGCCGGAGTGGGTGGCCCAGCTCGCGCCGGGCGGGCGCCTGCTGCTGCCGCTGACCGTCTGCGGCAGTCAGCTGTCCGTGGCGTTCGACCTGCGGCCCGACGGGGTGCTGGAGAGCCGGTCGGTCCGCAGCTGTGCCTTCATCCGGCTGCGCGGGGCGGGCGCGGGGCCGGAGGCGACCGAACGGGTCCGGCCGGGCTGGCTCGCACAGGTCCCCGAGGGCGCCCGGCCCGATCTCGACCTGGTCGCCATGCTGCTCGACGAGCCGGGGAAGCTGCACCGGTCGTTCGGGACCCTCGAGCGCGCGGACGTGTGGGACGGGCTGGGCCTGTGGCTGATGCTCACCGTCCCGGGCGCGCTGCGGCTGCTGACCGGCGACGACGAGGACGCGCCGGGGTACTGGCTGATCCCGACGGGCCAGGGGCGGGCCACGGTGGCCGTCGCGGTGCCGGGCGGGCTCGCCGCGCTGGTCACCGAGCCGTCCGGGGTGCGCGCGTTCGGGCCGGAGGGCGAGGCGGCGGTGCGACGGCTGCGGGCCGGCATCGACGCCTGGCACGCGGTCGGGCGCCCGCACGCCGCGGACCTGCAGATCCTCGCCGTGCCCGCCGGCGCGGCCCTGCCCGGCGAGGGCGCGGTCGTCGAGAAGGAGCTCAGCCGGCTGGTGGTGACACCGGCACCAGTCTGACCAGCGGGATCTCCCGGTCCGTCCGGCGCTGGTAGCCGGCGTAGTTGCGGTAGCGGGAGGCGATGCGCTCCCACAACGCGCCCCGCTCCTCCGGCCCCACGATCTCGGCCCGGCGCGGTTCCCGCGGGCCGCCGCGCAGCGAGACCTGCACCTCGGGGTTGTCCCGGAGGTTGAGGAACCAGGCCGGGTGGTGGTCGTCGCCGCCGCGCGAGGCGACGACCACGAGGGTGTCGCCCTCCACGAGGGGCGCGGTGAGCAGGACGGACCGGGGCTCGCCGCTGCGCCGGCCGACTGTCGTCAGCTCGAGGACCGGCATCCCGGCGGCCTCGTGGCCGACGCGGCCACCGGTGACCGCGAGGAGCAGGCGGTGTGCGGCGTTCATGCCCTTGAGCACGAGATCATGTGGCACGAGGCCGAGCCTAGGCGGGCCCGGCCGCGGTGACGGCGGGCGGTGCCGGGCCGGCGGTGGCGGCGTCGGACGGGGGCTGCGAAGCGGTTCCGGACCCGGAGGCGGCGTCGGGCCGGGGCTGCGGGGGCGGTACCGGGCCGGGCCGGCCGGGCTGCGGTGGGCGGTGCCGGGACCGGTTAACGGCGGGCGGTGCCGGGCCGAACCCCGGGGCGTGGATGTCGGGGACAGCAGGCGGGACGAGTCGGGAGCAGTGGTCCTGGAGCCGCCTGTGGGCCGGTGGACGAGCGGGCCGATCCGCGCCCGCCGGCCGTGGACCCCGCGGCCCTCGCCGTCGCCGCTGAACACCGACGACGTCCTGCGGATCCGGCGTGCGGCGGGAGTGGCACTCGACCGCTATCCCGGCGCGGTGGGCCAACTGATCGCGTCGGAGCTGCTCGACTACGCCGACCAGGGCTTCCGTGGCGACCCCGAGGGGCTGTCCGAGCGGCTGATCGCGGACCTGCTGGGCGTGGCGACGCCCCGAACCTGAGCCCGGTGGCCGCGAGGCCGGTGGCGGGTCCGGCCGGATCCGGCTGAGCCGTGCGGCGGACCGGGCGGACCGGGCGGACCGGGCGGACCGGGCGGACCGGGGCCGATCGGGGCCGATCGGGCCGGACGGGCCGGGGCGAGCCGGACAGGCTGGCCTGACGGGCGGGCCGGGGCGACGTCGTCGGCGCCCCGGGCTCCGCCGGCCTGCGGGGTCGGTCGGTCAGGCGCCGGCCGAGGCGGCGTGCCTGCCGATCAGGGTGCCGAGGCGGGGCAGGGCCTCCTCGACGTTCTTGCGCGCGTTCGGGCGCAGCTTGGAGTAGGCCTTCTTCAACGCGTCCGAGCTCGACTTCTCGGCGCGCCGGTCGGTGACGCCGAGGAGGGCGTCCGCGGCCTCCGGACGGCCGGCCAGGTAGGTACCGAAATCGGTGCCGGAGGCGGTGGCCCGGTAGTCGGCGTAGAAAGGCTGCAGCGCGCCGGCGAACTGCGGGAGCATGCGGTCGACGGCCGCGGGCACCACGCCCGGCTTGATCTTCGACACCGTCTGGTAGCCGAGCTTGACGGCGGCGCCGGACATGCCGCCCTTGTCCTTCACCTCCTGCCCGACGAGCTCGTTCAGGTCGGCGACGACGGCGGGCCGGCGCGCGGGATCGGTGAGGATGGTCTCGAGGGTCTGCGTCACGGGGGCTCGTCCTCTCTCACGGGGAGTCGGTGCGGGCGAGCCCGGAAGGTAGTACACAGGTGTGATTCACCCTGACGGGCCCCGTGAGCACCCGGCTACAGCGCGTGCGGTAGGCGGCGACGGGTTCGGCGCCGGAGGCCGGGAACCCGCCGGACGGGAGCAGCCGTACGGCAGCGGCCCGTGCAACCACGATCCGCCGAGCCCGCCGACAAGATCACCAATTCTGGAGCAGGACGGTCGAAATCCGACCCTCCCGCTCCACCGCCGATGATCATGCTGCTCCGCGCCGTTACCGTGGGCTCCTGACGGACCCGGGGAGCCGCCAGAAGATCCGTGGAGCGCTGCCAAGATTCACTGACAAGATCGCCGGTCGTGGAGCAGGACGGTCGAATCTCGACTCTTCCCATCCACGACCAGTGATCATGGGGCGTAGGGGGCGCGGTGCGCCCCGACCCACGGCCGCACGAAAGCGGGTCAGCCCGCCAGGGCCAGCGCGAGCGGGAGGACGGCCGGGGCGCCGGCGCGGCGGACGGCGCGGGCCGCGACGGTCATCGTCCAGCCCGAGTCGACCAGGTCGTCGACCAGCAGGACCGGTCCGTCGAGGCCCGAGAGATCGGGCAGCGCGGCGGTGTCGAAGGCCTCCCACACCGCGGCCAGCCGCTGCGCGGAGTTCTCGTGCGTGCCCGGGCGTTCGCCGGCCGGCGGGAGCGTGCCGAGCAGCGGCAGCCGGCCGATCTCCGCGATCCGCCGGGTCAGGTGCTCGAGCTGGTGCGGGCGGGTGCGCGACCCGATCCCGACCACCCCGACCGGCCGCTGCGCCCAGTCCCAGCCCGCGAGCACGCGCACCACGGCGTCGAGCAGGTCCGCCGGGACGGGCCGGTCGGGCCCGGCCAGCAGCTCGCGCAGCCGCGTGCCCCAGCCGATGTCGGAGAGCCGCCCGACCGCGCGGCCGGGCTCGGCCAGCTCGTCGGCCTTCAACCGGCCGGACACCGGGACGCCGATCTCCTTCATCCCGCTCGGCCACATGCGCCGCGGAGCGATCTGCACGCCCGGCTTCTGCAGGCGTTCGGCCGCCGCCGCGGACACCTCCGCGGAGACCTCGGGGGACCGGACCGTGCCGGTGCACACGTCGCAGCGGCCGCACGGGGTCGGGTCGGGATCGTCGAGCTGACGGCGCAGGAAGACCAGCCGGCACTCGTCCGTGGCGAGGTAGTCGAGCATCGCCTGCTGCTCGGCCTTGCGTGCGGCGGCGATCCGCTGGTGCCGCTCGCGGTCGTAGACCCAGTCGGCCCCGGTGCCGATCCAGCCGCCCTTCACGCGGCGCGCCGCCCCGTCCGAGTCGAGGACCTTGAGCAGCATCTCCAGCCGGGTCCGGGACAGGTCGACCCGCGTCTCGAGCGCGGCGGTGGAGATCGGCTGGTCGGAGAGCGTGGCCAGGGTCTGCCGCACCAGGGGCTCCGGCGGGAAGGCCAGGGAGGCGAAGTACGCCCAGATCTCCCGGTCCTCCCGGCCGGGCAGGAGCACCACCTCGGCCCGGTCCAGCGCGCGTCCGGCGCGCCCGATCTGCTGGTAGTAGGCCACGGGGGAGGAGGGCGCCCCGAGGTGGACGACGAACCCGAGGTCCGGCTTGTCGAAGCCCATCCCAAGCGCCGACGTCGCGACCAGCGCCTTCACCCGGTTCGCCAGCAGGTCGGCCTCGGCGTCCAGCCGCTCCTCCGCGTCCGTCTTGCCCGTGTAGGCGCGCACCGCGTACCCGCGCTCGCGCAGGAACTCCGCGACCTCCTCGGCCGCCTGCACGGTGAGCGTGTACACGATCCCCGCGCCCGGCAGCTCGTCGAGCCGCGAGGCGAGCCAGGCCAGGCGCTCGGCGGGGGAGTCGATCGACACCACCGAGAGCCGCAGCGACGCGCGGTCGAGCGAGCCGCGCAGCACCAGCGGCTGCCCGGACCCGAGGCCGAGCTGCTCGGTCACGTCCGTGACCACGCGGTCGTTGGCCGTCGCCGTGGTGGCGAGCACGGGGATGCCCTCGGGGAGCTCGGCGATGAGGGCGCGCAGCCGCCGGTAGTCCGGCCGGAAGTCGTGTCCCCAGTCCGAGACGCAGTGCGCCTCGTCGACCACGAGCATCCCCGCCGTACGGGTCAGCTCGGGCAGCACCCGGTCGCGGAAGTCCGGATTGTTCAGCCGCTCCGGGCTGACGAGCAGCACGTCCACCTCACCGGCGGCGATCTCGGCGTAGGTCTGCTCCCACTCGTCGAGGTTCGCCGAGTTGACGGTGACGGCGACGATCCCGGCGCGCGTGGCCGCGTCGATCTGGTTGCGCATCAGCGCGAGCAGCGGCGACACGATCACGGTCGGCCCCGCGCCCTGCTCCCGCAGCAGCGCCGTGGCGAGGAAGTAGACGGCGGACTTGCCCCAGCCGGTGCGCTGCACGACCAGCGCGCGCCGGTGCTCGGCGACGAGGGCGTGGATCGCCGTCCACTGGTCCTCGCGCAGCCGGGCGCCCTCGCCCGCGAGGGTCTGCAGCAGCTCCTCGGCGCGGGAACGGAGATCGGGCTGCGTGGTCGTCATGCCCCCATCGTGGCGGCACCCCCCGACAGGAACCGACCGGCCCCGGGGATCCGGCGCGGGGAACCGCGCTCGGCGGGGTGTGACGCATCACGCACCCCCAACTGAACGTCCGATCGGCAACACGGCTGGGCGAGGCCCACCCCCGCAAGGCAGGATGATCCGGGTGAAGGCCACCCAGTCACCGCTGTTCGGATCGGTCGACGAGGTCACCGAGCGCCTCGAGGGCGTCGGCTACCTCGCGTCGACGGCCGTCGCGACGACCGTGTACCTCGCCGACCGGCTCGGCAAGCCGCTCCTGGTGGAGGGTCCCGCCGGCGTCGGCAAGACCGAGCTCGCGAAGGCCGTGGCCGCCGCGACCGGGTCGGGGCTGGTGCGCCTGCAGTGCTACGAGGGCATCGACGAGGCCCGCGCGCTCTACGAGTGGAACCACGCCAAGCAGCTGCTGCGCATCACGGCGGGGCAGGGGCACGAGAGCTGGGACGCCACCCGGGACGACGTGTTCTCCGAGGAGTTCCTGCTCCCGCGGCCGCTGCTCACCGCGATCCGCCGGGAGGACCCGACCGTCCTGCTCATCGACGAGATGGACAAGGCGGACGTCGAGGTCGAGGGCCTGCTGCTGGAGGTCCTGTCGGACTACCAGGTCTCGATCCCGGAGATGGGCACGGTGACGGCGAGCCGCCGGCCGTTCGCGCTGCTCACGTCGAACTCCACCCGCGAGCTGTCCGAGGCGCTCAAGCGGCGCTGCCTGTTCCTGCACCTCGACTTCCCCGACCCGGACCTCGAGCGCCGGATCGTGCTGACCCGCGTGCCGGAGCTGCCGCAGGCGCTGGCCGACGCGCTGGTGCGGACCGTGCGCGTGCTGCGGGCCATGGAGCTGCGCAAGGTCCCGTCGGTCGCGGAGACCATCGACTGGGGGCGCACGCTGCTGGCCCTCGGCCTCGACACGCTCGACGACGACGCCGTCCGGCAGACCCTGGGCGTCGTCCTCAAGCACCAGTCCGACCAGGTCAAGGCGAGCGCGGAACTGCGCCTGAACTGAGGAGGCCCCGATGGCCGTCACGACTCCCGAGCACGGGCTGCCGGGTCACCTCGTCGACTTCGTCGGCGCCCTGCGCCGGCACGGCGTGGCGGTCGGGCCGGGCGAGACGGTCGACGCGGCCGAGGTCGTCGGTGCGCTCGACCTGCTGCGCCGGCGCGAGCTGCGCGAGGGGCTGGCGTCCGCGCTGCTGCGCCGCTCCGGCCAGCGCGAGGTCTTCGACACCCTGTTCGACCTCTACTTCCCGCCTGCCCTCGGGCTCGGTGCCCAGGAGGTGGAGGTGCCGCGGGCCCGGACCGACGACGGCTCGGAGGGGCCCGTGGACGTCGACGCCCTGCGCGACCTCCTCGCCGACCTCCTCCTGGCCGGGGACGAGGAGGCGTTGCGGGAGCTCGCCCGCGCCGCCGTCGACGCGCTCGGCACCGCCGGGGCCAGCGGCACCGGCGTGCAGGGCGTCAACGGCCAGCCGAGCTGGTCGGCCTACCAGGCGCTGCGGCTGATGTCGCCGGAGACGCTGCTCGCCCGGATCCTCGACGCGATGCGCCAGGAGGGCGACCCGACGGACGACTTCACCGACGAGGTTCGCCGCCGCGAGATCCGCGACCGGATCGCGCGCTTCCGCAAGATGGTGCAGGACGAGGTGCGGCGCCGGACCGCCGAGCAGCGCGGGCGCGACCAGGTGGCGAAGACCGCGGTGCCCAAGCAGGCCGAGCAGGTCGAGTTCCTCTCCGCCTACGCCGAGCAGCTCGCGCAGCTCCGCCGCACCGTGCACCCGCTGGCCCGGCGGCTGGCCAGCCGGCTCGCGGTGCGCCGCAAGCACGCCAAGCGCGGGCAGCTGGACATGCGGCGCACGCTGCGCCGCTCGATGTCCACCGGCGGCGTGCCGATGAAGCCCGCGTACAGGACCCGTCGACCGGGACGCCCCGAGCTGGTGATCCTCTGCGACGTCTCGGGCTCGGTCGCGGGCTTCTCGCACTTCACGCTGCTGCTGGTGCAGGCGTTGCGCGAGCAGTTCTCGAAGGTCCGGGTGTTCGCGTTCGTCGAGAAGACGGACGAGGTCACGCACCTGTTCGAGCCCGGCGCCGAGCTGTCCGGGGTGATGCAGCGGGTGCTGCGCGAGGCCGACCTCACCGCCTTCGACGGGCACTCGGATTACGGGCACGCGCTCGGCAGCTTCGCCGAGTTCTGGGGCGAGGCGATCACGTCGAAGACCTCGCTGCTGATCCTCGGCGACGCCCGCACGAACTACCGCGACCCCAACCTCGCGGTGCTGCGCCGGCTCACCGGGCAGGCCCGGCACGCGCACTGGCTCAACCCCGAGCCGCAGCGGCAGTGGGGGACCGGCGACTCGGCCGCCCACCGCTACGCGGAGGTCCTGCCGATGCACGAGTGCCGCACCGCGGGCCAGCTGGCCGACGTCGTCGAGGCCCTGCTGCCCGTCTGAGGTCGCGTCCGGCGATGGCCGCCGGAGCGGCGATCCGCACTCACAGGTCCCAGAGCGCCATGGACAGGGGGTCGTCGCTCGGGACGTCGGGCGGGACCGGCCCGCCGTACAGCTGGCCGGTGCGGTCGGCGAACCGGCTGGTCGCGACCGTGAGCACCAGCCCACCCGGGAGCGGCGCGGACTCGACGCCGGTGCTGAAGCCGAGCGTCGGGGCGCCGTAGGAGCGTGCGTCGGGGCGCCCGCGGAAGGCGACTGCCACGGCCTCGCCCGAGTTCGCCGTGTTCCCGTCCGTGAGCACGGAGACGGGCCCGTCGAATTGGCCGGGCGCGCCCTGGAGCTGCGGGGTCCCGCCCAGCGAGACCACGCCGTCCCGCACCGTCCACGGGGTGCGCTCGCCCTCGCGGTCCACGAGCGCCCCCACCTCGCCCTCCCCGAGCAGCGGCGCCACGGCGGCGAGCAGCGGCCACATCGACCCGCCCCCGGTCCCGCGCAGGTCGACGATCCAGCGGGCGGCGAAGCGCCCGTCGAGGGCCGCGCGGGCGGCGTCGACGTAGGCCCGGGACGCCTCGTCCGGGCAGGACGGCAGGGTGACGACGAGCGCCTCGCCCTGCTCCTCGACCGTCGGCAGGTCGGGCGCGCCGGTGCCCGGCCGGGCCCGGCGGACCCCGCCGTGCGGCCCGCCCGCCTGCCTGACCAGGTGGAAGAGCTTCAGCTCGAGCTGCTCGGGATCGTCGAGCGCCCCCCGGACGTCCCTCCGTGCGGCGGCCCAGTCGACCCGGTCGGCGTGCAGGGCCCGCCCCTCGAGGAGGTCGAGCGCGGCGGCCACCGCCCTCTCCGAGCTCTCCCTGGCCTTCCGCTCCCGCCTGCCGCGCCCGATCACCGACCCAGTATGGCGTCCGTCCCGACCCGTCCGATCCGGACAAAACTGAGGTTAGGCTCACCATGTTCGACAGTCGACGACCCGGGAGCCCGCACGTGCCGACCCTGTCCCGCCGATCCTTCGTCCTGTCCGCGGGCGGTCTGGCCGCGCTGACGCTCACCGGGTGCGCGTCCGGCGGCGGCATCCCGTCCTCCGGCGGCGGCGACGGCTTCCCGGTCACGATCACCCACCGGCTCGGCGCCACGACGATCGAGGCCGAGCCCACCCGCGTCGCGACGGTGAGCGCGGCCAACCAGGACGTGGCGATCGCGCTCGGCGTCGTGCCCGTCGCGATGCCGTTCTTCGACTACGGCGGCGACGCCGAGGGCGTGCTCCCGTGGGTCCGCGAGGCACTGGCCGGCAAGCCGATGCCGCAGGTCGTCGGGCGGTCGCTGGAGCCGATCGCGTTCGAGGCGGTCGCCGCCGCGCAGCCCGACCTGATCCTGGCCACCTACTCCGGCCTCACCCAGGACGAGTACGACACGCTCTCCCGGATCGCGCCCGTCGTCGCCTACCCGGACGCGCCGTACGCCACGAGCTGGCAGGAGCAGACCCGGATCGCCGGCCGGGCGCTGGGTCGCAGCACCCGGGCGGAGGAGCTCGTCGTGGCCACGCAGTCCCGGCTGGCCGCGGCGGTCGAGGAGTACCCGCAGCTCGAGGGGGCGACCTTCGCGTACACGGGCGGGATGGACGGCGGGCAGCTCGGCATCTTCCGGCCGACGGACGTCCGGGTCCGGCTGCTGGAGGACCTCGGCATGACGTCCGCGCCCTTCGTCGAGCAGAACGCCCCAAGCGGCGACGCCGTCTACTACACGGTCAGCGCGGAGCTCGTGCCGCGGCTGCGGTCCGACCTGCTGGTCGGCTTCTTCGGCACGCCGGACCTCGACGCGGCGTTCCTGGCCGACCCCGCCGTGCAGGAGATGCCGGCGGTGAAGGCGGGCGGCTACGCGCCGATCGTGGGGGCGGACCGGGTGGCGGCCAGCTCCTCGCCCTCGGTGCTCTCGATCCCGTGGGTGCTCGACGCCTACCTGCCGATCCTCGCCGACGCGGCCGCCCGCAGCCGCCGCTGAGGACCTCGCCCCGGCCGGCCGGCGGGCCCGATCGGTCGGTGCGAGGTGGATCACTCGATGCCGGTTGACCGGGCGGCCAGTCAAGGCGTACACCTGAGGCATCGGGAAGTCCTCCTGGAGGGAAGTGATCGTGATGACCGCGAAGGCGTGGACGCGGTGGCAGGACTGGGTCGCCCTGGTGATCGGTGTCCTGACCGCCCTGTCGCCCGTCGTGGTGGCCACGGACGCGGCCGCGGCGTGGACGCTGGTCGTCCTCGGCGTGGTGCTCGCCCTGACCGCCCTGTGGTCGCTCGCCGCACCGGGTTCGGTGGCGAGCGAGTACGGGCACGGCGTCGTCGGTGTGCTGCTGTTCATCGCCCCGTGGGTGATGGGCTACAGCGACCTCACCGGCGCCGCGTGGACCTCGTGGGTCGCCGGTGTCCTCGCGGTGCTCGTCGCCGCGAGCGCCCTGCCGGCGGCCACCAGCGCCCACCGCGGGCTGGCCGGAACGCACTGATCGGTTCGACGTCGAGGGGCCGCGACCCGCGGGGCTCGCGGCCCCTCGCGCGTGCAGGATGGGACGCGATGACCGCACCGGAACCGGCGCGCGAGCGCATCCTCGCCGCGGCGGAGGAACTCTTCGCCGAGCGGGGGTTCGACGCGACGCCCACCTCGAAGATCGCCGAACGCGCCGACGTGCCGAAGGGCCTGGTGCACTACTACTTCACGAAGAAGGTCGACCTGCTGTCGGCGCTGGTCGAACGGCTGCCCGAGGAGACCGTGCACCGCGCCGCGGTGGTCGTGCCCGGTGACGTCACGGAGAGCCTCTGCCGGCTCGTCGCCGTGCTCGACGAGCGGCTCGACTCCTCCGCCGTGCTCTCCCACCTGCTCTGGCGCGAGGCCGACACCCATCCCGCGGTGCGCGACGCGCTGCACGGCCGGTTCGACCGGTTCGTCGAGGAGATCCGGGCCGTGCTGCTGGCCGCGCGGGAGGGCGACGGCACGGGCGTCGACAGCGCGGCGGTGTTGCTGGCGTCGACGCTGAGCTACCGGCACTCCGTGTACCGGCACGCCGACGAGGAGTCGCCCGCGCGCGTCGACCTGCGGCCCGAGCTGCGCTTCCTCGCCGCCGCGCTCGAGGCCGGCATCGGCTGACTCACCAGCTGGGTTCGGGCTCGTCGCGGACCGGGGTGAGGGCGATCGCGGCCAGCGGCGCGGCCGCGGCGACCACGAACCCGAGGGCGTACCCCGCCGCCCCGACGACCGCGCCGAGCGCGACCGGGGTCAGCGACGACACGACGTTCTGCCCGGTGTTCTGGATCCCCAGCGCCCGCCCGGACCAGGTCGCGCCGGCGATCTCGGCGACGGCGGTGAAGGCCAGGCCGTTGTCGGCGACCGTCACGATCCCGCCGACGGCCAGCGCGGCGACGGCCAGCCAGGGGGCCACGGCGTCGCCCAGGGCGAAGACCAGGAGCACGAGCGCCGCCCCGACGGCGATCTGACGCATCGGGCGCAGCCGCGAGCCGACGCGGTCCGACCACACCCCGGACCCGATGCGCGAGAGCGCCCCGGCGATCTGGATCGCCGCCACGAACGCCCCCGCCCCCGCGGCGCTCCAGCCCTGCTGACGCACCAGGTACTCGGTCGCGAACGCGCTGATCGCGAACTGTGGCACGACGAGCAGCGCGCTCGCGGCGTGCACCCGCCACAGCAGCGGAGTCCCGTACGGCGAGCCCTCGCGCGCCCCCTCGGCCCGTGGCGGTCGCTCCGGGTCCGGCGCGAACGCGGCCACCAGCAGGGCCGAGACCACGCACAGGACCGCCGGGACGATCAGCGCATCGATCGTGCCGATCCGCTCGGCCAGGCTCGGCAGCACGAGTCCGGCGAGCGCGACGCCCAGCGGCTGCGCGGTCTGCCGGATGCCCATCGCCAGCCCGCGCTCGGTCCGCGGGAACCAGCCCATGATCATGCGCCCGCTCGCGGCGAACACGCTGGCCGACGCCGCTCCGCCCAGGGCCAGCAGGCCCAGCACGGCCGCGTGCCCCGGATGGGGCAGCAGTGCCACCGTGCCCACCACCAGACCCGCCAGCAGCAGGCCGGACGCCATCACCCGCCGCTCGCCGAACCGGTCCGCGACCGCACCCCAGGCGATCAGCGTGAGGAGGAGTCCGGTGGTCGGCGCGGCGACGTAGGTGCCCGCGGCCGCCAGCGACAGCCCCAGCGCGTCCCGCAGACCCGGCACCAGGAACGGGACGCCGTAGACGAACGAGCAGGCCGAGGTCTGGGCGAGGACGCCGATCGCGAGCACCACCCAGCGGCGGCGGGAGGCGGTGGTGGTGGGCATGGACGGACCGTACGCGGCCGTACCAGTGATTGGGAAAGCAGTTCCGGATGTTGAGATCATACCCACGTCGCCGATGACGTACGAGCGACGCGATCGAACGAAGGACTCGAACCGATGTTCGACAAGGGGTACCGTCGGGCCCATGGGAGTGGACCTCGTGTGGCAGCCCTCGTTGTTCGACGAGGGCGCACCCGCCGTCGAGGTCGACCCGGGCTTCCACGGGCTGGTCCGGCACGAGCTGGGCGCCGGAGCCTGGGTGGACCTCGTCCCGGGCTGGCTCCGCGGCGCGGACGAGCTGTTCGCCCGCCTCCTGGAGAGCACGCCGTGGGCGCAGCGGGAGATCCGGATGTACGAGCGCGTGCTGCCCGAGCCGCGGCTCACGCACCGCTGGACCGTCGACCAGGGGGTGCCCGAACCCGTGTTCGCCGAGGCCGCACGCCTGCTGAGCGAGCGCTACGGCGAGGAGTTCACGCAGGTCGGGGCGAACCTGTACCGCGACGGGGGGGACAGCGTCGCCTGGCACGGCGACCGGGTGGCCCGGGAGAGGGACACGGCCCTCGTCGGGCTGATCTCGCTGGGCGGGGTGCGGCCCTTCCGGCTCCGGCCGCACGGCGGCGGCGCCTCCGTCGGCTTCCTCCCCGGCCCCGGCGACCTGCTCGTGATGGGCGGGACCTGCCAGCGGACCTGGCAGCACAGCGTTCCGAAGGTGCGCTCCGCCTCGGCCCGGATCAGCGTGCAGTTCCGCCACGCCTACGAGCGCTCCTGACCGTCGGTCCTGCCCTCGGTACGGTGGCGCCATGGGGGCGCCGGAGTCCGAGCGGGACCGGCTGCTCGGCCTGATCGCGGACTACGTGCTCGAGCACGGCATCGCGGGGCTCACGCTGCGCCGGCTCGGCGGGGCCATCGGCACCAACAACCGGATGCTCCTGTACTACTTCGGCTCCAAGGAGCAGTTGGTCGCGCAGGCCCTCATCACGGCCTCGTCGCGCTTCCCGACCTTCACCGCCGCGCTGACGGCCCTCGACGGGCCCGGACCGCTCCGCGAACGCCTCGACGCCTGCTGGACCGGCATCGCCGCGCGCGAGAACCACCCCTTCCACAGGCTGTTCTTCGAGATCTACGGCGTGGCGCTGCACCAGCCGGGCCGGTTCGACGAGTTCCTGGCGCGGGTCGGACACGACTGGACCAACCTCGTCACCGGGCGGCTGCGAGCCGAGGGCGTGCCGGACCCGGAGGCGGGCACGATCGGGCGCGAGATCGTCGCCCTGTGGCGCGGCCTGCAGTTCGACCTGCTCAGCACGGGTGACGCGACGGAGGTCGCCGAGGCGCACTCCGCCGCGGCGGCCGCGTACGCCGAGCGGTGCGAGCAGGCCCGGGGCCGCGTGGCCACCGTCCAGCCGGCCGGCTGAGCGGGGCTCCGGATCGACGAGGTCGGGCACCGCGGCGGGAAGACGGGGCCCGGACGGGCGACCGCCGGCGGCGGGATGTGACGCCCGTATCTCCGTTGCCTGCCGTCGGGGCGGGATATCCTGCCGCGATGCAGCGCAAGATCGGGGTGATGGGCGGGACGTTCGATCCCGTCCACCACGGCCACCTGGTGGCGGCGAGCGAGGTCGCCGACCGGTTCGCGCTCGACGAGGTCCTCTTCGTGCCGACCGGCCAGCCCTGGCAGAAGGCGGCGAGGGACGTGAGCCCGGCCGAGGACCGGTACCTGATGACGGTGATCGCCACGGCGTCGAACCCGCGGTTCACGACCAGTCGGGTGGACATCGACCGGGGCGGGCCCACCTACACCGCCGACACGCTGGCCGACATCCACGCCGCGGTGCCCGACGCAGAGCTGTACTTCATCACCGGCGCCGACGCCTTGTCCCAGATCCTGTCCTGGCACAAGGTGGACGAGCTGTTCACGCTCGCTCACTTCGTCGGCGTGACCCGGCCCGGCTACGAGCTGGCCGACGCGCACCTGCCCAAGGGCGCGGTCACGCTCGTCGAGGTCCCGGCCATGGCCATCTCGTCGACGGACTGTCGCGACCGCGTCGCGGCCGGCCGGCCGGTCTGGTACCTCGTGCCCGACGGGGTGGTGCAGTACATCTCCAAGCGCCGGCTCTACACCTCCGAGGCGCCCGCCGGGGCGGGTATCCCGGCCTGAACCGGACCCACCGCGCGCGGCCTGCGACACTGGTGGGTGCGAGGGCCGATGTCCGGCCGCGCGGAGGGAGGCCGAGTGGCGGCAACGGCACAGGCGGTGGAGATCGCCCGGGTGGCGGTGACCGCCGCCGCGGACAAGCTGGCCCAGGACATCGTCGTGCTCGACGTGTCGGGGCAGCTCGTGATCACCGACTGCTTCGTCCTCGCCTCGGCGCCCAACGAGCGGCAGGTCCAGGCGATCGTCGACGGGGTGGAGGAGAAGCTCCGCGAGCACGGCGTGAAGCCGACCCGCCGCGAGGGCACCCGCGAGGGCCGGTGGGTCCTGCTGGACTACACGGACGTCGTGGTGCACGTCCAGCACACCGAGGAGCGCGGCTTCTACGGGCTGGACCGGCTGTGGAAGGACTGCCCGGCCATCGACTTCCCCGAGGCCCGCACCACCCCGCCCGAGGAGTCGGTGTGACGCTCCGCCGGGTCGTCCTGCTGCGGCACGGGCAGACGGACTACAACGTCGCCGGCCGCATGCAGGGGCACATCGACTCGCAGCTCACCGAGGAGGGCAGGGAGCAGGCGCTGCGGGCCGCCCCGGTGCTCGGTGCGATGCCCTTCGACCGCATCGTCAGCTCCGACCTCACCCGCGCGGTCGACACGGCGAACACCATCGCGGACGTCCTCGGCCTGCCGGTCAAGCTGGACACGCGACTGCGCGAGACGCACCTGGGCGAGTGGCAGGGCCGCCGCGTCGACGAGGTGGAGGTCGACTACCCGGGCCAGATCGCGGAGTGGCGCGGCGACCCGCGCTGGACGCCGCCGGGCGGGGAGTCCCGGGTGGACGTCGTGCGGCGGTCGTTGCCCGTCGTCGAGGAGATCGACGCCGACCTGGCCGAGGAGCCCGGCGCGCAGTCCCTGCTGATCGTGGCGCACGGCGGGATGATCGGCGGCCTGGTGTCCGGGCTGCTGGACCTGCCCGAGGCCGTCTGGCCGATCATCGGCGGCATGGGGAACTGCAAGTGGGCGGTCGTCGCGCGGCGCGCCGACCACCCGCGCTGGCGGCTGTCCGGGTACAACATCGGTGTCACCACCTGAACTGCTGGTCCTGGGCGACTCGCTCGCGTTCCACGGCCCCGAACGGGCCGAACCCGCCGACCACCCGCGGATCTGGCCGCAGGTCGCGGCGACCGCGCTCGGCGGCCGGGTCGAGCTCGTCGCCGGGATCGGCTGGACGGCCCGCCACGCCTGGCACGCCCTGACCCACGACCCGCGGGTGTGGGCGACGATGCCGCGGATCGACGCGCTCGTGCTCGGGGTGGGCGGGATGGACGCCCTGCCCTCGCCGCTGCCGACGGCGCTGCGGGAGCTGATCCCCGTCGTGCGTCCCGCAGCCGTCCGCGGGCACGTCCGCGACGCGTACCTGCGGGCCCAGCCCTGGCTGTCGCGGGCGTTCGCCTCGCTGCCCGGCGGCGGCCCGGTCGCGCTCCCGCCGCGGCTGACGATCTCCTACCTGGAGCGGTGCCGCGCGGCGGTGACGACGCTGCGGCCCGGGATCCCGGTCGTCGCGATGCTGCCGTCCGTGCACCGGGCCGCGGTCTACGGCGGCGTCCACGCCGGACGCACGGCGGCCGAGGGGGCCACCCGGGCCTGGGCCGGCGCGCACGGGGTGCGGGTGCTCGACGCGCCGACCCTGGTCGCGGCGCACGTCCTCGGCGGGCACGGCAACCCGGACGGGATGCACTGGGGCTGGGAGGCGCACCGCCGGGTGGGGGAGACGCTCGCCGACCTGCTGAGGGGGGAGTGGGAGCGGTGCGAGGGGGCCCGGCCCGGTACGGCACACGGCGTCGGGTCGCAGCCGGTCGTGGGAGCGCCACGGCGGTGAACGGCGCCGGTGGTTGGAGATCGACTGACGAGGTTCTAGGTTCGGCCCCGTGCCCGATCCCGCTCCCGACACGGAGCTCCACGCTGGGTCCGCAGCCGTGACCGAGCGAGCCGACACCGCGACCTTCGGCTGCGCGGACACGAGCGGCGCCGCGGTGGACGGTGCCGACCACGACTCGGGCGAGGCCGCGGGCGCGGCGGGGCGCGCCGGTGCCGAGAGCGTGGCGGGCCGGGTCGCGGTGGTGACCGACTCGACCGCCGACCTGCCGTCGTCCCTGGCCGGCGCCGTGCGCGTCGTGCCGTTGGAGGTGCGGCTGGGGGACCGGGTGGTGCGCGACGGCGTCGACATCGGTCCCGGCGAGCTGAGCGCGGCGATCGCGGACCGCCGCCTCGACGTCCAGACCTCGCGCCCCACCCCCGAGGCGTTCGCCGGGACCTACCGCGAGCTCCTCGCCGAGGGGGCCTCCGCGGTCGTCTCCGTGCACCTGTCCCGCGAACTGTCGGGCACCTGGGAGGCGGCCCGCCTGGCGGCCGAGCAGGTCGACCCGGACCGCGTCCGGGTCGTCGACTCCCGCGCGATGGGGATGGGCCTGGGCTTCGCGGTCCTGGCCGCCGACCGCGCCGCCGCCGAGGGCGCGGAGCCCGCGGAGGTCGAGGAGGCCGCCGCCGCCGTGGCCGCGCGCTGCCGCGTGATCTTCTGCGTCGACGAGCTGGACCGGCTCCGCCGCGGCGGCCGGATCGGTGCCGCCGCGGCCGTGCTGGGGACGGTGCTCGCCGTCAAGCCGCTGCTGCACCTGGTCGACGGCCGGATCACCGCCCTGGAGAAGGTGCGCACCTCCGCCCGCGCGACCCAGCGGCTGGTGGAGCACGCGGTCGCCGCCGCCGGTGGGGAGGCGGACGTCGCGGTGCACCACCTCGGCGTCCCCGAACGGGCGGAGGAGCTGGCGGACCGCCTCGCCGAACGCCTCCCCCGCTCCCCGCGGCCGGTGGTCTCGGAGATCAGCGCCGTCATCGGCGCCCACGTCGGCAACGGCGCCCTGGGGGTCGTGGTGGTGCCGCGGGGGTAGCGCGTCGGGGCACGGTCATGCCGGGGGAGTCGCGCGTCGCGCCCGGTCGGCGGCGACGGGTTCGACGCCCGCGCATGGTGGTGCGGTGGGGTGCGGCCTTCGCACACGACAGTCCTCCGCCCATCCTGCACCGCAGCGCCGACGCATCCGGGCGACGCCGGTCGCGGCGAGCCGTTCTGTCCCCACCCCGACCTCTCCGTCCACAGGCGACGCACCCGGCCCGGAAACGGCCGTCGGTGGCCCTAGCGTCGCGGTCGTGGCACGGAGCTCCCCTCACACCCGGTCCGCGGCGCGGCTGTCCGCGCTGCTCGGGACACCCGTGGGCCGCCCGTACCCCACGGGCGGGAGGGCGCACGAGGCGCGCTCCGCGCAAGCACCCGCACCCGGCACCCGTCCGCCGCGTCACGCACCGCTCCCGCTCGTCCTCCGACCGGCGCTCCCGCCCGGGCGGACCGCCTTCGACGATCCGCCCACCCTTCCGCTTCCCGTAGCCGGCCCGGCCCCGGCCGCGCGGCCGCACGCCGCCGACAGCACACCCGGCGATCCGCACTTCGCCGCGCTGCTCGCCGGGTCCGACGAGCCGTTCCGCGACGACGACGCCGCACCCGCGGACGAGTGGCCCGACGAGGAGCCACCCGCCCGCGCGCCCGGCACCCGCCCGGGCCGGCTCACGCGGGTCGCGTCGCGGTGGGTCCCGGCGGCCTGGCGTGGCGCCCGGCTGGATCCCGGTCGCGCGGGCGCTGTCGCCCTGGTGCTGGTCGCGGCGGTGGCGGCCGTCGTGGCCGCCGTCGGCGTCTGGAGCGCCCGGCCGCGGGCGGAGCACGTGCCGCCGCTGCCGACGGTCTCGCTGCACAGCGCGACCGGGTCGAGCAGCACCACCACCGCGACGGCGGCGCCGACGGCCACGCCGACCGAGCTCGTCGTCAGCGTCTCCGGGAAGGTACGCAGGCCCGGCCTGGTCCGCGTCCCGGACGGCGCCCGGGTCGCCGACGTCCTCGAGGCGGCCGGCGGCGCACTGCCCGGGACCGACCTGACCAGCCTCAACCTGGCGCGCCGGGTCGCCGACGGGGAGCAGGTGGCGGTCGGTGTCCCGGCCGCGGCCGACGCCGCCGGTGCAGCGGCCGGTGCCGCACCGCCAGGAGCCTCACCGACCGGAGGCTCACCGACGGGAGGCTCCCCGACGGGAGGCGGCGGTGCGGCACCCGCCGGGAAGATCGACCTCAACCGTGCCACGGTCGAGCAGCTCGACGGGCTGCCCGGGGTCGGGCCGGTCACCGCGCAACGCATCCTCGACTGGCGCACCCGCAACGGCCGCTTCGCCCGGGTCGACCAGCTGCGCGAGGTGGAGGGCATCGGCGAACGCCGGTTCAGCCAGCTCCGGGAGCTGGTGACGGTATGAGGCCGCGGGACGACCGCCGCGCGCTCGCCGAGGAGCCGCGAGCCCGGCCGGACCTGCGCCTGGTCCCGGCGGCCCTCGCCGCCTGGGCGGCGGTGCTCTGCGCGGTGCTCGGCGGGCCTCTCGCCGCCCTCGTCGCGTGCACCGTCGCCCTCGTCGCCCTGGTCGTGGCCGTGCGTCGGCGCAGGTCCGGCCGCAGCCGGTTCGCGCTGATCGCCGCGGCAGGGTGCGCCCTGGCGGTGGGCCTGCTCGCGGGGATCCACACCCTCCAGGTCCACGACCACCCCCTGCGTGCCGCCGCCGAGCGCGGCTCGGCCGCGGTCCTCCGCGTCACGCTCACCGACGATCCACGGCCCCTGCGCGGCCCGGCCTACGGTGCCGACTTCGGGGCCGATCGCATGCTGGCCTCGGCGAAGCTGGAGAGGGCGGCGGTCGGCGCGGGGGAGTGGCGGTCCGGCGGCCGCGTGCTGCTGCTGGCCCCGGCCGAGGGCTGGCGCGACCTCCTGCCCGGGCAGACGGTCACCACCGAGGGCCTGCTCCTGCCCGCCCAGCGTGCCGACCTGACCCTCGCGGTCCTTCGGGTGCCCGGGGCCCCGACCGCAGTGACCCCGCCGCCGTGGTGGCAGACCGCCGCCGGTGCGCTCCGGGACGGCCTGAGCCGGGCGGCGGACGTGCTGCCGGAGGATTCGGCGGGCCTGCTCCCCGACCTCGCGGTCGGTGACACCCGCGAGCAGACGACCGAGGTCGACGAGGACTTCCGCGCCGCCGGGCTCACGCACCTCACCGCGGTGTCCGGGGCGAACCTCGCCATCGTGGGCGGCGCGGTGCTGGGCCTGCTCCGCCTCCTCCGCGCCGATCCACGCTTCGCCGCGGTCCTGGCCGGAGCGGCCGTCCTGGGCTTCGTGGTGCTCGCCCGGCCGTCGCCCAGTGTCGTGCGGGCCGCGGTGATGGGCGGGATCGTGCTGCTGGCGCTCGCGCTCGGCCGCGGCCGCTCGACGGTGCCGGCGGTCGCGGCGGCGGTGCTGGTCCTGCTGGTCGTCGACCCGGCGCTCGCGGTCGACCTCGGATTCGCCCTCTCCGTCCTCGCCACGGCCGCGCTCGTGCTGGTGGCACCGGGCTGGGCCGCCGCGCTGCAGCGGCGCGGAGTGCCGCAGGGCGTGGCCGAGATGCTCGCGGTCCCGGCGGCCGCCTGCGTCGCGACGGCCCCGCTCGTCGCCGGGCTGAGCGGCCGGCTGAGCCTCGTCACGATCCTGGCGAACCTGCTGGTGGTGCCCGCCGTCGCTCCGGCGACAGTCCTCGGGGTGCTCGCCGCGCTGGTCTCACCCTTCTCGGCGGCCGCCGCCACCGCGAGCGCATGGCTCGCCGGACCCGCCGTCGCGTGGCTCGTGCTGGTCGCCGACCGCGCCGCCGCGGTCCCCGGTGCCGTGCTCCCCTGGCCCGCGGGTCCGGGCGGTGCGCTGCTGCTCACCGGCGTGCTGCTCGTGCTGGTGGTGCTCGTCCGCTACCGCCGTTCCCGGCTCCTCGTCCTGGCGGTCGTGATCGGGCTGGCGCTGGTCCTGGTGCCGACCCGCGTGGTCCGCCCCGGCTGGCCGCCCCCCGACTGGGTCGTGGTCGCCTGCGACGTCGGACAGGGCGACGCGCTGGTCCTCGCCACGGGCGTGCCCGGGCAGGCGGTCCTCGTCGACGCGGGCCCGGACGACGGTCCGACGGACGCCTGCCTGCGTCGCCTCCGGGTCGACGCGCTGGCGCTGGTGGTCGTGACCCACCTGCACGCCGACCACATGGGCGGGCTCGCGGGCGCGCTGCGGGGCCGGTCGGCCGGTGGGGTGGCACTGGGACCGGCGCACGAGCCGGCCGGCGCCCTGCGTCGGATCGCGCAGCAGGCCGCGGAGGCCGGAGCGCCGGTGCTGGAGATGACGGCGGGCCGGCGCCTGACGTGGCCCGCCCTGACACTCGACGTCCTGGCCCCGGACCGCGCACCGGAGTACGTCGACGGCGAGGACGGCACCGCCGTGAACAACACGTCCGTGGTGCTCCGCGCGACCACGCCCGCCGGTCGCGTCCTGCTGACCGGGGACGTGGAGCTCGACGCCCAGGCCGACCTCCTCCACGGCGGCGCGGACCTGCGGGCCGAGGTGCTCAAGGTGCCGCACCACGGCTCCCGCTCGACGAGCCCGGACTTCCTGCGGGCCGTCGCGCCGCGCGTGGCACTGGTCAGCGTGGGTGCGGGCAACACCTACCGGCACCCGAACCCCGGGGTGCTCGACCTGCTGACGGCGTCGGGTGCCGTCGTGCGGCGGACCGACCAGTCCGGCGACGTGGCCTTCACCGGTACCGACGAGCTCGTCGCCCGCGGGGACCCGCTCCCGGCCCCACGCCGCTCCCGTGCGGGGCGCCGGCGCCCCGGACCCCACGGTTCCCCGGAGCCCGGCATCGGCGGGTCCGGACGAGCGAGGGGCACGCGGGACGACGACGGGCCCGGAGGAACGCGTCCCCCGGGCCCGGCGTGGTTCTCGTACTGCTCAGCGACCCTCGAGCGCCTCGCGGACGGCCTTGCTGGTCGCCGGCACCGTCGCGGTCGGCCGGGCGTGGGCGGACACGGCGTCGAGCGTCTTGAGGCCGTCCCCGGTGATCAGCAGGACGGTCTCCGCGTCGGGGTCGATCTTGCCGGCCTCGATCAGCTTCTTCGCGGTCGCGACGGTCACGCCGCCCGCGGTCTCGGCGAACACGCCCTCGGTGCGGGCGAGCAGCCGGATGCCCTCGACGACCTCCTCGTCGGTCACATGGCCGACGGCACCGCCGGTGCGGCGCACGGAGTCGAGGACGTAGGGGCCGTCGGCGGGGTTGCCGATCGCCAGCGAGCGGGCGATGGTGTCCGGCCGGACGGGCTGGATGAAGTCGTGCCCCTGCTCGAAGGCCGAGGCGACCGGCGAGCAGCCGGTGGCCTGGGCGCCGAAGATCGTGTAGGGCTTCTCGTCGACCAGACCCAGCTTGACGAACTCGCCGAAGCCCTTGTCGACCTTGGTCAGCTGCGAGCCCGAGGCGACGGGGACGACGATCTGGTCGGGCAGGCGCCAGCCGAGCTGCTCGGCGACCTCGTACCCCAGGGTCTTGGAGCCCTCGGCGTAGTAGGGGCGGACGTTCACGTTCACGAACGCCCACTCCTCGTGCTCGGCGGCGAGCTCGGTGGCGAGCCGGTTCACGTCGTCGTAGTTGCCGTCGACGGCGAGGAGGGTGCCGCCGTAGACCGCGGTGGTCGTGATCTTCGCCTGCTCCAGCGAGGAGGGGATCAGCACGACCGAGTCCCAGCCCGCGCGAGCGGCCGCGGCGGCCACGGCATTGGCCAGGTTGCCGGTGGAGGGGCAGCACAGGACGGAGAAGCCCAGCTCACGGGCGGCGGCGAGGGCGACGGCGACGACCCGGTCCTTGAAGGAGTGCGTGGGGTTGCCGGTGTCGTCCTTCACCCACAGCTTGCGGACGCCGAGCTCCGCGGCGAGCCGGTCCGCCTGGATGAGTCGGGTGAACCCGGGCTCGGTGTTCGGGAAGGACTGCACGTTCGCCGGGACCGGGAGGAGGTCCTTGTAGCGCCAGATCGACTTGGGGCCGGACTCGATGGACTCGCGGGTGACCTGCGGGAAGTCGTAGGCGATCTCGAGCGGCCCGAAACACTGCGGACACGCGAACTCCGCGGCGAGCGGCGTCTGGTGGCCGCACTCGCGACAGGACAGTGCACGAGCGGAGCCGAGGTCGAAGGTGGTGCCGGCAGGCGTGTCTGCAGTGAGAGTCATCAGATCTCCTCATCTGTCCCGCTGGTGCGGGCCGGAATTGGCACCTGGTCCGTCGACGTGCAGGCACCTGACGGTGCACTGCGCGGATCGTCGTTCGACGCCGGTTGCCGGGGCTTCGTCGGGCCGTTCCCTCTGCCCCTCTGGATGAGCCATATGCGGTTGTGCCGTACGGGTCCCGTGTGCGGAGCGCGCGTGGCGGCCGGAGTGGTCCGGATGACCTGCACGTTACGGCACGTGTGCCGCTCCGAGCCAGCCGGGCACGGGATCTGGGAGGCGTGTCACGGAGTGTCGGCGCCGTGCGCCACGATGGCGTCGGAGCCCGGCACACGCGGGACCCGCGCCGCACGCGAGAGGAGGTGGACCCATGCCGGCCACCACGCCGCCCGCCCCCGTGCAGCTCGTCGTGGGCGAGGAGGAGCTGCTGGTCGAGCGGGCCGTGAGCGAGATCCTCCGCGCAGCCCGCGCCGTCGACGCGGAGGCCGAGATCCGCCGGTACCGCCCCGCGGAGCTCACGCCCGGCGAGCTCGTCGGGCACCTGAGCCCCTCGCTGTTCGCGGAGGGTCGCGTCGTGGTGATCCAGGGGGCGCACGAGGCGGGCAAGGAGCTGGCCGCGGCGATCCTGGCGTACGCGGCGGAGCCTGCCGACGGCATCGTCCTGGTCGCGGTGCACGCGGGCGGTGCCCGGGGCAAGCAGCTGGCGGACGACCTGCGCAAGGTCGGCGCGGTCGTGACGAAGTGCGACCGGCTGACCCGTGCCGAGGAGCGTGCCGACTTCGTCCGGGCGGAGGTGCGGCGGGCCGGTGGCTCGATCACCGCCGAGGCCGTCGGCGTGCTGCTCGAGGCGGTGGGCTCGGACCTGCGGGAGCTGGCGTCGGCCACGAACCAGCTGGTCTCGGACACCGGCGGGCAGGTCGACGGCCAGGCCGTGCGGCGGTACCACCGTGGCCGGGCCGAGTCGTCCGGGTTCGCGGTGGCGGACAAGGCGGTCGCCGGCGACCGGGCGGGCGCGCTGGAGGCGCTGCGCTGGGCGCTCGTGCTGGGTGTCGCCCCGGTGCTGGTCGCGGACGCCCTGGCGGACGCCGTCCGCACTCTCGCCAAGGTCGGCGCGGCCGGCCGGGGGGACCCGAACCGCCTTGCGGGCAGCCTCGGCATGCCGCCGTGGAAGATCCGCAAGGCGCAGGGCCAGGTACGGGCCTGGCACCCCGCCGGTCTCGCGACGGCGATCGCCGCGACCGCGCAGGTCAACGCGGACGTGAAGGGCGCGGCGGCAGACCCGGCCTACGCACTCGAGCGCGCCGTCCTCGCGGTCGTCGACGCCCGCGGCACCGGCTGACCGACCCCGCGCCACCGGCGTCATGGAGCCATGGCGTGCTCAGGGTGCTCAGGGACTCTGGACGACGAGCGTCATGGAGCCACGACGCGTTCGGAAGCCCGGCCAACGAGCGTTGTGGAGCCATGACGCTCGCCTCAGCGTCGGCCGGCCCCTCCCGCACCGGGACGGACCATCTCCGAGAACGCGTCGACGGCGCTGTCCCACGGGAAAGGACAGCGCCGTCGACGGGAACGCTCGACCGGGCTCAGTGAACCCGGGAGCTCACCGGGCACGGAGGACGCGCCCGAGGATCACGCGCCGATCTTGGCGACGCGCCTGGCGATGGCCGCCTTGCGGTTGGCGGCCTGGTTCTTGTGGATGACGCCCTTGCCGGCGGCCTTGTCCAGGGCGCGGGCGGCGGCGCGCTGCAGCTCGACGGCCTTCTCGGTCTCGCCGGCCTCGGCGGCCTCGCGGAACTTGCGGATCGCGGTCTTGACCGACGACTTGACCGACTTGTTGCGCTGACGGCGCTTCTCGTTGGTCTTGACCCGCTTGATCTGGGACTTGATGTTCGCCACGCTGGTGTGCCTCGAGTCTTCCTGGTGCTGGTACGTATCGGGGGGCTCAGGCGACCCCGACCGGTTCTCCACCGATGCGAGCGAGCACGCCGAGCACTCGGTCGTCCATGCTACAACCCGGCGCGGACGGCCCTGCACGGGCCCGCGGCCGGCGGGCCCACGACACCAGGATCGCACAGCTCGGGCCCTTCCGACCGCCCCCCACGCCGGTCCGGGGATACGGCACGTGGCGTCCGACGGCGGCGACCCGGCGTGACCGCCTCGTAACGCGGACGTAGCACTGCTGCGTTGGCTCCGGCCAGGGGAAACGGTCAAGATGACCCCCGTGAGCCGAGCAGTGGACCGCAGACCCGCAGGAGAGCCGGCACAGGACGACGGGGCCGCTGCCGTCGGCGGCTCCGCCCTGTTCGACGGCTACCTGGAGCCCGACCGGCCCAACCCGGACGCGTTCGACGAGATGTTCAACGTGGACGGCAGCGTCCGCGCCCCCTACCGGCACCTGCACGACGCGATCGCCCCCACCGCCGCCGCCGACCTGGCCGCGCGCTCGGAGGCGCTCGACCGGGCGTACATGGACCAGGGCATCACGTTCAGCCTGTCCGGCAAGGAGCGCCCGTTCCCGCTGGACATCGTGCCGCGGGTGATCAGCGCCAGCGAGTGGAGCCGGCTCCAGCGTGGCATCGTGCAGCGGGTGAAGGCCCTGGAGGCCTTCCTCGCGGACGTCTACAACGACGCGCAGATCGTGCGCGACGGCGTGCTCCCGCGCCGGCTGATCACCAGCTGCGAGCACTTCAAGCGTGCGGCGCACCTGCTCAACCCGCCCAACGGGGTGCGGATCCACGTCGCCGGCATCGACCTCGTCCGCGACCAGGAGGGCACGTTCCGGGTGCTGGAGGACAACCTCCGCAACCCCTCCGGCGTGTCCTACGTGATGGAGAACCGCCGCACCATGGCGCGGGTCTTCCCCGACCTGTTCACCCGCCAGCGGGTCCGTGCGGTCGCCGACTACTCGACCCACCTGCTGCACGCCCTGCGTGCGGCCGCGGCGCCCAACGTCGCCGACCCGACGGTCGTCGTGCTGACCCCGGGCGTCTACAACTCCGCCTACTTCGAGCACTCGCTGCTGGCCCGGCAGATGGGCGTCGAGCTGGTCGAGGGCCGGGACCTGTTCTGCCGCGACAACGTCCTCTACATGCGCACCACCGAGGGCGAGCAGCAGGTCGACGTCGTCTACCGGCGGATCGACGACGACTTCCTCGACCCGCTGCAGTTCACGCCCACGAGCGTGCTCGGCGTCGCGGGCGTCATGAACGCCGCCCGCGCGGGCAACGTCGTGATCGCCAACGCGGTCGGCAACGGCGTGGGCGACGACAAGCTCGTCTACACCTACGTCCCGCAGATGATCAGGTACTACCTCGACGAGAAGCCGGTCATCCCGAACGTCACGACCTTCCGGTGTTGGCTGGACGAGGAGCGCGGGCACGTCCTCGACACCCTCGACGAGCTGGTGCTCAAGCCGGTCGAGGGCTCCGGCGGGTACGGAATCCTGTTCGGGCCCGACGCGAGCGCCAAGGAGCTGCAGAAGGCGCGCAGGGCCATCAAGGACGATCCCCGCGGCTGGATCGCCCAGCCCGTCGTGCAGCTGTCCACCGTCCCGACCAAGGTGGACGACCGGCTCGTCCCGCGGCACGTCGACCTGCGGCCCTTCGCGGTCAACGACGGCGAGGAGGTCTTCGTGCTGCCCGGCGGCCTGACCCGGGTGGCCCTGCCGAAGGGCAGCCTCGTGGTGAACTCCAGCCAGGGCGGTGGGTCGAAGGACACCTGGGTGCTGGCGGCGAGCAGGTCGAGCGAGGCCGAGCGGGAGCTGGGGGAGCGGGGGATCGCGGCGACCGCCCCGGCGCGCGGCCCGGCGGCCGAGCACGGCCCCGAGCTGACCCTCGGCCAGCAGCAACAGCAGCAACAACAGCAGCAGGGCCGCCAGGTCCAGCAGCTCGGCGGGATGCGTCAGGAGCAGATGCTGCGCCGGACGGAGGTGGGGCGCTGATGCTGGCCCGCAACGCCGAGTCGCTCTACTGGATCGGCCGCTACGTCGAGCGCGCGGACGACACCGCCCGGATCCTCGACGTCTCGGTCCACCAGCTGCTCGAGGACGCCACGCTCGACGTCGACGCGGTCGCCCGCCGGCTGCTCGGCGTCATGGGCGTCGACCCCGGCACCGAGGAGCCGCTCGACGCCTTCTCCCTCACCGAGGTGCTCGGCTACTCCACCGAGGTCCCCGGCTCCATCGTCTCCTCGATCTCCAGCGCCCGGGAGAACGCCCGCGGCGCGCGCGAGGTCGTCTCGTCGGAGATGTTCGAGTGCCTCAACGCCACGTGGAACGCGCTGCCGGAGCGGCAGCGGTACGCGCGCTGGGTGGGGCCGCACGCCTTCTTCAGCTACATCGAGGACCGGGCGGCGATGTTCTCCGGGCTCGCCGCCTCGACGATGAGCCGGGACGACTCGTGGCGCTTCTACCTGCTCGGTCGCTCCGTGGAGCGGGTCGACATGGTGGTGCGGCTGCTGCTCTCCCGGGTCTCGGACCGGATGAGCTCGCCGGGCTGGCTGTCCGTGCTGCGCTCGGCCGGCGCGCAGGACACGTACCTGCGCACCCACCGCGGTGCCGTCGACGCCGTGCGGGTCGCGCAGTTCATGCTGATGGACCGGCTGTTCCCGCGGTCGGTCTTCTACTCGCTGCGCGAGGCGGAGACCTGCCTGCAGCAGCTGGACCAGCGGCCGACGGCCCGGGTCGGCGCCAAGGCCGAGGCGCTGCGGCTGCTCGGCCGGGCGCGCAGCGAGCTGGAGTTCCTCCGCCCCGAGGAGCTGCTCGACGACCTGCCCGCCCAGCTCCTATCCCTGCAGGAGACGATCCAGAAGGTCGGCGAGGCCGTCTCGCTGCAGTTCTTCCACGCCGCCCCCTGGGTGGCGTGGACGGCGCCGGAGGTGGTCTGACGATGGGCTGGCGCATCCGCGTGGTGCACGAGACGGGCTACAAGTACAGCTCGCCGGTGCACGAGACCTACAACGAGGTGCGGCTGACCCCGCGCAGCGACTCGCACCAGAACGTCATCGTCAGCCGCGTCGAGACGGTGCCCGCGACCCGCGCGTACCGGTACGAGGACTACTGGGGCACCCAGGTCACGGCGTTCGACCTGCACGCGCCGCACACCGAGCTGGTGGTCACCGGCACCTCCGTCGTCGAGACCGGGGACGAGACCGCGCCCGTCCACGGGGCGACCTGGGAGGACCTGGCGTCGGAGGCCGTCCGGGACCGGTACACCGAGATGCTCGAGTTCACCGAGTACGTCGGCCGGGACGCGGAGCTGGCCCGGCTCGCGAAGAGCCTCAAGCGCGGCAAGGACCCCGCCGACGCCGTGCTCGCCGCCTGCGAGCGCGTCCGCGACACCATGACCTACCAGGCCGGCACGACGGGCGTGCACACCTCGGCCACCGAGGCCTGGCAGGCGGGCAAGGGGGTCTGCCAGGACTACGCGCACCTCACCCTGGTCCTGTTGCGCGAGATGGGGATCCCGGCCCGCTACGTGTCGGGCTACCTGCTGCCGCGCCAGGACGTCGAGGTCGGCGAGACGGTGTCCGGGCAGTCGCACGCCTGGATCGAGGCCCGCACCGGCGGCTGGTGGGGCTTCGACCCGACCAACGGCATCCCGATCGGGCACCGGCACGTCTGGGTCGCCGTCGGCCGCGACTACGCCGACGTCTCCCCGCTCAAGGGCATCTACTCCGGCGGCACCGCCGAGGCGCTGGACGTCTCGGTGCACATGACCCGCCTGGCCTGATGCACGAACGGCACCCTCGCTCATTAGGTATGAGCGAGAGTGCCGTTCGCCGTGCCCGTCAGGCGGCCGCGGGGACCACCTGCGCCTGCTTCCTCCCGCCGACGAGCAGCGAGACCGGCAGGGCGACGGTGGCGATCACCGCGGCGCAGAGGAAGGCCGCCCGCGCGCCGGCGACGTCCGCCGCCACGCCCGGCGTGGCCGCGAACACGACCATGAGCGTGACGAAGAGCGCCGTGCCCGCCGCGCCCGCGACCTGCTGCAACGTGGCCAGGATGGCGCTGCCGTGCGAGTCGAGCTCGCCCGGCAGCCGGCCCAGCGCGTCCGTCATGAGCGGGGTGAACATGAACGACAGCCCGATCACGAGCAGGACGTGCAGCCCGATCAGCATCCCGACCGGGGTCGAGGCGCCGACGGTCGTGAAGCCCCACAGCGACAGCGCCAGCACCGCGGTGCCGGGGATGACGAGCGGGCGGGCGCCGACGCGGTCGTAGAGCCGGCCGACGAACGGGCCGAGCAGACCCATCACCAGGCCGCCGGGCAGCACCGCCAGACCGGTGACGAACGCGGAGACGCCGAGCACGTCCTGCAGGTAGAGCGGCAGCAGGATCAGCACGCCGAACAGCGCCATCATGCCGAGCACGACCAGCACCAGGGACACCACGAACGGCCGGAAGCCCAGGGGTCGCAGGTCGAGCAGGGCGCGCCCCTCGCGCTGCAGCCGCAGCTGCCGGACCACGAAGATCGCGAGCGCGACCACACCGATCAGGGTGGGCGCCCACGGCGGCAGCAGCGCCTCGCCGCGCGCCGACTCGCCGATGCTGGACAGCCCGAACACCAGCCCGCCGAAGGCCAGCGCCGACAGCACGACGGAGGCCCAGTCCAGCGGGATCCTCCGGGTCTCGCTGTCGAGCCGCAGCCAGGTGGCGCCGGCGGCCAGCGCCAGCAGCGCGATCGGCAGGATGACGATGAACATCCACCGCCAGCCCAGTGTGGACAGGATCACGCCGGAGATCGTCGGACCGACGGCCGGCGCGACGGCGATGACCACCGTGATGGTGCCCATCGTCGCGCCGCGGCGCTCGGCCGGGACGAGCCGGATCACCGTGGTCATCAGCAGCGGGATCATGACGGCGGTGCCGAGCGCCTGGACGACACGCCCCGTCATGAGCAGGCCGAAGCCGGGCGCGAGCGCCGAGATCAGCGTGCCCAGGCTGAAGAGCGACATCGAGGCGAGGAAGACGGTGCGCGGGGTGAGGCGCTGCAGGAGGAAGCCGGTGATCGGGATGACCACCGACATCGTGAGCAGGAAGCCCGAGGTCAGCCACTGGGCCGTGCCGACCGTGATCCCGAGGTCGGTGACCAGGACGGGCAGCGCGACGCTCATGATCGTCTCGTTGAGGATCATGACGAACGCGGAACCCACCAGCAGCCAGACGACCGTCGACGCCGACCGGGGCACCTCGACGGAACTGGGGGGTGCGTCGGGCGCGGTCATGCGGGGTTCTCCGATCGGGGGACGGCGTACGTGGATCTCACGTACGTACCGACGCTATCCGGACGCAAAGGTCATCGGCCACGCGGTTTCGCGTTGCGCGGACGGCACCGCGGCGAGGCCTCGAAAACCGTCGGTGGGGGCTCGTAGGGTGCCTGCATGACCGTCGTCCTGGTGCACGGCAACCCCGAGACGCCCGCGGTGTGGGACCTGCTCGTCCCGCACCTGTCCCGCGGTCCCGTCGTCCGGCTCGCCCCGCCCGGGTTCGGTGCGCCCGTGCCCGAGGGGTTCGGCGCGACGGTGCTCGAGTACCGGGACTGGCTGGTCGGGGAGCTCGAGCGGATCGTCGCGGAGGAGGGCCCGGTCGACCTCGTGGGGCACGACTGGGGCGGCGGGCACGTGGTGAACGTGGCGATGGCCCGGCCCGACCTGCTGCGCAGCTGGGCGTCGGACGTCGTCGGCATCTTCGACCCGGACTACGTGTGGCACGAGCTGGCGCAGGCGTGGCAGCAGGAGGGGGTCGGCGAGGAGGCGGTCGCCGGGATGCTCGCCGCCGGCCCGGAGGCGCGCGCCGCGCGGATGGCCGGGTTCGGCATGGACCCCCGCGTGGCCGAGCGGCTCGCCGCCGCGTTCGGCGAGGCGATGGCCGACGCGATCCTGCGGCTCTACCGGTCCGCCGCGCAGCCGGTCATGGCGGAGCTGGGCGCGGACCTGGAGAAGGCCGCCGTGCGCCCCGGGCTCGCGCTGCTGCCGACCGAGGACCACATGGTCGGCACCGAGGAGCAGCGGCACCGGGCCGCCGCCCGCGCCGGGGCGCGCGTCGAGGTGCTCGCCGGCCTCGGGCACTGGTGGATGACGCAGGACCCCCGGCGTGGCGCCGCCGTGCTCGACCTGTTCTGGGCGGGGGTGTGAGCCCGGCGGCCTACCCCGGGAGCAGGGCGAGCGCCGCGTCCAGGACCTCCGGCACCTCTACACCGGCCAGCACCGTGGCGTCGTGCCCGCAGGTGCGGCCGAGGTAGGGGTCGCCGCAGACCGCGCAGCGGCTCTCCCAGTCGACGACGACCCGGTGCCGCGCGCGGAAGAGCGGGCTGACGTCGACGAGGTTGGCGAGGGTGAACACGCCGACGGTCGGGGTGCCGACGGCCTCGGCGATGTGCCGCGGCCCGGAGTCGTTACCCACCAGCAGGTCCGCCCGCTCGGCCACACCCACCAGGCCGTTCAGGTCGAGCGTCCCGACCAGGTCGAGCACCGGCGCGTCGCCCAGCCCGGCCCGGACCTGCTCGGCGAGCTCCAGGTCGCCCTTGCCGCCGATGACCGCGACGCAGGCTCCCCGCTGCTCGGCCAGCGCCCGCCCGACCTGCCCGAGCCGCTCGGGCGGCCACTGCCGGCTGATGTCCGTGGCGCCCGGGTGCAGCACGACCAGCGGGCCGTGCAGGTCCGCGAGGGCTGCGTCGGCGGCGGCGCGGTCGGCGTCCGTCACGGTGAGCTCGGGCCGGAGCGTGACCGGGCGCGCGCCGACGAGGTCGACGACCTCGAGCCAGCGCATCACGTCGTGCTGGAAGGGCGTCCAGGGGATGGTGCGGGTCAGCGCCGGCGCGTCCTCCGCGCGGCTGCCCGCGGTCACCCGGGCGCCGAAGCGCAGCAGCAGCGGGTTGGCGTTGGCGCCGCCGCCGTGCAGCTGGACGGCGAGATCGAACTCCCGCGCCCGCATCGCGGCACAGAACTCCTCGACGACCTCGGCCGGGTCGTCCGGCGGCCCGCCGACCTCGCCCCGCACCCCGGGCACCCGCGGCGCCTCCAGCACCTCGTCGACCGGGAAGGGGCGCCCCCGCAGCAGCTCGGCGACGGGCGGCGAGGTCGCCAGGGTGATCGAGGCGTCGGGGTAGGCGGCGCGCAGGGCCGCCAGTGCGGGCTGGGCGACGAGGGAATCGCCGAGGCCGTTGGCGCGGAGCACGGCGATCCGCCGCACGTCGGGGAGCAGACCATGATCGGGCACGGAGGAGGGATGCCCGCTGGGGCCACCTGCACACACCTCCGCCGCCGCCCGGCCGGGTGGTGCGGGCTGTCGCGGGCGCCCGCCGACTCCTACCGTGGGCGCGTGCGCAGCGACGAGGTGCGGTCCGCGGCCGCCGCCTGCACCGGTCTGCTCGGTGGGGCGCTGGAGCGGGACTGGTCGGCGCGGGCGGGCACGCTGGACATGACGGTGGCGCAGGTCGTCGCGCACGTCGCCCAGGTGCTGCACTTCTACGCCGCCGACCTGGCCGGCGGCCCGGCCGAGATCGACGCCCTGGAACTGCGGGTGCACGCCGACCGCCCGCCGGCGACCCTCGTCGCGGCGGTGCGGGCCGCGGCGTTCCTGCTGGCGGCCACGATCGAGGCCTCGGACGACGACGCGCGCGGCTTCCACCCGAGCGGCGCCGCCGACCCGTCGGGCTTCGCCGCGATGGCGTGCGACGAGCTGCTCGTGCACACCGACGACGCCGCCCGCGGGCTCGGGCTGGCCTTCGAGCCGGACGCGCACCTCGCCGCCCACGTCGTCCGCCGGCTGTTCCCGTGGGCGCCGCACGGTGGGCGCTCCTGGCCCACCCTGCGCTGGGCGAACGGGCGCGCGGCGCTGGGGGAGCGGCCGCGCCTGGCGAATTGGCGGTGGCACTGCGCCCCGCTCGACGAGTGGGACGGCAGCGGCCCCTGACACCCGTGAGTGCCTACTGCCCCGAGAAGGGCAGTAGACACTCACGACCCGTCTGAGCAGGCCGATCAGGGCGTGAGTGCGGACTCCGCCGCCCGGTCCACCCGGCGGTGGTAGCGCTCGCCGGCCTTGCCGCCGACGACCGCGCCGATCAGCGCGACGACGGCCGCGATCAGCAGCGCGATCACACCGGACAGGGTCAGCGACTCCCCGGAGATCGCGACGCCGGGCACGCGCAGCGCGGCGAACAGGCTGTCCGTGGAGCCCGTGACCGCCATGGCGATCGACACCGCGACCGTGACGACCAGGCCCATCGCCCAGACCGCGACGCCGTTGCGCGCGCCGTCGAAGCGGGCGAGCCGGCCGGCCACGTACCCGCCGGCATAGTAGGCCAGCAGCATCACCACGACCGCGACGATCCCGCCGGTGATGCCGAGCATCCGCGGGTCCTGCCCGGGCGCGCCGCCGAGGTCCGGCGACACCCCGGCCAGCCGGACGACGAGCGAGGCGAGCGCACCGAGCAGCACCGTGAGGCCCACGGCGACGAGCCAGCCGAAGAAGGCCGACCCGATCTTGAGCCCCCCGAACCGCTCGTGCTGGTACTCGTGGGCGGCGGTCAGCGCGCCCCGGCTGGTGTAGTGCTGGGCGAGGTGGGCGTCGGGTTCGCGGCGCGCGGGGGCGCTGCGAAGGGTGCGCCGGTCGATCGGGACGGTCACCCCGCGGTCGTCGGGGGTCGCGCCGGTGAGGGGGATGGTGCGGGCGCCGCCGAGCCGGGGCTGCACGACGCCCCACGGCGTGCCGTCCGGCCCGTCGACGACGTCCGTGAGTTTCCCGACGGTGTTCCCGGACCGGCCGTGGACGGTGTTGCCGACCCAGTCGCGCGGCCCGGCCTGGTTCCGGGGGTGCTCGCGCGTGGTGGGGTCGGCGGTGGGGTCGGGCCCCGGGCCGGTCGGGGCGGGACCGGCCGGCGTGCCGGACGCGGACCGGGACGCAGGCCCGGACGGGGAGGGGGTACCGGTGCTCGCGGAGTCCATGGCGCCGTGTACCCGACGGTGGTCCGCCTCACACGTCAGCGGGCCTGCGCGGCACCTGCACCCGACGTGGGACGATGAACACGACCCCGTACCGGAATGGATGTCTGAGTGACGACGTACGCCGACCGCACGTTCACCCCGCCGGAGCGCATCCGGAACTTCTGCATCATCGCCCACATCGACCACGGCAAGTCGACGCTGGCCGACCGGATGCTGCAGATCACGGGCGTGGTCGACGAGCGCGCGATGCGCGCGCAGTACCTCGACCGCATGGACATCGAGCGCGAGCGCGGCATCACGATCAAGGCGCAGAACGTCCGGCTGCCCTGGACGGTGGCCGGCACCGACCACGTCCTGCACCTGATCGACACCCCCGGGCACGTCGACTTCACCTACGAGGTCTCGCGCGCGCTGGAGGCCTGCGAGGGCGCGATCCTGCTGGTCGACGCGGCACAGGGGATCGAGGCGCAGACGCTGGCGAACCTCTACCTCGCCCTCGAGAAGGACCTGACGATCATCCCGGTCCTCAACAAGATCGACCTGCCGGCCGCGGACCCGGACCGCTACGCCGCGGAGATCGCGCACATCATCGGCTGCGAGCCCGGGGACGTGCTGCGGGTCAGCGCGAAGACGGGCCTGGGCGTCGAGGCGCTGCTCGACGAGGTCGTGAAGCAGGTCCCGGCGCCGGAGGGGGACGCGGACGCCCCCGCCCGGGCGATGATCTTCGACTCGGTCTACGACACCTACCGCGGCGTCGTCACCTACATCCGCGTGGTCGACGGCAAGATCGTCCCGCGCGAGCGGATCAAGATGATGTCGACCGGCGCGACCCACGAGCTGCTCGAGGTCGGCATCGTGTCGCCCGAGCCGAAGGCGAGCGAGGGCCTCGGCGTGGGCGAGGTCGGCTACCTGATCACCGGGGTGAAGGACGTCCGGCAGTCGAAGGTCGGCGACACCGTCACGAGCCAGCGCCGCGGCGCCACCACGCCGCTCACCGGCTACCGCGAGCCGCGGCCGATGGTCTACTCGGGCCTCTACCCGGTGGACGGCTCGCAGTACCCGGACCTGCGCGAGGCCCTGGACAAGCTGCAGCTCAACGACGCCGCGCTCACCTACGAGCCGGAGACCTCGGCGGCGCTGGGCTTCGGCTTCCGCTGCGGCTTCCTCGGCCTGCTGCACCTGGAGATCACCCGGGACCGGCTCGAGCGCGAGTACGACCTCGACCTCATCTCGACCGCGCCCAACGTGGTCTACCGGGTGCTGAAGGACGACGGCACGGAGATGACCGTGACGAACCCGTCGGACTGGCCCACGGGCAAGGTCGCCGAGATCCACGAGCCGATCGTCAAGGTCACGATCCTGGCGCCGTCGGAGTTCATCGGCGCCATCATGGAGCTCTGCCAGAGCCGGCGCGGTCAGCTGGGCGGGATGGACTACCTGTCCGAGACGCGCGTCGAGCTGCGGTACACCATGCCGCTCGCCGAGATCATCTTCGACTTCTTCGACGCGCTGAAGTCCCGCACCCGCGGCTACGCCTCGCTCGACTACGAGGAGGCCGGCGAGCAGCAGTCGGACCTGGTGAAGGTCGACATCCTGCTGCAGGGCGAGCCGGTCGACGCCTTCTCCGCGATCGTGCACAAGGACGCGGCCTACTCGTACGGCACCACGATGGCCGCGAAGCTGCGCGAGCTGATCCCGCGGCAGCAGTTCGAGGTGCCCATCCAGGCCGCGGTCGGGTCGCGCATCATCGCGCGCGAGACCATCCGCGCGATCCGCAAGGACGTCCTCGCCAAGTGCTACGGCGGCGACATCAGCCGCAAGCGCAAGCTGCTGGAGAAGCAGAAGGAGGGCAAGAAGCGCATGAAGACCATCGGCCGGGTCGACGTGCCGCAGGAGGCCTTCGTGGCGGCGCTGTCCACCGAGTCGAGCGCGGACAAGGCCAGGAAGTAGCCCACCGGGGCGGGTCGGGGCGGGGACGCGGTCGGGCGACCGGGGTCTCCAGGGCCCGGCGTCGCTGCTGGAGCCGGGTACGGGGCGAGGGAGCCGGGGAGCTCGGGAGTCGCTGGGGGAGCTCTACTCGGGGTCGGGGTTCGCCAGGTCTTCGAGGAGGCGGGCGAGCTGCACGCGTTCGGGGGTCCGTACCGCGCCGAGTGCGGTGCCCACCCGGCGCTCGATGCTCCCGCACACCCGCTCGACGACCTCGCGTCCGCCTGCGGCGAGATGCACCAGCACCCGTCTTCGGTCCACCGGGTCGTTCTGCCGATAGGCGTGCCCGTCGGCGACCAGGCGGTCGACGACGCGCGTCGCGGTGGGGGCCGGGAGAGCGGTGTGCGACGCGATCTCACCCATGCTGCGGCCTCCGCCGCGGGCGAGCATCAGGAGCACGCGCCAGCCGTCGCGGCTGACGCCGTGCGCCGAGGTGGCCGGGGTGAGCGACGCCGCGACGGCGCGCTCCACCCGGTCGAGGAGCTCGACGAGACCGGGGACGCGCGGCGCCGGGACGGTCATCGTTCGACCGTGCACCGGCGCCGAGGGACTAAGTGGCTCAGGCACGATGACCGACTGTACTTGCTGAGCGGCACGTTTGCCGCAGTTCGCGAGGAGAAGACCGCTACAGCAACGTTGCCGGTGTCAGTGCGTGAACACGATCTTGCCCGCTGTATCCCCCTCGAGCATCGCCCGGAAGCCCTCCTCGGCCCGCTCGAGGGGCAGTTCGAGGCCGATCTCGGGGGTGATGCCGGCGTTGGCGACGAAGCTGAGCAGGTCCGCCAGCTCCTGCCGGGTGCCCATCGTGGAGCCCTCGACGCGGAGCTGGAGGAAGAACAGCCGCTGCAGGTCGGCGCCCGGGTTGGGGCCGGAGGTGGAGCCGCAGCAGATGATGGCGCCGCCGGGGCGCAGGGCACGCATGGAGTGCTTCCAGGTGGCCTCGCCGACCGACTCGAACACGGCGTCGACCTTGCCGGGCAGCTTCGCGCCGGACTCGAAGACGGCGTGCGCGCCGAGCTTCTCGGCAAGGTTGCGCTTGTCCTCCGTGCGTCCGGTCACCCAGACCGTCATCCCGGCCGCGCGGCCGAGCTGGACCAGCGCCGTGGACACCCCGCCGGAGGCGCCCTGCACGAGCATCGTCTGCCCGGGGTGGAGCCCGGACTTGGTGAACAGCATCCGGTAGGCGGTGAGCCACGCGGTACCCATCACGGCGGCCTGGCTCGCCGTGATGCCCTCGGGCTTGGGGACGGCGTTGCGCTTGGGGACCGCGATGAAGTCCGCCATCGCGCCCTGGTGCTTCTCGGTGAGCAGCGTGCGCTTGGGGTCGAGCGTCTCGTCGCCGCTCCACGTCGGGTCGCCGATGATCGAGTGCAGGACGACCTCCGTGCCGTCCTCGAGGGTGCCGGCCCCGTCGCACCCCAGGATCATCGGGAACTGCTCGGGCTTGATGCCCACGCCCCGGAGCGTCCAGAGGTCGTGCATGTTGAGGCTGGCGGCGGTGACGCGGACCTTGACCCAACCCTCGGGGACCTCGGGCTCGGGGCGCTCGCCGACGGTCAGCGAGTCGAGCGGAGCGTCGGCGTTGGGCTCAGCGGCGTAGACGGCGAACATGCCCAGAACCTAACCCGCCCGACCCGGCGCTACCGTGTGAAGCGTGGTGAGGGCGATCGCGGACTGGTGGGACGCGCTGGAGCTGTGGCTGACGCAGCTCGCGTTCCCGCTGCAGGTCGGGCTGGCCGTCGTGGTGGTGCTGCCGCTGTGCTGGGCCGTCGCCGGTCTGCTGGACCGGGTCGCCGGTGTGGTCACCGACGCGCTCGCCCGTCGGAAGCGACCCTGATCAGGGGGCCAGGTCCCGCCACTCCGGGATGGGGGTGTCCGCCCCGTCCACGATCGCGCCGCCGCAGGCGCCGGCGAGCGCGGAGAGCACCTCGGAGCAGCCGTCGTCGATGCGGAGTGCGGCCAGCGGGTCGCCCCGGGTCTCGCCCCGGTTCACGATGACCACCGGCACGTCGTGCTTCGCGGCGTGCTTCACGAACCGCAGCCCGGACATGACGGTCAGCGACGAGCCGGCCACGAGGAGCGCACCGCCGGCGGGCCGCAGCGCGTCGACCATCGCGTAGGCGCGGGCGACCCGGTCCTTCGGCACGTTCTCCCCGAAGAACACGACGTCCGGCTTCAGCGGGCCGCCGCACGTCGTGCAGCCGACCAGCCGGAAGCCCTCGGTGCGCTCGAGCAGGACGTCGCCGTCGGGCGCGGTCTCGATCTCCGGGCCGACGGAGTCGGCGAACCCCGGGTTGGCCTCCTCGAACCGCTCCTGCAGCACGGCCCGCGAGCTGATCTCCCGGCAGGACAGGCAGATCACGTCCGCGATCCGGCCGTGCAGGTCGATCAGGGTGCGGTTCCCGGCCTCGCCGTGCAGGCCGTCGACGTTCTGCGTGATCAGGCCCTGCAGCACGCCGCGGCGTTCGAGATCGGCGAGGGCGAGGTGCCCCGGATTCGGCACGGCGCGGCGCATCCGGCCCCATCCGACGTGGCTGCGCGCCCAGTACCGGCGTTGCGCGGCGGGCCCGGAGACGAACTCGCCGTAGGTCATCGGACGGCGCAGGGGCGAGCCCGGACCGCGGTAGTCCGGGATGCCGGAGTCGGTGGAGAGCCCGGCCCCGGTCAGGGCGACGAGCGGGCGCCCGGCGAGCAGGTCGAGCGCCGCGTCGACGGGCACGGCCAGGGCGTTCTGCACGATCTCCAGCGTACGTGGCGCGAATGTCCAATGCCGCGCGCTCGGGTTCGGCGAGGCTCTCGGGCATGAACGAGCAGAGCCTGTTCTCCGACGCCGTCGACCTCGCCGTCGCCGCCGTCCGCGGCGCCGCGGCCGACCGGTACGCCGACCCGACCCCCTGCACCGACCTCACCGTGGCCGACCTGGTGAACCACGTCGCGTTCGGCTTCCTGCTGGCGCACCACGCCGCCACCCGCGAGCCCTGGCCGGAGGCGTGGGGCGCGGAGGACCGGGCGCCGTTCCTGCGGGACCTGCCGGAGCGGGAGTGGGCCGCCGCCGCGGAGAAGGAGGGCGCCGCGGCCGCCGCCGCGTGGGCGGATCCGGCGGTGTGGGAGGGCGAGTCCCACCTGGGCGGCGGCCCGATGCCCGCGGCCGCGATCGGCGCGATGATGACCGGCGAGTTCGTGGTGCACGCCTGGGACCTCGCCATGGCGACCGGGCAGGAGTTCACCGTCTCGCCGGAACTGGGCGAGGCCACGCTGGAGGCGATGACCGGCATGGCCGCGATGGGCCGCGAGGCCGGGTGGATCGGCGCCGAGGTAGCCGTCGACGCCGGTGCGTCCGCGTTCGAGCGCGCGCTCGGGGTGAGCGGGCGGGACCCGGCCCGGCGGCCCTGAGGGCACCCGCGCGGCTCAGCCGGGGGTGACCCAGCTGGGCTTGCGCTTCTCGCCGAAGGCGCGGATGCCCTCCTGGCCCTCCTCGCCGGCGAAGTAGTCCGCGGACAGGGCGTTCATCTCGGCGAAGTCGTCGGACAGGGAGCTGGGGCGTTCGCGGTGCAGCAGGTCCTTGACGCCGGCGAGGGCGCCGGGTGCGCCGAGGCGGAGCATCTCGACGTAGCGGGTGACCTCGGCGTCGACCCGGTCGGCGGGAACGGCCCGGTTCAGCAGCCCGATGGACGCGGCGCGGGGGGCGTCGAAGGTCTCGCCGGTGAGGAAGAGCTCGTGCGCGGCGCGGGGCAGCAGCCGGGGGAGCACGGTCACGGAGATGACCGCGGGAACCACGCCGAGGCGGACCTCGGTGAAGGCGAAGGTGGTGGTGTCGGCGGCGATCGCGATGTCGCAGGCGGCGACCAGGCCGACGCCGCCGGCGCGGGCCGGGCCGGTGAGCCGGGCGACGACGGGCGTGGGGGAGGTCCAGATCGTCTCGAGGATCCGGGGGACCTCGTTGATGCCCTGCTTCTCGGCGCTCTTCCCCCTGGACTCCTTGAGGTCCATGCCCGCGCAGAAGACGGTGCCGGTGTGGGTCAGCACGATCACCCGCGCGTCCTCGTCGGCGATCGCGGCGTCGAGGTGCCCGATCAGCTCGCGACGCAGCTGCGCGGACAGCGCGTTGCGGTTGGCGGGGGAGTCGAGGGTGATCGTCGCGACGCCGTCGGCGATGTCGCGGTGCACGAGTTCGCTCACGCCCGGACCCTACCCAGCCCCTCCCCCGCGGGCACCGGCTCAGGCGTCGGCGGTGCCGTGGGCCGCGAGCCAGTCCCGCGCCCGCTTGGGCGAGGCGCGGGACAGCCAGGCGTCCTGCACGATCTCGGCCAGCTCGTCGCGGCCGATCTCGTGCAGGCGCGAGGCCCGCAGCAGCACGGACGGGTGGCCGTTGAAGTGCGGCGTGGTGAAGAAGGGCGAGTCCGGGTCCTGGACCAGCGCGGTCTTGTCCTCGTCCCCGCCGACCCAGAAGACGATCACGTCGTCGTAGCGTTCGCCGGTGTCGGGGTCGACGGCGTCGGGCCGGGGCGTGCGGAAGAAGACGAACGACTTGCCGCCCACCTGGTACACCGCGTTGCCGGCGTTTCCGTCCACGCGCGTGACGTGCGGCATCCCGGCGGCCAGCTCGTGGACGTCCTCGACCCGGGCCGGGCGGGTCCGCGCTGCAGGAGCCACCCGGCGGATGCTGTCAGACCGCGAACAGCTGGTCCAGGTCCGCGAAGGCCTTGAACTCCAGCGCGTTGCCGGCCGGGTCGAGGAAGAACATCGTGTGCTGCTCACCCGGCTCGCCCGCGAACCGGACGTACGGCTCGATCACGAACTCCACGCCCGCCGCCCGCACCCGCTCGGCCAGCGCGGCGAACTCCGGGACCGGCAGGACCACGCCGAAGTGCGGGACCGGGACCTCGTGCCCGTCGACCGGGTTGCCGCCGGCGACCCCGCGGTGCCCGGGGACCAGGTGCGTGACGACCTGGTGGCCGTGCACGTCCCAGTCGGTCCAGGCCTCGGACGAGCGCCCGCGCGGGAAGCCCAGGACCTCGCCGTAGAAGCGCCGGGCCGCGTCGATGTCGTCGACCGGGATCGCGAGGTGGAAGGGCGGGCGCGCACTCATCCGACGGGCCGCTCGAAGGTGACGAGCAGGCCCTCGACCCCGCCCGGCCCGATGCGCCCCTTGACGTCCGCGCTCGTGATCGTCCTCAGCTGCCAGCCGTCGGCGGCCTCGTTGTTGAGCACCTTCTCCAGCTTGTCCGCGGAGAGCTTGCCCCCGATCATCCCCTCGCGGAGCTGGACCACCTTGTACTCGAATCGCCGTGCCATGCGTCCGAGCATGCCAGCGGCCGGGTCCGGGCGGGGCATTCACGAACGTTCCGCAGGAAGCCATGATGGGGCCGACGCCGCCGACGCCGAGGTCGGCCGGCGCGGAGGGAGACGCCCGTGACCGCCGTGTGCACCGGCTCCGACACCGACGGCACCCAGGAGTACTCGCTCGTGGGGGTGCCCGAGCGGGACCGCGAGGAGCTCTGGGAGCAGGTCGTCTCGGAGGCGCACGCGCCCATGGCGCTGCGGTTCGCCGCAGGCCGGCCGGCGCGGCCCTTCCACGGCGTCGTGCGACGACGGCGGATCGGCGATCTCGAGCTCGTCGACTGCGAGTCCGACCCCTGCGACGGCGTGCGCGCCCGCTCCCGGATCGGCAGCACGGACGAGGACCTCGTCGGCGTCCTGGTGACGCGCTCGGGTGGCGAGCTCGTGCTGCAGGGCGGGGACGGGCGCCGGCTCCGCCCGGGTGACCTGCTGGTCTGGGAGGGCCGCCTGCCCGCCCGCTTCTCGGTCCGCGGGCGCTTCGCCAAGCGCACCCTGATCACCCGGCGGTCCGCGCTCGACGAGGTCCTGGGGCGGGGCTGGACGATCGGGCCCCGGCCGCTCGACGGGGCGGACCCCGCGGCGCGCCTGCTCGTCGCCTACCTCGACCTGCTGGCCGGGTCGGGGGAGCTGCCGCCCGCCGCCGTCGCGGCGGCCCGCAACGCCACGTTGGAGCTGGTCGCGGGCCTGGTCCGGGCCACCGGTGACGCGCCGCAGGGGCCCGGGCTGCGCGCGGCGATGGAGGCGTGGATCGACCGCCACCTCGGCGAGGAGATCACGCCCGCGGCGATCGCGGCCGCGCACGGGGTGTCGGTGCGCACGGTGTACCGGGCGTTCGAGTCCTCGGGCGACACGGTCGGCGCCCACGTCCGTGGCCGACGGCTGCTGCGGGCGCGCGCCGAGCTGGCCGCCGGCTCCGAGCCCGTCGCGCTGATCGCCAGGACCTGGGGCTTCAGCGACTCCAGCCACTTCTCCCGGGCCTTCCGTGCCCGCTTCGGCACGTCGCCGAGCGCCTACCGGGCGGCCCAGCGCCGATGACCGGCTCCGCTGGCAGGGAACGGCCGGATTCCGGCAGGCAGGTGCATGACTCGGCCGCCCCGCGCTCCGCAGGATCGAGGTGACCCGGATCACCCCGACGATGTGGAGAGCCGATGCGGTCGATCTTCTTCCATCTCATGCCCTACCGGGACCTCCCGGCCGACTTCGAGCAGCGCTACGAGAGCATCTGGATCACCCCGCCGAACACCGAGCTGTGCGACCCGAGGAAGGTCGCGCAGTACTACCAGTGGAACCTCGACGAGCTGGAGCTGGCCGACCGGCTCGGCTTCGACGGAGTCGGGGTGAACGAGCACCACCAGAACGGCTACGGCTTCATGGCCTCGCCGAACCTCATGGCCGCCGCGCTGGCCCGGCGCACGCCCAACAACTCCGCGATCATGGTGCTGGGCAACACCCTCGCCCTGTACTCGCCCGCCACCCGGGTGGCGGAGGAGTTCGCGATGCTCGACGTCCTCTCCAACGGGCGCCTGGCCGCCGGCTTCCCCGTCGGCACCTCGATGGACGTCAACTTCTGCTACGGCATCCCGCCGACCCAGACCCGGCCGCGGTTCCGCGAGGCCGAGGAGCTGATCACGCAGGCCTGGACGCGGCCCGGGCCCTTCACCTTCAACGGCCGCTACAACCAGCTGCGCTACGTCAACCCGTGGCCGCAGCCGCTGCAGAAGCCGCACCCGCCCGTCTGGCTGGCCGGCGGCGGGTCCGTCGAGACGTGGGAGCTGGCGGCGGCGAAGAACTACACCTACAGCTACCTGTCCTTCTTCGGCGCCAAGTTCGGCAAGAAGCTGATGGACGGCTTCTGGGCGAAGATGGACGAGCTCGGCGTCGACCGGAACCCGTTCCGCGCGGGGTTCGCGCAGCAGATCTGCGTGTCCGAGACGGACGAGCGGGCCGAGCAGGAGTACCTCGAGCACGTCACGTACTTCTTCAACAAGTGCCTGCACATCCCGTCCTACTTCTTCGAGGCGCCGGGCTACCGCACGCGCAAGTCCACCGAGTTCGCGATCAAGACGAACCAGCCGGGCGCGATCGCCGCGGCCGCGGCGCTGGAGAAGAACTGGAAGACGCTCAACGAGGAGGGCTTCATCATCGCCGGCAGCCCGTCCACCGTGGCCGACCGGCTGATCGAGGTCGCCAAGACCCTGCGGGTGGGCAACCTGCACGCCCTGCTGCAGATCGGCTCGATGCCGCACGAGCTGACGAAGAAGAACATCACGCTGTTCGCCGAGGAGGTCATGCCGCGGATCCGGCACATCTGGGACGCCGAGGGCTGGACACACGAGTGGTGGCCGTCCGGTGCGGCCAGCCGAGCGGTGACGGGAGTCCAGGCATGAGCGAGCTCGCGAGCGAGTCGGCAGTGCAGTCCACCACCGAGTCCCCGGTCGACGAGCGGATCGTCCAGGTCGGACCCATCGCGGCCCGCGTGCTGGTCGCCGGCACCGGCGAACCCCTGCTGTTCCTGCACGGCGCCGGCGGGCTGTTCTGGGACCCGTTCCTGGAGGAGCTGGCCCGCCGGCACACCGTCTACGCGGTCGAGCACCCCGGCGCCAACGTCTCCGAGGACCTCGACCACCTGCCCGGCCTGTGGGAGCTCGTCCTCTTCTACGACGAGCTGCTCGACGCCCTCGGGCTCGACGCCGTCCGCGTCGTCGGGCACTCCTTCGGCGGCATGGTCGCCGCGGAGCTGGCCGCCAACTCGCCGCGCCGGGTCTCCCGGCTGGTCCTGCTGTGCCCCGTCGGGTTCTGGCGCGAGGACCATCCGGTGCCGGACATCGCGGGCATCCCGCCGGAGACGCTGCCGCAGCTGGTGCTGGCCGACCCGGAGGGCCCGCTCGCGGCCACGCTCAGCCCACCCGCCGACGACCCGCAGGCGCTGTTCGAGGCCGCGATGCGGATGGCCAGCATCCTGCACTTCATCTGGCCGCTCCCGGACAAGGGCCTGTCCCGGCGCATCCACCGGGTGAGCGCGCCGACCCTGCTCGTCTGGGGGGAGCAGGACCGGCTCGTCGACCCCGCCTACGCCGAGGAGTTCACCTCGCGCCTGCGGGACTCGCGGCTGGCCCTGGTGCCGGACGCGGGACACCTCCCGCAGCTCGAACAGACCGGTGCCGTCCTGGCGCAGGTGCTCCCGTTCCTGGAAGGACCTTCCTGACATGCCGCTCGACCCGCAGATCGAGGCCCTGCTCGCGCAGATGGCCGAGCAGGGCGCGAAGGCGCCGGAGAGCATGACCGTCGCCGAGAACCGGGCGATGATCGACGACCTGGCCGGGCTCGCCGGGCCGCCCGCGGAGCTCGCCCGCGTCGAGGACACCAGCGCGCCGGGGCCGGACGGCGAGATCCCCGTCCGCGTGTACGTCCCGCCGGGCGACGGGCCGCTGCCCGTGCTCGTCTACTACCACGGCGGCGGCTGGGTGATCGGCAACCTGGACAGCCACGACGCACTCTGCCGTGCGCTCGCCGCGCGGGCGGGCTGCCTGGTCGCGGCGGTGGACTACCGGCTCGCACCCGAGCACCGCTTCCCGGCCGCGGTCGACGACGCCTACGCCGCACTGACCTGGGCCGCCGAGAAGATCGGCGACCACGGCGGCGACCCGGCGCGGCTCGCGGTCGGCGGGGACAGCGCCGGCGGGAACCTCGCGGCCGTCGTCGCGCAGCTGGCGAAGAAGCAGGGCGGGCCGCCGATCGCGTTCCAGCTGCTGGTCTACCCGGCCACCGACCGCTTCGACGACAGCCCGTCCATGCGGGAGAACGCGCTCGGCCCGCTGCTGTCCCGGGCCTGGATCGAGTGGTTCCTCGGCTGCTACCTGAACTCGCCGGACGACGGCCTGGACCCGCGGGTCTCGCCCGGCCGGGCCGAGGACCTGAGCGGCCTGCCGCCGGCCCTGGTGATCACCGCCGAGTTCGACCCGCTGCGCGACCAGGGCGCCGCGTACGTCGGGAAGCTGCGGGAGGCCGGCGTCGACGCGCAGCTGCTGCCGGTCGACGGCATGATCCACGGCTTCTTCCAGATGGCCGGGGTGCTCGACAAGGCCCGCGAGACCCTCGACAAGGCCGGCGACGCCCTGCGCTCCGCCCTCGCCTGAGCACCCCGCCCCCGCCGCCGACCTACCCGAAGCGCCTGCGCAGGTAGTCGGCGCTGGGGGCGTCGGCGGGGAAGAAGGACTCCACCGCGACCTCCTCCAGGGTGATGTCCAGCGGCGCGCCCAGCACCGAGACCGTCGAGAAGAAGGTCAGCAGCCCGTCGGGGTGGCGCAGCCGCAGCGGCAGCACGACCCGGTTGCGGGGATGGGCGTCCGGGTCGAGGCCGAGGGTGCGGCAGTGCCCCACCAGCTCGTCGAGCAGGGCGCCCAGCGCCGGATCGGCCGAGCGGTCGGCCTGCCGGCGCAGCCGCGAGACGAGGTGGGCGGCGTACTCGTCGAGGCCCTCGACGTAGCGGGCGAGCCCGCGCGGGTGCAGGGCGAGCCGCAGCACGTTGGCCGGCGGCTCGAGCAGGCCCGGGTCCACCAGCTCGACGAACACCGTGACGGCCGTGTTGGCGTCGATCATGTCCCACTGCCCGTCGACCAGGACGGCGGGGAAGGGGTCGTGCGCCGCCAGCAGCCGGTTGAGCGAGCGGTGCACCTCGGCCATCTCCGACGAGTGCAGCGAGTGCTGCGAGTAGGCGGGCGCGAACCCGGCCGCGACCAGCAGCTCGTTGCGGGCGCGCAACGGCAGGTCCAGCTCCTCGGACAGGTGCAGCACCATCTCCCGGCTGGGCCGGGAGCGCCCCGTCTCCAGGAACGACAGGTGCCGCGCGGACACCTCGGCCTTGTTGCCGAGGTCCAGCTGGGTGAGCCGGCGGCGCTGCCGCCACTCCCGCAGCAGGCCGCCGAAGGCCGTCTCGACCGGGACCGTCACCGCTGTCATGACCCGAACGATACGAAGCCGGGCGCGGCCGGGCGATGACCTCGGAGGTAATGGCGCGACCGCACGCCCGCGCGCGAGAGTCCGGGACATGGACCTGACCGAGCAGATGTACGCCGCCATGCCGTTCACGAGGACCCTGGGCGCGACGGCGGTCGCCGCCGACCGCGACGAGGTGCGACTGCGGCTGGAGTGGACCCCCGAGCGCTGCACCAGCGGCGGGCTGCTGCACGGCGGCGCCACCCTCGCGCTCGCCGACGCCGCCGGCGGCTGGGCCGGCTTCCTCAACCTGCCGGAGGGGGCCTCGGGGACGGCGACCACGTCGTCGTCGACGCACTTCCTGCGGCCGGTCACCGCGGGCGCGGTCGAGGCCGCCGCCCGGGTCCTGCACGCGGGGCGCACGGCGATCGTGGTGGTGGTCGACGTGACCGACGACCGGGGCCGGCTCACCGCGCGGGTGACCCAGTCGCAGGCGGTGTTGTAGGCGCCCAGGGTGGTTACCGACGGGGCCAGGCTCGGACCGGGCGCGCCGGGCCCGGCGCGGCTAGCGTCGTAACCGGAGGACCATCCACCTGTGAGGAGAGCGCGTGAAACTCGGCCTGCACATCGCGGACTTCACCTACCCGAGCGGCCCGCAGGGCCTCGCCGACGACCTCACCCGGATCGCCGTCACGGCCGAGGAGGCCGGGATCGCGCGGGTCAGCGTGATGGACCACGTCTGGCAGATCCGGCCCGTCGGGCCGATCGAGAACGACATGCTGGAGGCGTACACGACGCTGGGCTACCTGGCCGCGCGCACCGAGCGCGTCGAGCTGCTGGCGTGGGTCACCGCGGTCAGCTACCGCGACCCCGGCCTGCTCGCCAAGCTCGTCACCACCCTGGACGTGCTGTCGAAGGGCCGCGCGTGGCTCGGCATCGGCGCCGCGTGGAACGACGAGGAGGCCCGTGGCCTCGGCCTGTTCTTCCCGCCGACCGCCGAGCGGTTCGAGCGGCTGGAGGAGACGCTGCGCATCTGCCTGCAGATGTGGAGCGACGACGAGGGCCCGTTCGAGGGCACGCACTACCGGCTCGAGCGCACGCTGAACGTGCCGCAGTCGCTGACCCGCCCGCACCCGCCGATCCTCATCGGCGGCGGGGGCGAGAAGAAGACGTTGCGGCTGGTCGCGCAGTACGCGAACGCCTGCAACCTGTTCGCCGGCCCTGACCTGCCGCACAAGTTCGACGTGCTGCGGCGGCACTGCGAGGAGGTCGGCCGCGACTACGCCGAGATCGAGAAGACGGTCATGGGCCCGCTCGACCCGAGCGACCCGCCGGCGCTCGTCGAGCGGCTGACCGAGCTCGCCGCGCTCGGGGTGCAGGAGTACCACGGCATGGTGCCGGGGGTCTCCGAGCTCGAGCCGCTGCGCGTGCTGGGCAAGGAGGTCGTCCCGGCGGTCGCGGAGCTGTAGACCGCTTCCCGGGCGGGCCGGGAGGTCCCACACTGTCCCGATGGACGACGGAGATCGCGCGGTGTACCAGCGGCTCCGCGCCGCGCACCTGAGCGCGGTGCGGGCCGCGCTCGAGGACCACGTCGCGCGGCTCGACTGGCCGCCCGAGCGGATCGAACGGCACCGGACCGAGCGGCTGCGCGCGTTGCTCGGGTGGGCGCGCGAGCGGTCGCCCTTCCACGCGGCCCGGATGGGCGAGGTCGACCCGGCCACGGCGACCGTCGCCGACCTCGCCCGGCTGCCCGTGATGACCAAGCGGGAGGCCCAGGAGGAGTGGGACGCCGTCGTCACCACCCCCGGGCTGGACCGCGCCGGCGCCGAGCGGGTGCTCGCCGAGCAGCGCTGGTTCTCCTACACGCCCGCGGGGCACCAGGTGTTCAGCTCGGGCGGGTCCAGCGGTGTGCGGGGCGTGTACGTGTGGGACTGGGAGCAGTTCGTCACGCTCGCGTGCCTGGCGTGGCGCTGGCAGGCCCGGGCGGACCGGGCCGCCGGGACCGGCGGTCCGGCGCGGCTGGCGGTGCTGTCGGCCGGCGGGCCGCCGCACGCCAGCACGCCGCTCTTCGACGTGCCGACCGACCCGGCGACGGAGACCGTCGTGATCCCCGCCGCGGCGCCGTTCGACGACGTCAGCAAGGCCGTGGCCGACGCCGGGCCGACCGCGCTGGTGGGCTACGCCTCCGTGATCGGCCGGCTCGCCCGGGCCACGCTCGCCGGGGAGCTCGACGTCCGGCCGGTCCGGGTGAGCACCAACTCCGAGCCGCTGACGGACGAGGACCGGGCCGCCATCGCCGCGGCGTGGGGCGCGCCCGTGCACAACCTCTGGGGCTCGACCGAGATCGGCGTGCAGGCGGTCGGGTGCGGGCAGGGCGACGGCCTGCACGTCTCGGAGGACGAGGTCGTCCTCGAGCGGGTCGACGCGGACGGGCGCCCGGTCGGGCCCGGCGAGCCCGCGGCGCGCACCCTCGCGACGGGGTTGGCGGGCCGCACGTTCCCGTTCGTCCGCTACGACCTCGGCGACGAGGTCACGCTGCTCCCCGGGCCGTGCCCGTGCGGGAGCGCGATGCCGCGGGTCGCCGCCGTGGCCGGGCGGCGCGACGACGACTTCCACTACGGGACGCTCCTGGTCCCGGCCAGCGCGTTCCGGTACGTCCTGGGCACCGACCCGCTGATCTCGGAGTACCAGGTGCACCAGACCGCGGACGGCGCGGACGTGCTGGTGGTCGGGTCGCCGGACGTCCCGACGGTGACCGCGGCCCTGGTGGAGGCGCTGCAGCCCTACGGCCTCCCCGACGCCGCGATCACCGTCCGCACCGTCGACCGGATCCCGCGGCACGCCGCCACGGGCAAGCTCTCCCGCTTCGTCCCGCTGAGATAGCGCAACGCGTGCGCACTCAGGCCGCGGCGTCGCGCCTCGCGACCTCCTGGCGAACGAGCGGAATGACCTCGCGGCCGAACTCCTTCGCGTCCTCGAGCAGGTCGTAGCCGCGGGCGGACAGGATCCGGACGCCCAGGTCGTAGTAGTCCATGAGCGCCGCCGCCACGGTCTCCGGCGTCCCCACCAGCGCCGTCGAGTTGCCGGCGCCGCCGGTGGCCGCCGCCGTCACCGTCCAGAGCGCCCGGTCGTGCCGCTCGCCCTCGGCGGCGCTGGCGAGCAACCGCTGCGAGCCGGCGTTCTCCGGGTCGGTGAGCTTGTGCCGGCGGGTGAGCTGCCGCCCGCCGGCCGTCCGCTCGCGGATCCGCGCGACGGTCGCGTGCGCCTTCTCCCAGGCCTCCTCCTCGGTCCGGCCGAGGATCGGGCGGAAGGCGACCTGGAAGGTCGGCGCCGGGCGGCCGGCCTCCTTGGCGAGCTGGGTGATCGTCGTGATCTGCTCGGCGGTCCCGGCCAGCGGCTCGCCCCAGAGCGCGTAGATGTCGGCCTCCTCGGCGCCGACCTTGTAGGCGGCGGGGGAGGAGCCGCCGAAGGAGATCCGGGGCCGCGGCTTCTGCACGGGCTCGACGTCGAGCACGAAGTCCGAGAAGTCGTAGTGCTCGCCGTGGAAGTCCCACGGCTCCCTCTCCGTCCACGCCCGCTTGAGGATCTGGATCGCCTCGCGCGTGCGGTCGTAGCGGCGGTCCTTCGGCAGGACGTCGCCCTCGCGCTGCTGCTCGTGGTCGTTGCCACCCGTGATGACGTGCAGGGTGAGCCGGCCGCCGGACATCGCGTCGAGCGTGGCGACGGTCTTCGCCGTGAAGGTCGGGTAGGAGACGTTGGGCCGGTGGGCGAGCAGCAGCTGCAGCCGCTCGGTGTGGTCCGCGATGTACGCCGCGGCCTGCGCCGGGTCCGGGCTGCCCGACGAGTACGCCGTGAGGACGCGGTCCCAGCCGGTCTCCTCGTGCGCCCGGGCCAGGGCGAGGGTGAACGCGGGGTCGAACGCGGGGCCGGAGCGCGGACGGGTCTCGGTGCCGTCGTTCGTCGCTCCGATGCCGAGGAACTCCACGGGCATTGGCGTGCTCCTTCGCGGGCGGGAGTCGGCTCTCCCTCGGCACAAGGCCGCCGGGGCCCGGCGTGTTCCCCTCCGCGCATTCCCCGCGTGTCGCCTCAGGCGCTCTCGGCGAGCCGGCGCGCACGGCGGCGCAGGTCGGCGACCGACGCCAGGTCGCTGTCGACGGCCCGCACGGCCCGGCCGGTGTCGCGCAGCTCGTCGACGCTGCGGCGCACGGCCTCGAGCTGCTCCGTGGTCGCCTTCTCCCGGGCGGTCACCGCGGCACCGGCCGCGCGGCGCAACGCGGTCTGAGCGGTCCGGGAGGCGTCCCGCAGCTGCTTGACCAGCACGATCTGGAACTCGTCGACCACGGCGCGGAAGCCCGCGCGGGCCTCCTGACGGCGGCGGTCGAGGGCGCGCTTGCGCTCCGCCATCACCGCGGAGCCGCCCAGCGCGAGCGCGGCCGTCACGGCCCCGGTGATCAGGAGCCACAGCGGCAGGTGGATGCCCATGATCCTGGTCAGCACGAAGGCCATCATGATCCCGCCGTAGGAGGGCATGACGATCCCGACCATGCGGGCGGGCACCGGGAGGCGGCCGCCGCCCGACGACGCCGGGGGCGGCGCGAGGCCGTCGACGAGCGCGGCGGGGGTCACCATCGGCAGCGCCGGGACCTCGAGCGGGGTGTCGAGCTCGAGGTGCCGGCCGAGGCGGTCGGCGAGCGCGGAGACGGTGTCCCGGGCCTGGCCGCGGGCCCGGTCGGCCTCCGCGACCAGGCGGGTCCGGAGCTGCTCCTCGAGCCGGGCGCGGTCCCTGCGCGGGTCGGACGCGGCCAGGGCGGCCTCGGTCTCGGCGAGCACGGCACGGGACGCGGTGCGGACGGCGAACTCGGCGTCCGAGCCGAGGGTGGCGAAGCCGTCGGCGAGGAGCTGCGGCCACTCCCGGGCGAGTGCGCGCTCGTGCTCGGACCGGGTACGCGCGCGGGCGAACTCCGCGCGCAGCCGGTTCGCGCGGGCGGGGTCGGCGAGGGCGGCGCGGCGGAAGCGCAGGTCGGCGCCGAGGGAGGCGAGGGCGCGGTCGGTCTCCTCGCCCGCCGTGCGCACGGCGGCGGCCTCGCGCTCGGTGTTGCGGGCGAGCCGGAGCGCCTCGCGGGCCCGGCGCAGGCGGCGGATCAGGTCCTCGCGGTCGTTGGCCTCGGCACCCTCGAGGGTCTCGGACAGGAGCTCGGCGGCCTCGGCGGCGGGGCTGCGGGTGGGGGCGCTCATCTCCGGCTCCTCGGGTGCGGCGCTGCGGTCGTGCTCGGGTGCAGGGGGTGGTGCGGTCCGGCCGGCCCGCGGAACGGGCCGGCCGGGCCGGTCAGACGTCGTAGTACTCGTCGCAGCCGTCGTCCTCGGTGGACGCCTCGTCGAAGGTCTCGTCCTCGTCGTCCGTGGACGACACCTCCTCGAAGCCCTCGTCCTCCTCCGAGGTCTCCTCGACCTCCTCGGTCTCCTCCTCGTCGTAGTAGCCCTCGCTGTACTCGACGGTGTAGCTGCTGGCCCACGGCATGATGTGCTCCTCGGGTCGGTGGAGGCCCCCGTGCGGGGCCTCCGGTGCCGAGAACTGTGCCGATCCGCGCGGAGCGGGACGAGCGAGTCAACCCCCGCGAACCGGTCGTCGCCCCCCGTTCCGGATGTGGGGTGCACCCCACCCCACGGCGGGGGCAGGACCCCGGGAATAGCCGCGCTGGTCGCGGACGCTGTACAGCGCAAAGGCCGAGACGTGTGCCCGGGAGGACGATGAGCACCGCCATCGCGATCGTCGGGGCCGGCCCGCGCGGCGTGGGGATCCTCGAGCGGATCTCGGCCAGCGCGCCCGAGCTCTTCCGCGACGCCCTGGACGTCCACCTGGTCGACCCCTACCCGGCGGGTGCCGGACGGATCTGGCGGGACGCGCAGTCCCCCCTGCTCGCGATGAACTCGATGGCCGCGGACGTCACCATGTACACGGACGACTCCGTGGTCTGCGACGGGCCGATTATCCCCGGCCCGTCGTTCTGGGAGTGGGCCCAGGGGCTCACCGAGGAGGACCTCGCCGACTGGCCGCCGGAGCTGGCGGCCGAGCTGCGCGCCGTCACCGCGTCGACCTTCCCGAGCCGCCGGCTGCAGAGCCGCTACCTCGCGGCCGTGCTGCGCGCCGTCGTCGCCGCCCTGCCCGACACCGTCCGGGTACACGTCCACCCCGCCCGCGCCACCGGCCTGACCGAGCGCGCCGGCCGGCAGGTGCTCGCGATCGAGGGGGAGCCCGCACTGACGGTCGACGCCGTCGTGCTCGCGTCGGGGCACCTCGACGCCACCCCCGCGGCGGACGAGCAGGCCCTGCTCGACGCCGCCACCGCCCGCGGGCTGCGCTACCTCCCGCCGGAGCAGACCACGGACTCGGACCTCTCGATCGTCGAGCCGGGGGAGACGGTCGTCGCCCGCGGGCTCGGCCTGGCGTTCATCGACCTCGTGGTGCTGCTGTTCGAGGGCCGCGGCGGCCGGTTCGAGGAGGGCCCGGACGGGCTGACCTACGTGCCGTCGGGCCGCGAGCCACGGCTGGTCGCCGGCTCGCCGCGCGGCGCCCCCTACCACTCCAAGACGCACTACCAGCTGCGCGCGGGCCGCCCGCCGGTGCCGCGGTTCCTCACGTCGGCGGTCGTCGACGCGCTGCCGCGGCCGCTCGACCTGCGCCGCGACCTCTGGCCGCTGATGGCCAAGGAGATCGCCTTCGGCTGGTACCACGAGCTGTTCCTGGGCCACCCCGAGCTGGTCACGCTGCCGTGGACCGAGTTCGAGCCGCGCTACGCCGCCCTGGACTGGGACTCCCCGGAGATGGCGGGGCTGCTCGCGTCGGCCGTCCCCGACCCCGTCGACCGGATCGACTTCGCGGCGCTGGACCGACCCTTCGACGGGCTCGCCGCCGGGTCGCTGGAGGAGCTGCAGCCGCTGGTCCGCGCCCGGATCGCCGAGGACCTGCGCCAGCACACGGACGAGCGGCACACCCCGCACCTCGGGGCGTTCACGGCCATGCTCGCCGTCTACGGCGAGATCACCCGGGTGCAGGGCGCCGGCCTGCTCTCCGCCGCCTCGCGGGCGCGCGACGTCCCGTGGTGGCAGGGCTTCTTCAACTCGGTCGCGAGCGGCCCGCCCGGGTTCCGGGTGCGCCAGCTGCTGGCGCTGTCCGAGGCCGGGTTCGTGCAGTTCCTGGGCCCGGGCATGTGGGTCGACCTCGACGACGACGGGTTCCGCGCCGGCAGCAGCACGCTCGCCGGGGCGCCGCCGGTCCGGTCGACGATCCTCATCGACGCCCGGCTGCCCGACCCCAGCGTGGAGCGGACCGCGGACCCGCTGCTGGCCACCCTGCGCGCCGCCGGCGAGGTGTCCGAGGAGGTCCTGCGGGACGAGTCGGGCGCGGTGCTGCGGCGCACCGGGCTGGTGCGGGTGCGGCCGGCCGACGGGGCGCTGATCGACGCCGCCGGCAACGCCCACGGGCAGCGCTTCGCCGTCGGCCCGCACACCACGGTCAAGGTCGCGGGCGCCTTCACCCGGCCCGGGATGAACGCGCAGAGCCTGCGCTACAACGACGCCGTCGCCCGCGCCGTCCTGCTGTCCCTGCCGGGTGCGCGCAGCGCCGCCGCCTGACCCGGCCCGCCCCTGGCACACCGCCCGCCCCGGAACAGACGAACGGCACTTTCGCTCACATCTAGTGAGCGAAAGTGCCGTTCGCGTCGGGTGGGGTTTGTTCAGTCCTCGTCGGGGAGGGGGCGCGGGGTTGCGTCCGAGGGGATCCGCTCGGTCGACCCGCCGGCCGTCGCCCCGGCCAGCTCGCGGCCCTCGGGGACCGGCTGCACGGCGGCGGCGCGGGTGCGGCGGAGCCGCTGCACCGCGACGGCGACCGCGGCGACCCAGGCCGCCACGATCAGCACGTGGGCCGCGACGAGCACCGGGCCGGGGACGTCGAGCGCGTTCAGGATCGTCCGGGCGTTGGTGAAGACGATGATGCCGCCGACCGCGGTGCCCAGCACCGGCGCGGGGATCTTCGTGACCAGCCAGGCCGCGATCGGCGCCGCGACCAGCCCGCCGAGCAGCAGCCCGCCGATGGTCCACGGGTCGAGGACGGCGCTGCCCAGCCCGAGCAGGAACCCGAGGCTCGCGAAGATCGCGACCAGGAACTCCGAGGTGTCGACGGACCCGATCACCGTGCGGGGCGCGGTCTTGCCGGCCGTCAGCAGGGCGGGCGTCGCGACGGGACCCCACCCGCCGCCGCCGGTGGCGTCGACGAATCCGGCCACGAGACCCAGCGGCGACAGGAACTTCGACCGGTGCGGCGAGCGGCGGGCCGTCGCCTCGCGGGGCGGGCGGATCGAGAAGCGCAGCAGGATGTAGACGCCCAGGGCCAGCAGGATGCCGGACATGATCGGTGCGGCGTCCTCGGTGGACAGCGCCGACAGCACGGTGGCGCCGAGGAAGGCGCCGATCGCGCCCGGCACGCCGAGGCGGAGCACGAGCTTCCAGTCCACGTTGCCGAAGCGCCAGTGCGCGGCGCCGGCGGCGACGGTGGTGCCCACCTCGGCCAGGTGCACGGAGGCGCTCGCGGCGGCCGGGTTCACGCCGGCGATCAGCAGCAGCGAGGAGGACGTGACGCCGTAGGCCATGCCGAGGGCGCCGTCCACGAGCTGGGCGCCGAGGCCGACCAGGGCGAAGACGATCAGGGTGCGCATTGCGGAGTTCTCTCGCGGTGGTGGGCGCGCGCGAGGGCACGGCGGAGCGGCCGGGGGCGCGGCGCGGTCGAGCAGGGGAGGCGACGACGAGGGTCAGCGACAGAACTCGTCGAAGGCGTGGCCGCGACGGGACGGCCAGAACAGCTCCAGGTCCGTGACCCGGAGGGGCCGCACGGCGAAGGCGCCCGAGGGGGTCGGGCGCAGGTCGTCGGCGGGCACGACCCCATCGTGCGATCCGCGGCGGACGGGGACAACCGGGCGTCCGTGATGCGGGAGCAGCGGCAAATGTCCGGACGAAGTCGCAGGTCGGCGACGACGGTGCTGACGTGGGAAGACGCGGCGTCCGGTGATCGCCTCCGCTGATCGGCGTGGTCAGCCTCTCAGACCTGTCCGTCGACCTGTCCGGTTCGCGTCCCAGAGGAAGTCGCGTGGGACCGGACATTCGGGGGTGGGTCGTTCATGATCACCGGCTGCGTACCTCGCGGCCACACATGGCCGGCATGCACCGCAGGCGGTGATCGTGAGCCGGGGGCGAGGTCAGGCTGCGGCGGGGAGCAGGGCTGCGGCGGCGTGGTAGCGGGCCAGGACGACGTCGGCGATCGCGGGGTGCGCCCCGAGCGCCTCGGCGACGGGGGTGCCGCCGGCGTGCTCGTGCACCCGGTCGAGCAGGCGTCCGGGGGCGAGGAACCAGGACGCGACGGCGACGCGGCGGGCACCGCCGGCCCGCAGCTCCACGACGGCGTCGGCGACGCCGGGGGAGGCGGTGGCGAAGGCGGCGACCGTCCGCGGCCACCGCTGCGCCAGCCGGTGCACGACGGCGTTGGCCGCCTGGTGCGACGAGCCCGTTCCGGCGAGCACGAGCCCCAGGCCCGGGTCGCCGGGAGCGAGCCCGAGCGCCGCGAGCCTTTCGGCGGCGACGTCGAGCAGGGCGGGATCGGGCCCGAGGACGTCGGCGATCCGGACGTCGGGTGCCCCGGACTCCTCGATCACGGCCGGGATGTCGACGCGCGCGTGGTACGCCGAGCCGAGCAGCAGCGGCACCACGACGGCGGGCCGGTCCAGGCCGGCCAGCACCTCGCCGAACCCCGGTTCGTCGAAGTCGAGGAAGGCGGGCCGGACGTCGAGCCCCGGCGCGCGCGAGCGCACGACGTCGACGAGCGCCCGCACGGTCGCCGCGGACCGCGGGTCCCGGCTGCCGTGCGCGACGGCGACGAGCGTGGGGCTGGTCATGACGTCCTCGGTTCGTGTACTCGGCTGTTCGGCTCGCGGCGCGACTCGCGGAAGTTCAGAGCGCGACTCGCGGGAGCCCGGAGCGCGACTCGCGGAAGCTCAGAGCCCGACTCGCGGGAGCCCGGAGCGCGACTCGCGGTCCGGGAGCTCCCACCCGCGGTGCAGGAGCTCCCGACCCGCGGGTCAGAGGGCGGGGCCGAGCGCCAGCGGCGTGCCGACCAGGCCGGCGGCGAGCGTGTTGCCCGTCGGCGGGTCGATCAGCAGGAAGCTGCCGGTGGCACGGATGTCGGCGTAGTCGTCGACGGGCAGCGGGTCCGCGGTGCGCAGGGTGGCGCGGCCGATGTCGTTGAGCTCCAGGGTGGACGCCTCGACCTCGGTCAGCGTGTCCGTGTCGATCTTCGACTCGGGCGCGCCCACGATCACCTGCGTGGTGCGGGTGCCGTGCTTGAGCAGCAGCCGGGCGTTGGCGCGCAACGGCTTGTCGCTCAGCCAGCACAGGGTCGCGTCGATCTCGCCCGTCACCGTCGGCTGCGCGTCGGCGGCGACGAGCATGTCCCCGCGCGAGATGTCGATGTCGTCGGCGAGCCGGATCGTGACCGACCGTCCGGCGGTGCCCTCGTCGAGCGGCCCGTCGGCGGTGTCCACGTGGGTCACGGTCGTCTCGCGGCCCTCGGGCAACACGACCACCCTGTCGCCGGGCGCGACCGTGCCCGCCGCGATCTGACCGGCGTACCCCCGGTAGTCGTGCAGTTCCTCGGTCCGCGGGCGGATCACGTACTGCACCGGCATCCGGAAGGGCTTGGCCACCTCCGGTCCGACGACGGGGACGGACTCGAGGTGCCCGAGCAGCGTCGGCCCGTCGTACCAGGGCGTGTGCGCCGAGCGCTCGACGACGTTGTCCCCGACCAGCGCGGACACCGGGATCGTCTGGACGGCGTCGTCGGCGAACCCGAGCGACCTGGCCAGCCCGGTGAACTCCTTCTCGATGGCCCGCAGCGTCTCCTCGTCGTACCCGACCAGGTCGATCTTGTTGATCGCCAGGACGAGCCGCGGGACGCGCAGCATCGCGAGCACGGTGGCGTGCCGGCGGGTCTGCTCGACGATCCCGTTGCGGGCGTCGACGAGCAGCACGGCCAGCTCCGCCGTGGAGGCGCCGGTGACGGTGTTGCGCGTGTACTGGACGTGCCCCGGGGTGTCCGCGAGCACGAACTCGCGGGTCGGGGTGCCGAAGTACCGGTACGCGACGTCGATCGTGATGCCCTGCTCGCGCTCGGCGCGCAGGCCGTCGACCAGCAGAGACAGGTCCGGTGTGGCCAGTCCCTTGTCGACGGACGCGCGCCGCACGGCCTCGATCTGGTCGGCGAGGACGGACTTGGTGTCGTAGAGCAGCCGCCCGACCAGGGTGGACTTGCCGTCGTCGACGGAGCCGGCCGTCGCGAACCGGAGGAGATCCTTGCCCATGATCAGAAGTACCCCTCGCGCTTGCGGTCCTCCATGGCGGCCTCGGAGAGGCGGTCGTCGGCGCGGGTGGCGCCGCGCTCGGTGAGCCGGGAGGCGGTGACCTCGGCGATGATCTCGTCGAGGGAGGTCGCGGTGGACTCGACCGCGCCGGTGCAGGAGCCGTCGCCCACCGTGCGGTAGCGGACCGACTTCTTCTCGAGGGTCTCGGCGCCCCGTGGGCCGCCCCACGGGCCCTCGGCCAGCCACATGCCGTCCCGCCGGTAGACCTCGCGCTCGTGCGCGTAGTAGATGCTCGGCAGCTCGATCTGCTCGCGCTGGATGTAGCGCCAGACGTCCAGCTCGGTCCAGTTCGAGATCGGGAACACCCGGACGTGCTCGCCGGGGGCGTGCCGGCCGTTGTAGAGGTTCCACAGCTCGGGCCGCTGCTTGCGCGGGTCCCAGCGGCCGAACGCGTCCCGGAGCGACATGATCCGCTCCTTGGCGCGCGCCCGCTCCTCGTCCCGGCGCCCGCCGCCGAACACGGCGTCGAACCTGTGCTCGACGATCGCGTCGAGCAGCGGCTGGGTCTGCAGCGGGTTGCGGGTGCCGTCCGCGCGCTCGACCAGCCGGCCGTCGTCGATGTAGTCCTGGACCTTCGCGACCTCGAGCCGCAGGCCCAGGCGCTCGACGATGGTGTCCCGGAAGTCGATGACCTCGTCGAAGTTGTGCCCGGTGTCGACGTGCAGCAACGGGAACGGCACCGGCGCCGGCGCGAACGCCTTGACCGCCAGGTGCACCAGCAGGGTGGAGTCCTTGCCGCCGGAGAACAGGATCACCGGGCGGTCGAACTCGCCCGCGACCTCGCGGAAGATGTGGATGGACTCGGACTCGAGCGCGTCGAGCGCGTCGAGCGTGGCCTTCTTCTCGAGTGTCGTCATGAGACGTGCAGCCCGCATTCGATCTTCGACGTGCCCGCCCAGCGGCCGCTGCGCGGGTCGGCCCCGGGGAGGGGCTTGGCGGTGCAGGGGGCGCAGCCGATGCTCGGGTACCCCGCCCCGACCAGCGGGTTCACCAGGATCCCGTGGTCGGCGATGTACTTCTCCATGTCCTCGTCGCTCCACGCCGCGATCGGGTTGATCTTGACCAGCCCGAACTTCTCGTCGTAGGTGACCAGGGGGGTGTTCGCGCGCGTGGGGGCCTCGACGCGCCGGACGCCGGTGACCCAGGCGTCGTACTTCGCGAGCGTGTCCTGCAGCGGCGCGACCTTCCGCAGCGCGCAGCACCGGTTCGGGTCGCGCGACCACAGGTCCTTGCCCTCGGCGGCGTCCTGCTCGGCGACGCTCTGCGCCGCCTGCGCGTTGACCATCCGGACGTCGTAGACCTGCTCGACCGCGTCGCGCGTCCCGATGGTCTCGGCGAAGTGGTAGCCGGTCTCCAGGAAGAGGATCTCCACCCCGGGACGGGCCTTCGCAGCCAGGTCGACCAGCACGGCGTCCTGCATGTTCGACGCGACGATCAGGCGGTCGCCGAAGGTCTCCGCGGCCCAGGCGAGCACCTGCTCGGCGGTGGCGTCCGGCCCCAGCCGCTCGGCGCCCTGCTCGGCGAGGGAGCGCAGGTCCGTCTCGGTGGCAACACTCATGAGTCTGCTCCTTCGGGAACCCCGATGCCGACGAACGTCACGACGAAGGTGCGCAGGCAGGACGCGCACCACCACGCGGCACCGGGCACCTTCTCCGAACGCTCGGCGGGGGAGAGATCTTCCTCGCCGCAGTAGGGGCAGTGGTACGGGACGACCCTGGACGTCACTTGAGGTCCGCCTCGTCCGCGCGCAGCACCCACTGGGCGAAGCGCTCGCCCTGCTCGCGCTGCGCGACGTACTTGCGCACCACGCGCTCGACGTACTCGCCCAGCTCCTTGCTGGTCACCTTCAGCCCGCGGAGCTTGCGGCCGAAGCCGGCGTCGAGGCCGAGCCCGCCGCCCAGGTGCACCTGGAAGCCCTCGACCTGGTCGCCCTCGGCGTCCCGCACGATCATGCCCTTGAGGCCGATGTCGGCGACCTGGGTGCGGGCGCAGGAGTTCGGGCAGCCGTTGAGGTGGATCGAGACCGGGGTGTCGATGTCGCCCTGGACGTCGGCGAGCCGCTCCTCGAGGTCCGTGACCAGGCGGACCGCCCGCTCCTTGGTCTCGACGATCGCGAGCTTGCAGAACTCGATCCCGGTGCAGGCCATGGTCGCGCGGCGCCACGGCGAGGGGTTCGCCTGCAGGCCCAGCTCCTCGGCCTCGGCGACGAAGGACTCGACGGCGGCGTCCGGCACGTCGAGCACGACGACCTTCTGCTGCGGCGTGAGCCGGACCCGGCGCGAGCCCGCGGTCTCGGCGGCCTTGGCCAGCGCGACGAGGACGTCGCCCGACACCCGCCCCGACGCCGGCGCGAGCCCCACGTAGTTCGCCCCGTCCTCCTGCCTGTGCACGCCGACGTGGTCGATCGGACGCTCGGGGATCGCCGGGGCGGGCCCGTCGATCAGCTTCCGACCCAGGTACTCGTCCTCGAGGACCCGACGGAACTCCTCCGCGCCCCAGTCGGAGATCAGGAACTTGAGGCGGGCGCGGTTCCGCAGCCGTCGGTAGCCGTAGTCCCGGAACACGGAGACGACCCCGGCCCAGACGTCCGGGATCTCGTCGAGCGGGATCCACGCGCCCAGCCGCTGCGCGAGCTTGGGGTTCGTGGACAGCCCGCCGCCGACCCAGAGGTCGAAGCCGGGGCCGTGCTCGGGGTGCTCGACGCCGACGAACGAGACGTCGTTGACCTCGTGCGCGACGTCCTGCTGCCAGGAGATCGCCGTCTTGAACTTGCGGGGCAGGTTCGAGAACTCCTTGGACCCGATGTAGCGGTCCAGGATGGTGCGGATCGCCGGCTCCGGGTCGATCGGGTCGGCGGCCGCGATCCCGCCGACGGGCGAGCCGAGGATCACGCGCGGGGTGTCCCCGCAGGCCTCGGTGGTCAGCAGGCCGACGCCCTCGATCTTCTCCCAGATCGCCGGCATGTCCTCGACCTGGATCCAGTGGTACTGGATGTTCTGCCGGTCGGTGATGTCCGCGGTGTTGCGCGCGTACTGCTGGCTGACCTCGCCCAGGACCCGCAGCTGCTCGGTGGTCAGCGCGCCGCCGTCGCACCGGACCCGGAGCATGAAGTAGCGGTCGTCGAGCTCCTCGGGCTCCAGGGCGGCGGTGCGGCCGCCCTCGATCCCCGGCTTGCGCTGGGTGTAGAGGCCCCACCAGCGGAACCGGCCGCGCAGGTCGGAGGGGTCGATCGAGTCGAAGCCGCGCTTGGCGTAGATGTTCTCGATCCGCGCGCGGACGTTGAGCCCGTCGTCGTCGCGCTTGTTGCGCTCGTTCGGGTTCAGCGGCTCGCGGTGACCGAGCTTCCACTGGCCTTCGCCGCGCTTGCGCTTGGCAGGGGTGTCCGTGGGCGCGGAAGTGGGCATGGTGGTGGGAGCTCCTGGGCTCGGAGGAGGCTCGGGCATGCCGGGACGTTCGGGATGTCGGCGGGGCCGGAGCCTGGTCTGACGGGGTCGAGGGCGCAGCGCGGCGCTACCGTCGACAGAGCGCGCTGTTCACCCGGTGCAGGTCCACGTGGCGTCGGGCCACGAGGCGCAGGGTCAGCGCAGTCACGGACACCAGGGTGCCACGGTGTCCGGACGAAAGGCCACCGGGCGCCCGGATGCTGGGAGGGGATTCACAGCGATCAGGGGCACGGGCACCGGCGTCAGCCCCGGCCCCGTCCGTTCCCGTTGCCGTTCCCGTTGTTGCCGTTGCTCCGGTCGAAGTCCTCGTCCTCGTCGACGAAGCGGTCCTCGAAGTCCTCGAAGTCCTCGTCCTCGTCCTCGTCCCGCAGCACGACGCGGGGGGCCCGGGTGGGCGCGGCCGGCTCCGGGGTCGGGGTGGCCTGCTCGAGCGCGTCCCCGGCGGCGGTGGCGAGGTGCGGGACGGGCTGGAGGGTCGGCTCGACCGGCGCGGCGGGCGCGGGCGTGGGCACGGCGACCGCGGGGGCGACGGGATCCGGGCCGGACAGCAGGCTGGTGCCGAGGACGACGAGCCCGCCCGCGGCGGCGACCCCGCCGGCGAGGGCGGTCAGGACCCGTCGCCGCGGTCGCGCGGAGGCCGGCGACCGGTGCCGGGCGGGGGCCGTCGGTGCGGGCAGCGGAGCGGTCGCCGGGTGGACCGCGAGATCGCCGAGCCGCACGGCGACCTCGGCGGCCGTCGGCCGGGCCGTGGGCTCGTCCGCCGTCATCGCGATCAGCAGCGTCCGCAGCGGGGGATCGAGGTGCGGCGGCACGTCGGGGCGGCGGTGGATGCGCGCGACCGCCGACTCCAGCGCCGCGCCCGCGTACTCGCGCCGGCCGGTGAGCCCCTCCAGCAGGACGAGGCCGAGGGCGTAGACGTCGGCGGGCGGGCCGACCTCCCGGCCCTGGACCTGCTCGGGGGCCATGTAGGCGGGCGTCCCGACGGCGAGTCCCATCGTCGTGACGCGGGTGGCGTCGAGCAGCCGGGCGACGCCGAGGTCCGCGAGGAAGGCGCGGCCGGTGCGGTCGAGCAGCACGTTCGCGGGCTTGACGTCGCGGTGCACCACGCCGAGCGCGTGCAGGTGCGCGAGGGCGCCGGCGATCACCGTGCCGATCGTGATCACCCGCTCCGCCGGCACGGGGCCGAGCTCGACCAGGTCGGCGAGCGACCCGCCGTCGACCAGCTGCATGACGACGTAGCCCCGGGCCTCGCCGCCCTCACCGTCGACGCCGCTGTCGAGGACCTCGACCAGCGCCGGGTGGCGCGGCACCTCGTCGAGGCCCCGGACGCCGAGCCGGCGGACGTCGATCCCGGGGTGCAGCACCTTGACCGCCACCGCGCGCCCGGTCTGCAGGTCCGTCGCGCGGTGGACGTGTGCGGTCCCGCCCACGCCGATCAGCTCGTCGAGTCGGTACCGCTCGCCGAGCCGGTCCTCCACCGTGTCCGTCCCGCTGTCCATGCCGTGTGGGACCTCCTCCGCCGCCGTCGCGGCGACGGCCGCGCGATGCGTTCTTGGTACCCCATCCGGGTCGGCCCGCTCCGCACGCGCCCACGGGGAAGATCGGCGGCGGCCGAACGGCGGAGACGATCTCTCAGGTTCTCCCGTTCGCGTCGTGTCGGGGCGCCGGGGGTCGCGCGCGGGCGCGCGTGGCGGAATGATCCGCCGTGATTCGGAACGGCCGGGAGCGGGCACCCGGGCGCCGGCGGAAGGAGGGTCATGGCTCCGCGGCACGGACGCGCGCACGGGCGGATCCCCGCCGGGGAACTGCTGCGTCGCGAACGCCGGCCCCGGCGGCCCGGCCGGCGCGGGATGCTGGCGGCCCTCGCGACCGTCGGGGTGCTCGGGGTGGGCGGAGCGGCGACCTGGGCCGCGCTCACGACCGAGGATCCGGGGGAGGGGACGCCGACCGCGCTGCCGACCATCTCCTCCACGCCCTCCGCGGGCCCGACCCCGGACGGGTCTCCGCCGCCTGACGGCGGTGGGTCTCCGGGTTCTCCGGGCGGGCCGGGGTCCGACGACCGGGGTGCCGGCGGGTCCGGACCGGTGGGCTCCGAGACGCCCGGGGGTTCCGGGGGATCAGCTGGTTCGGGCTCGGCTGGTTCGGGCTCGGCCGGTTCCGGCGGGCCGTCGGGCCCGGGGTCCGGCGGTGCGCCCGGCTCCCCGGGTGGGGCGGCTCCGGGCGGCTCGGGCGGCACCGGCTCGGCACCGCCCGCCGGCGGCTCCGCTCCCGCTCCTGCCGGTCCCGCCGCTCCCGCACCCGCTCCGGCTGCGCCCGCTCCTGCCGGACCCACGCCCGTTGCTCCCGTTCCTGCTGCGCCCGTTCCTGCTGCGCCCGTTCCTGCTGCGCCCGCTCCGGCTGCGCCCGCACCCGGTGACCCTGCTCCTGGCGGCCCGGCGATCGCCGCGCCGCCGCCGCTCGTTCCGCCGCCCGGACGGGCGGGCGCGACCCCGCAGGAACCGGAACCCATCTACCCCGGGCCCCGCCGCGTCGTCCCCGACCCGGCCGACGCCCCCGTCGACGACCGGGGCGAGGACCGCGCGCAACACCGCGCGGACGAGGCCGAGCGACGCGCCGAGCTCGCCGCGGAGCAGGCCGAGCGCCGGGTCGAGCTGCGCGTCGAGCGGGCCGAACGTCGCGCGGACGAGGCCGAACTCCGAGCGGAGCCGCGCGCCGCCTCCCAGGAGCGGCACGACGAAGCCGCCGCCCAGGAGCGGCAGGACGAACTGGCCGCCGACCTGGCGGAAGCGGAGGAGGACGGGCTCTCCTCGGCCACCGGCCGTTGGATCTTCCGCGCGGACGAGCGGGTCGGATCCGGACGACACCGGGCGGACCGGGCGGACCGGGCGGACCGGGCGGACCGGGCGGACCGGGCGGACCGGGCGGACCGGGCGCAGAGCTGAGCAGCCGCCGGGGCGACCAGGCGCCCGAGCGACCAGGCGCCCGAGCGACCAGGCGCCGGGGCGACCAGGCACAGGGGCGGCTCCGGCCGGCGATGGACGCGTCGCTCGCCGATCGCCGTCGGTGGTGCCGCAGCACCTCGTCGCCACCGCGGCGTGGCCGACGTCATCCCCCGGAACACCTTTGCAGTGCTCGCGCATCCGCGTGCGGGAGGCCTTCGGCTGCGGGAGGCCTTCGCCTGCGGGAGGCCTTCGCCTGCGGGAGGCCTTCGTGTGCGGGAGACATTCGCGTGCGGGAGAGAGTCGCGTGCGGGAGATCCGGCGGCCGGCCGTACCACTCGCACTCCAGTCCGCGCCCCCTCGATCGCGAGTACGGAGCGCTGCCGGCGCTCAGTGCGGATCCCGTCCCTCCGCGGCAAAGACCAGTGTGAGCGCACCCTCCCCGGCTCGGCCGGAGGCCACTGCGGGGAGTCCGTACCGTGGGAGTCGTGAGCAGCACGCCGTTCGGGATCTACGTGCACGTGCCCTTCTGCGCGTCGCGCTGCGGCTACTGCGACTTCAACACCTACACCGCGTCCGAGCTGGAGGGGTCCGGCTCCTCGCCCGACGGCTGGCTCGAGGCCGTCCGCCGAGAGCTGGCGCTGGCCCGCCGGACCGTCGGCGACCGCGCGGTGGACACCGTGTTCGTCGGCGGCGGGACCCCGTCCCTGATCGGCGCCGCCCGCCTCGGCACGGTGCTCGACGCCGTCCGGGACGAGTTCGGCCTCGCCCCGGGTGCCGAGGTCACCACCGAGTCGAACCCCGAGTCGACGTCGCCCGAGTTCTTCGCCGAGCTCGTCGGTGCCGGGTTCACGCGCGTCTCGCTCGGCATGCAGTCCGCGGCCCCGCACGTCCTGCGGGTGCTGGAGCGCCGGCACACCCCGGGCCGGGCCGTGGAGGCCGCCGGCGAGGCCGCCGCGGCCGGGATCGCGCACGTCAACCTCGACCTGATCTACGCGACGCCCGGCGAGACCACCGACGATCTGCGCGCCTCCGTGGAGGCCGTGCTCGCCGCGGGCGTCGACCACGTCTCGGCGTACTCGTTGATCGTCGAGGACGGCACCGCGCTGGCCCGCCGGGTCGCCCGCGGGGAGCTGCCCGCGCCGGACGACGACGTCGCCGCCGAGCGCTACGAGCTGATCGACGACCTGCTCGGCGCGGCCGGGCTGCACTGGTACGAGGTCTCGAACTGGGCGCGCACGCCCGAGGCGGAGTGCCGGCACAACCTCGGCTACTGGCTCGACGGCGACTGGTGGGGCGTCGGGCCCGGCGCCCACTCGCATCTCGCCGGCCGGCGCTGGTGGAACGTCAAGCACCCGGCCCGCTACGCGGCCGCGCTCGGGGCCGGCGGCTCGCCCGAGGCCGACCACGAGGTGCTGACCGCCGAGGACCGCCACACCGAGCGCGTGATGCTGCGGCTGCGCCTGGCGAGCGGCCTCGACCTCGCGCTGCTCGACGAGCCCGCCCGCCGCGAGGCCGAACGCGCCGCCGCAGGCGGCCTGCTCGACCCCGCCGCCCTCGACCGCGGCCGCGCGGTGCTCACCCGCCCCGGCCGTCTGCTCGCCGACCGCGTGGTGCAGGACCTGCTCCTCGCGAGCGAGAGCGCCCCGGCGTGAGCCCTCGCCGGAGACTGCTGGTCGCGATCCTGGCCGCGCTCGTGCTCGTGGTGGCGGTGGTCGTCGGCGTGCGCGTGGTGGGATCGTCCGGCCCCAGCGTCGACGTCGACGCCCGCCCCGCCCAGGACCGCCCCGGTCCCGTGCTGCTGGTCCCGGGCTACGGCGGCGGGCGGGACTCCCTGCTGCGGCTCGCGGCGCAGATCGAGTCGACCGGCCGCGACGCGCAGGTGCTCACCCTCGTCGGTGACGGCACCGGCGACCTGTCCGCGCAGGTCCAGGTGCTCGACGGCGCCGTGGACGCCGCTCTCGCGGCCGGCGCCCCGTCCGTCGACGTCGTCGGCTACAGCGCCGGCGGCGTGGTCGCCGGGTTGTGGGTCGCCCGCGACGACGGCGCCGCCAAGGCCCGTCGGGTCGTCACGCTCGGCTCGCCGCTGAACGGGACCTCGCTCGCGGCGGTCGCCATCGCCCAGGCGCCGGACGCCTGCCCCACGGCCTGCCGCCAGCTCGCGCCCGGATCCGCCGAGCTCGCCGAGCTGGGTCGGGCCCGCGTCGGGAGCGCCCTGCCCTGGCTCTCGGTGTGGACCGGGAACGACGAGACCTCCACCCCGCCGGACACCGCGAACCTCCCCGGCGCGGTCAACGTGCCGGTGCAGCAGGTCTGCCCGGGCGCCCGCGTCACGCACTCCGGACTGCCGACCGACCCCACGGTGACCGGGCTGGTCCTGCGGGGCATCGCGGCGCAGCCGATCGACCTGACCGGCGCCGGCTGCGGCACCGCCGCCGCCCCCTGAGCCCCGCTCCCTGAGCCCCGCTCCCTGAGCCCCGCTCCCTGAGCCCCGCCCCCTGAGCCCCGCCCCCTGAGCCCGCCCCTGAGCCCCGCCCTGAGCCCCGCCAGTCCTGATCATCGCGCGCGGTACCTGACGGCCACCCACGGCCGCGAGGTACCGCACCCGACGACATGGTCAAAAGCACCTCCACCCCGGCGGTGATCACCGGTGGTGACCGATCACGGCCGTCTGCGGCCGGAAAGGGTCAGGAGCGGCGATCACGCGGTCCGACCCGCCGCACGATCACCGCGTGCGGTACCCGACGGCCACCCACGGCCGCGAGGTACCGCACCTGACGATCACGGTGACAAGGCGCCGCCACCCCGGATGTGATCGCCGGAGTCGCCTCACGTCGTCACGTCCTTGGTGCTGAAGTTGGCCCAGGCGGCGCCGAAGGCGACGACGACGTACCCGAGCTGCACCAGCGCCCCCTCCCGCACGTTGGTCCAGAGGATCGGGTCGCGGTAGAGGTCGATCCACGCCAGCCAGTGCGAGGTCGGCAGGTAGGGCTCGATCGCGGCGGCGGCGTCGAGCGGCTGCAGCGCCGCACTGGCCACGACGAACGCCAGCACCCCGAGCGTGGCGGCGAGCGGGGAGTCGGTGAGGGTCGAGAAGAACAGCCCCACCGCGCCGAGCGCGAGCATGCACAGCGCCAGGTACCCGACGGTCGTCGCGGTCCGGGCGATCACGTCCGCCGGCGTCAGCTCGACCCCGGACAGGGACGGGATCGCACCCGCACCGCCGAGCGAGGCGTCCGGCCCGAAGCCGAACGCGGCGATCCCCACGACGTAGGACACCAGGGTCACGAACAGCACCGCGAGCAGCACGAACGCCGCCACCGAGAGCAGTTTCGCGATCAGCAGCCGCGCCCGCCCGACCGGCCGCACCAGCAGGTACCGCAACGTCCCGGCCGAGGCCTCGCCCGCCACCGTGTCGCCCGCGACGATCGCCACCGTGATCGGTAGGAAGATCGGGATGACGAGCGCGAGCGCGGCCGCCGGGAAGATCTGCCCGTTGCTCACCACCGCCGACAGGAACGCGCCCCCGCGCCCGGGCGGCGGGGCCAGCCGGGTGGTGGCGAGCAGGATCGCGACGAGCGTGGGCAGCGCGCAGAGCAGCACCCAGCACAGCCACACCCGCCGGCGGCGCAGCATCAGCCGCAGCTCGACCCCGATCACCGGGGCTCCTCCGGCCGCCGGGACCCGGCCGGACCGGGTGTCGCCCGGTCCATCCGGTCGGTCCCGCTCCCGGTCAGCTCCAGCACCACCTGCTCCAGCGTCCGGCGTTCCTCGGTCAGCCCGGTCACCCGCACGCCGCCCGCGACCAGCCGGGCGTTGAGCGCCGCGGGCTCCACCCCGCGCACCGTGACCGTGTCCCCGCTGCGGCCGACGACCTGCCCGTTCAGCAGCCCGACGACGGCGTCGGGCTCGGGGGTGCGGACCCGGACCCGGCCGGTCGGGGTGCGCAGGGCCGCGAGCTGGGAGGTCAGCGCGAGCCGCCCGGCGTCCATCACCCCCACGTGCGTGCACAGCGCCTCCACCTCGGTGAGCAGGTGCGAGGACAGCACCACGGTGGTCCCCGCCTCGTTCAGCGAGGTCAGCAGCGCGCGCATCTCCTGGATGCCGCGGGGGTCGAGGCCGTTGGTGGGCTCGTCGAGCAGCAGCAGCTCGGGTTCGCGCAGCAGCGCGGCGGCGATGCCGAGCCGCTGGCGCATGCCGAGCGAGTAGGCCCGCACCGGGCGCCGGTCGACGCCGCCGAGCCCGACCCGCTCCAGGGCGTCGTCGACCCGCCGGCGGCGGTCCCGCAGCCGCCCGCCGCGCCCCGCCGCGTCGAGCAGCCGCAGGTTGGCGCGCCCGGACAGGTGGCTCCACGCCGCCGGGCCCTCCACGAGCGCCCCGACCCGCGGCAGCACGGACGCCGCCCGCCGCGGCATCGGCTCGCCCAGTACCTCGATCCGGCCGGACGTGGCGTGGACCAGCCCGAGCAGCATCCGGACCAGCGTGGTCTTGCCGGAACCGTTGGGGCCGAGCAGTCCGAAGCGCACGCCCGGCGGGACCTGCAGCGCGACGTCCCGCACCGCCGTGACCCGGCCGAACCGTTTGGTGAGCCCGCTCGTCTCGATGATCACGCGCGCCGCCCCGGGAGCTCCCGCACGGCCTGCTCCAGCACCTCGGGCGCGACGGTCCCGGCCAGCAGCACCCCGCCGCGCCGGATCCCGCCGCGCGCGACGACGGACAGCAGCGGCGTGCTGAGCCGCGCGGCCCGGCCGACGGGGACGTCGACGGTGACCCCGCCGGCGGACGGGGCGCCGTCGATCACCCGGTCGGCGATCCCCCGTGAGGCCGGGACCAGCACGAACCCGGCCACCCCGGCGCCGTACACCCCGACCCCGGGCAGGCCCTCCCCGAGCGGGACGCGGTCGCGGCCGGCGAGGCGTGCGGGCGGGTCGGCGGCGTCGAGCTGGCGGAGGGCCCCGGCGAGGTCGGCGGCCTCCGCGGCGACCGATCCGGCGCCGGGCGGCACGGCGGGGGTGAGGGTGCGGTCGTCGGGGACGGTCAGCGCGACCTCCAGGAACTCGGTGAACAGCAGCGGGCGGTCGTCCGTGCGCGCGGCCACCTCGACGCGCAGCGGCAGGCCGGACGACGGGTCGCACCAGACGTCGATGCGCCCGACGGTGGTGTCCGGGTCTGCCGGGCTGATCCGGAGGCCCGCGGCGGAGAACCCGGCGATCCGGCGCGGCTCGAGCGACATCACGGGGTCGGTCCGGGTCAGTCCGACGAGCCGGCGGGCCAGCTCGGAGGGCACGAGGTCGCCGGCCCGGGGGAGCCGGACCGGGGTCTCGCCGGTGACCGTGGTGAGCTGGTTCGCGCCGAAGTCCCAGAGGTACTCGCGGCCGTCGCGGCGGTAGGTGTCGCGCTCGCCGGCCGGGGTGAGCTCGTCGACCCGCCACCGGTCCGGTCCGGCCACGTAGGCGCGCAGCTGCGTGACGCCGGTGAACAGCGCCGTGACCTGCTCCAGCGCGGGGATCTCGGGCAGCCCGAGCCGACCGGTGCTCTCGGCGTACCCGACGTGCGGCGGGACCCCGGCCAGCACCCGGCCGCGCAGCGCCTCCGCCGGCTCGTCCGACCCGCTCGCCGGCAGGGTGGTCGCGGCCGCGCCGAGGAGTGCCGCGGTGCCGGCGACGACCAGCACCCAGCGTCGGGTCACCCGGGGAGCAGCCATCCCCGTCCAGACTGCCACCCGCGGGTGAAGGGCGTGTGTGGGCCGGTCATCCGTCCTCGCCGTCGCGCAACGCGGGGGAGCGGGCCAGCACGACCACCCCGAGGACGATCAGGGCCGCGGCCACCAGGGCCGCGGCCAACCGCCACCCGGTCGCCGTGGTCTCTCCGAACACGAGGACGCCCCAGAGCACGGCGACCAGCGGGTTGGTCAGCGTCACGCCCGGCCCCGCGGCGACGAGCGTGCCGGCGGCCAGCGCGTTCTGCAGCAGGTAGAAGGCCACCAGGCCGGCGGCGACGGCGGCGTACGCCTGCCAGGTCGTCAGCGCGGCCGCGGGGCCCTCCGGCCCGATGCGCCGGCCGGCGGCGGCGAAGAGCACCCCCGCCAGCCCGTACCCCGCCCCGCTCGCGACGCCCAGCAGCGCCGCCCGCGGTCCGGGGCGCACCCGCCAGGCGACGGCCGTCAGCACGCCGACCAGGACGAGCAGCGCGCCGACGCCGATCGCCCACGTCGCGCCGGTCACGGCGAGCGGGTCGCCGCGCTCGGGCGCGAGGAGCGCCACGAACCCGCCCAGGGCCACGGCCAGCAGCGCCACGGCGCCCCAGTCCCGGGCGGTGAGCCGGTGGCCGAGGAACAACGCCGAGCCCAGCACGGACAGCGGCAGCTCGGTGATCAGCACGGGCTGCACCACGGCGAGCTGGCCCAGGGACAGCGCCGCGACGTGCAGCCCGAGACCGACGAGGCTCGTCAGCACACCGAGCAGCCACAACGGCCTGCGCAGCAGCCGCACCAGCAGGCGCACGGACTCGTGGGGGTCGCTCTTCTCGTGGCGCGCCGAGCCGCGTTGCAGCACGTCGCCGGCCGCGGCGGCCAGCCCCGCCGCGGCGGCCAGGCCGATGGCCAGCCCCGTCACCGCACGTCCTCCCTCCCCGCTCTGCAGCGGGAGTACCCCGCCCACCCGCCTTCGAGCGCGGGCAGGGAGCGGCGATACCTGAAACGGGGCGCGGTAAACCCGGCGGACGGACGCCCGTGTCCGCGACCTGCGTCACCGGCCGCTACCGCCGCAGGTACGCCCGCCCGCGGGGGCTGAGCCGGTAGCCGACCTCCAGGCTCTCCGTGAGCCCGAGCTCCTTGAGCTTGCGGACGTCCCGCTTGAACGCCGCGGTCTCCCGCCCGAGGCGGGCGGCCAGGTCAGGCGCCCGGACGCCGGGGTTGTCCGCGATCAGCGCCAGCGTCCCGGCGGTCCACGGCCGGGTCCGGTCGAGCCGGGCCAGCCGGGCGTCGAGCTCGGCCCGCGCGGTGGCGTCCACCTCCGCCGAGCGCAGCGCGATGCGGGGGTCCGGGCCGTCGAGGTGCAGGTCCACCCGCCAGACGCGGCCCTCCCGACGGTCCAGCATCGCCCGCAGGTCGGCCAGGTCGGGGTGGCCGGCGGCGCGGGCGTCGGCCTCGGTCAGGTCGGCGGGCTCGACGGGTTCGACGGCGCTCACGGCGAGCACCCCGACGGCCGTGCGCAGCCGGGTCCCCGGCCTGACCCGCGGCCGGTCCCAGCGGCGGAAGGCGCAGGTGATCGCGCCGGCGGCGATGCCGTCGAGCGTGGGGCGGCGGAGCAGCACGGCGAACCCCCAGGTGGAAGGTGGTCGTGAGCGGCACCTGCCGTTCTAGGGGCAGCCGGCGCTCACGGGAAGGGTTGAGCGGGGGAGACGCAGAAACCTGAGCCGGGTCACACCTCGCGTCCGGGCGGCGGGGGGTCGCTTCCGCATAGACTGGACGAACGTCCGGTGACGTGTGCGGGTCAGCAGGGAGGTGTGTGCGGTGAACGCCGACGAACGCCGCTTCGCGGTCCTCCAGGCGATCGTGGCGGACTACGTCTCGACCCAGGAACCGGTGGGCTCCAAGGCGATCGTGGAGCGCCACAACCTCGGGGTCTCCAGCGCCACGGTACGCAACGACATGGCGGCGCTGGAGGAGGACGGGCTGATCGCCCAGCCGCACACCAGCGCCGGCCGCATCCCGACCGACAAGGGCTACCGGCTGTTCGTCGACCGGCTGGCCCAGGTCAAACCGTTGTCGGCCGCCGAGCGCAAGGCCGTCCAGACCTTCCTGGAGGGCGCGCTCGACCTGGACGACGTGCTCCGCCGCAGCGTCCGGCTGCTCGCGCAGCTGACCCGGCAGGTCGCCGTCGTCCAGTACCCGACGCTGACCCGGTCCACGGTCCGGCACCTCGAGGTCGTCCAGCTCACACCCGCGCGGCTGATGCTGGTGCTGATCACCGACTCCGGGCGGGTGGACCAGCGGATGGTCGACCTGGGTCAGGTCGTCACCGAGGAGGACGCGGGCCGGCTGCGCACCCTGCTGAACCAGGCGCTGGCCGGCAGGCGGCTGGCCGACGCGTCCGCGCGGGTGGCCGACCTGCCGCACTCCGTGCCCAAGGAGCTGCACGACGTCATGCTCACCGTGTCCACGGTGCTGATCGAGACGCTGGTGGAGCATCCCGAGGAGCGCCTGGTCCTCGGCGGCACGGCGAACCTGACGCGCAACTCCGCGGACTTCCCGGGATCGCTGCGACAGGTCCTCGAGGCGCTCGAGGAGCAGGTGGTGGTGCTGAAGCTGCTGGCCGCGGCCCAGGACCCGGGCCTGGTCACGGTGCGCATCGGCGAGGAGAACGAGTCGGCCGACCTGCACACGGCCTCGGTCGTGTCGATCGGCTACGGGCCGGGCACCGTCGTGGGCGGAATGGGCGTCGTCGGGCCGACCCGGATGGACTACCCGGGCACGATGGCGGCGGTGCACGCCGTCGCCCGGTACGTGGGTGAGATCCTGGCGGGGCGCTAGCGCCCCACCGGGCCGAGCCGTCGAGCGGTACTGAGCTGTCGAGCACAGAAGGATCATGGGGACTTCGAGGGTGGCACGGGACTACTACGGCATCCTGGGCGTCGAGCCGGGCGCGGATGCCGCCGAACTGAAGCGGGCCTACCGCAAACTGGCCCGGGAGCTGCACCCGGACGTCAACCCGGACCCGGGCGCGCAGGAGCGCTTTCGCGAGGTCAGCACGGCCTACGAGGTCCTCACGGACCCGGAGAAGCGGCGGATCGTCGACCTGGGCGGCGACCCGATGGACAACGGCCGCGTCGGCGGCGCGGGCGGGGGGGACCCGTTCAGCGCCTTCGGCTTCGGCGACATCATGGACGCGTTCTTCGGCGGCGCCGCGGGCGGCCGCTCCCGGGGCCCGCGCAGCCGGGTGCAGCCCGGGGCGGACGCGCTCATCCGGATGCAGCTCACGCTGGAGGAGTGCGCCACGGGCGTGCAGCGCGAGCTGACCGTGGACACCGCGGTGCTGTGCTCGGAGTGCGGCGGGGACGGCTGCGCCCCGGGCACCCGCCCGCACACCTGCGAGACCTGCGGCGGCCGCGGCGAGGTGCAGAGCGTGCAGCGCTCGTTCCTCGGCCAGGTCGTCACCTCCCGCCCCTGCCCGACCTGCCGGGGCCTCGGCGAGGTCATTCCCGAGCCGTGCCGGCAGTGCGCGGGCGACGGCCGGGTGCGCTCGCGGCGCAGCGTCGGCGTGCGGATCCCGGCCGGCGTGGCCGACGGGATGCGCGTGCGGCTGGCGGGCCAGGGCGAGGTCGGCGCGGGCGGCGGCCCGGCCGGCGACCTGTACGTCGAGGTCGAGGAGATCCCGCACGAGGTCTTCCAGCGCGACGGCGCGGACCTGCACGTCCGGCTGCCGCTGCCGATGACCGCGGCGGCGCTCGGGGCCACGCTCCCGCTGCCGATGCTCGACGGCTCCACGGAGGACCTGCACGTCGAGCCGGGCACGCAGGCCGGCACGCTGCGCACGCTGCGCGGGAAGGGCATGCCGCGGCTGCGCTCCACGGGCCGGATCGACGGCCACGGCGACCTGATCGTGCACGTCGACGTCACCGTCCCGACCAAGCTCGACAAGGAGCAGACCGAGCTGCTGCGCCAGCTCGCGAGGCTGCGCGGCGAGGAGCAGCCCGACCTTGCCGTCGGCGCCCGGAACGGGCACGGGCTCTTCGCCCGGCTGCGGGACTCCTTCCGGTAGTGGGCGGTCGGTGAGCACCGCCCCGCTGTTCCTGGTCGGGGAGCTCCCGGAGGCCGGGACCGTGCTGCTCGACGGGCCGGAGGGCCGGCACGCCGCCGCCGTCAAGCGGATCCGGGTCGGCGAGGTCGTGCAGCTCGGCGACGGCCGGGGCGCCGTCGCCCGGGCCCACGCGGTGTCCGTGGCCAAGGACTCGGTGGAGTTCGCGCTCGACGAGGTGGTGCGGCACCCGGCGCCCGCGCCGCGGGTCGTGCTCGCGCAGGCGCTGGTGAAGGGCGACCGCGGCGAGCTGGCGGTCGAGCTGGCCACCGAGGCGGGCGTCGACGCGATCCTGCCGTGGCGGGCGGCGCGCTGCGTCGCGCGCTGGGAGCAGGGGCCGCGCGGCGAGAAGGCCCTCGCCCGCTGGCGCTCCACGGTCCGCGAGGCCGGCAAGCAGGCCCGACGGCCCTGGATCCCCGAGGTGGGCGAGCCCGTCACCACCGCCGACCTGGTCGCCCGCGGCGGTCCCGCCCTGGTGCTGCACGAGAGCGCGGGGGCCGTGCTGTCCGCCGCCGACCTGCCGGCCGAGGGCGAGGTGCTGCTCGTCGTCGGGCCCGAGGGCGGGGTCTCGGACGAGGAGCTGACCGCCCTCACCGCGGCCGGGGCGCGTCCGGTCCGGTTGGGCCCGGAGGTGCTGCGGGCCTCGACCGCCGCGGCGGTCGCGCTGGGCGCGATCGGGGTGCTCACCCGGCGCTGGGCCGTCCGGTCCGCCGACCGCCCGGCGTGACGCGAGCCACGTGGCGCACACCGCACCGACTGCGTGACGTGGCAAGCACCTGGTCTAGTCTCGTGGCGGCTCACCCACCCCCCTGGTGAGCACCCGGTCCCGCAGCCCGTGCACGGCGCCGCGGGGGCCGCCGGACGAGGCGGCCGCGCCGCGACGGTCCTCCCCCCGGTCGTCGCGGCGCGCCACGGGGAGTCAGTAGGTTCCCGCTCATGGGTGTCCTGCAGGAGCTGCTCTCCGCCTTGTCCTCCCGGCGCGTCGAGGTCGTCGACCTGACCGCTCCGCTGCACTCCGGAACGCCGATCCTGCAGCTGCCGCCGCCGTTCGCGAACACGATCCCCTTCTCGCTGTCCGAGATCAGCCGCTACGACGAGCGCGGCCCCGCCTGGTACTGGAACGACATCCACACCGGCGAGCACAGCGGCACCCACTTCGACGCACCGGTGCACTGGGTGACCGGGCGGGACGGCGAGGACGTCTCCCAGGTCCCCGCGGGGCGGCTGCTGGCCCCGGCCGCGGTGCTGGACTTCTCGGCCGAGTCGGCCGCCGACCCGGACTTCCTGCTGGAGATCGACCACGTCAAGGCGTGGGAGGCCGAGCACGGCCCGCTGCCCGAGGGCGGCTGGCTGCTCTACCGGACCGGCTGGGACGCCCGCTCGGCGGACGCCGAGGCCTTCCTCAACGCGGACGAGAACGGCCCGCACACCCCCGGCGTCTCGGTCGAGTGCGCGACCTGGCTGGCCGAGGAGGCGCCGATCATCGGGTTCGGCACCGAGACGGTCGGGACGGACGCCGGGGCCGCGCACTCCTTCGACCCGCCCTTCCCGTGCCACTCCTTCCTGCTCGGCGCGGGCAAGTACGGGCTCACCCAGCTGCAGAACCTCGCGACGCTGCCGCCGACCGGGGCGGTGCTGCTCACCTCGCCGCTGCCGATCGTCGGCGGCTCGGGGTCGCCGGCGCGGGTGCTGGCACTGGTGGAGAGGTGATCGTCCCGTGATCGTCTCCGAGCTCGTCGGACGGACGCTCGCGGAGCTGGGCGTCGGGCACGCGTTCGGGGTGGTCGGGAGCGGGAACTTCCACGTCACGAACGCGCTGCGGGAGGCGGGCGTCCCGTTCACCGCGACCCGCCACGAGGGCGGCGCGGCGACGATGGCGGACGCGTTCGCCCGCATGTCCGGCCGCCCGGCGGTGCTGTCGGTGCACCAGGGCTGCGGGCTCACCAACGGCCTCACGGGAGTCACCGAGGCCGCGAAGAGCCGGACGCCGCTGATCGTCCTCGCCGCGGACACCGCCGGGTCCGCCGTGCGCTCCAACTTCCGCATCGACCAGGACGCGCTGGTCGCGGCCGTCGGTGCGGTCGCCGAGCGGGTGCACTCGCCGGAGACCGCGCTCGCCGACACCGTCCGCGCCCACCGGACCGCCGTCGAGCAGCGCCGCACGGTGGTGCTCAACCTGCCGCTCGACGTCCAGGCCGCGCCGGCCGAGCCCGCCCCGCTGCCCGCGCTCCCGCCCGTCGCCCCGCCGCGGGCCTCGGCCCAGGGGATCGCGGCCCTGGCCGCCCTGCTGGACGGCGCGCAGCGGCCGGTCTTCGTCGCGGGTCGCGGCGCCCGCGGGGCCCGGGAGGAGCTGCGCGCGCTCGCCGAGGCGTCCGGTGCCCTGCTCGCGACCTCGGCGGTGGCCTCCGGGCTGTTCCACGACGACCCCTGGTCGCTCGGGATCTCCGGCGGGTTCGCCTCGCCGCTGGCGGCCGAGCTGATCGCCGACGCCGACCTCGTCGTCGCGTGGGGGTGCGCGCTGACGATGTGGACGACCCGGCACGGCCGGCTGATCGGCGAGGGGGCGCGGGTGGCCCAGGTCGACCTGGACGTCGACGCGCTCGGCGCCCACCGGCCGGTCGACCTCGGGGTGGTGGGCGACGTCGCCGCCACCGCCGCGGACCTGCTCGGCGCGGTCACCCGCCACACGGGCTACCGGACCCCCGAGGTCCGGGCGGCGATCGGCGAACGCGTGCGCCTGCGGGACGTCCCGTACACGGACCTGACCGGCCCGGAGGGCATCGACCCGCGGACGCTGACGATCGCGCTCGACGACCTGCTGCCCGAGGAACGGGTCGTGGCCGTCGACTCGGGCAACTTCATGGGCTACCCGGCCGCCTACCTGCAGGTTCCCGACGAGTTCGGGTTCTGCTTCACCCAGGGCTTCCAGTCGATCGGGCTCGGCCTGGCCACCGCGGTCGGCGCGGCGCTGGCGCGCCCCGACCGGCTCGCCGTCGCCGCACTCGGCGACGGCGGGGCGCTCATGGGTGCGGCCGAGCTGGACACGGTGGCCCGGCTGGGGATCCCGATGGTCGTCGTGGTCTACGACGACCGCGCCTACGGCGCCGAGGTGCACCACTTCACCGACGCCGACCACACCACGGTCCGGTTCCCGGAGACCGACATCGCCGCGATCGGCCGCGGGTACGGGCTCGACGCGGTGACGGTCCGCGAGCCGGGGGACCTCAAGGGGGTCGCCGACTGGTTGGCGGGCCCGCGGAGCCGCGCGCTGCTGGTCGACGCCAAGATCGCGTCGGACGGCGGGTCCTGGTGGCTGCAGGAGGCGTTCCGCGGGCACTAGGGGGCACCGGGGGCACCGGGGCCGGGGGCACTGGGGGCACTGGGGGGCACTGGGGGCACTGACGGGCACTGGGGGCAATGACGGGCACTGGGGGCAATGACGGGCACTGGGGGCACTGACGGGCGCCTGGCGGGGCGTCCGCGGCGACCGCTCGAGGGTGAGCCTCGCGACGGCCGAATGGTGGGGCGGAGTGTCGGTGCCCGGCGGTAACATCGAACCGCCGACACCGCAGGGCACCCCCGTCACGGGGACCACAGAGCAGCAGGAAGCAGGCGACAAGACCACGTGACGCAGCCGGACCCCGTCCAGTCCCGCATCGCAGTCCCGGACACCGCGCTGCTCGCGCTGCTCGGCTCGAGAGACGAGTCCTTGCGCACCGCCGAGGAGCTGCTGGCCGCGGACGTGCACGTCCGGGGCAACGAGCTGACCCTCTCGGGCGAGCCCGCCGACGTGGCGTTCGCCGAGCGTGTGTTCGCCGAGCTCATCACCCTCGCCGAGCGGGGGCAGCAGGTCGGGTCGGACACCGTGCGCCGGACCGTCGAGATGCTCGGCGAGGCCGACCCCGCGGTCGCCGCCGTGCGCGGCGAGTCGCCCGCGGAGGTGCTGAGCCTCGACATCGTCTCGCGTCGGGGCAGGACCATCCGGCCGAAGACGCTGAACCAGAAGCGCTACGTCGACGCGATCGACGCGAACACCATCGTCTTCGGGATCGGCCCCGCCGGTACCGGCAAGACGTACCTGGCGATGGCCAAGGCCGTGCAGGCGCTGCAGGCCAAGCAGGTCAACCGGATCATCCTGACCCGCCCGGCCGTCGAGGCGGGGGAGCGGCTCGGCTACCTGCCGGGCACGCTCTACGAGAAGATCGACCCGTACCTGCGCCCGCTGTACGACGCCCTGCACGACATGGTCGACCCCGAGTCGATCCCGAAGCTCATCGCCGCCGGGACGATCGAGATCGCGCCGCTGGCGTACATGCGCGGCCGCACGCTGAACGACGCGTTCATCATCCTCGACGAGGCGCAGAACACCACGCCCGAGCAGATGAAGATGTTCCTGACCCGGCTCGGCTTCGGCTCGAAGATCGTGGTCACGGGCGACGTCACGCAGATCGACCTGCCGGGGAGCACCCGGTCGGGCCTGCAGGTCGTCCAGGACATCCTGTTCGGGGTGGACGACGTGGCCTTCCCCGAGCTGACCAGCAGCGACGTCGTGCGGCACCGGCTGGTCAGCGACATCGTCGACGCCTACGCCCGCTTCGACGCGGACCAGAACCGGGGGCAGCTGCGCAGCGCCGCCCCGCGCACCGGCCCACCGCAGGACCGCCGCTCCCGCCGCCGCTGAGCGGCGCCCGCGGCCTCCGGAGGCCCGAGGTCCCGGTCGCGGGCGGCGGTCAGGAGGCCGCCTCGTCCCGGCCCTCGACGACCGGGGGCCAGGTCGTGGCGCCGAGCTCCCGCGAGATCGTGCGGGCGGTGTGCCGCAGCGCGTCCGGGGCGCCGGGCGGCAGCGGCCACTCCCCGGCGGGCACCACGAGCCCGATCGCGCCCGCGACCACGCCGTCGGCCGCGGCGACGGGCGAGGCCAGCCCGCACTCGCCGAGCACGGCCTCCTCGACCTCGGTGGCGAGCCCGGTGCGGCGTACCGCGGCCAGCTGCGCGTCGAGCGCCCGCGACTCGGTCACGGTCTCGCCCGTCATCCGACGCGGCCGGTCGGCGCGTTCGCACGCGCCGTAGGCCAGCAGCGCCTTCCCCACCGCGCAGGCGTGCGCCGGCACCACGATGCCCACCTCGGTCATCTGCCGGCTGCCGTCGGGCCGGGGCTCGTGCCCGACCACGATCGCGTCGCGCTGCAGGGCCACCGCCACCCGCACCGCGCACCCCGTGCGCCGGGCCAGGTCCTCCGCCCACGGTTGGGCCCGGGCCCGCAGCTCGAGGTTGTCCAGGTAGACGTTGCCCAGCCGGAGCGTCGCCGGCCCGAGCCGGTAGAGGCCGGAGTCCCGCTCCTGGACGACCATGCCGTGCGCGACCAGCGTGCGGACGAGCCCGTGCACCGTCGAGGGGGCGAGCCCGCAGCCCGTCGCGATCTCGCCGAGGCTGCGCCGCCGCGCCCCCTGCAGCACCGCCAGCACCCGCAGGGCCCGGTCGACGGACTGGATCACCACTCGCTCCTTGTGTCGTGCGCCAGGTCACAGTAGCGTCCGACAGGTCTTCGGCATAGCCGAACGGGCTTCGGGTGCGACGGAGGACCCCATGAAGAAGCTGATCAACGACCCGGCCGACATCGTCGTCGAGGCGCTCAGGGGGATGGCCGCCGCGCATCCCGAGCTCCGCGTCGACCTCGAGAACCGCGTCGTCTTCCGCGGCGACGCGCCCGTCCAGGGCAAGGTCGGCCTGGTCTCGGGCGGTGGCTCCGGGCACGAGCCAATGCACGGCGGCTTCGTCGGCCCCGGCATGCTCGACGCGGCGTGCGCCGGCGAGGTCTTCACCTCGCCCGTCCCGGACCAGATGGTGGCCGCGACGGAGGGCGTCGACGGCGGCGCCGGGGTGCTGCACATCGTGAAGAACTACACCGGCGACGTCATGAACTTCGAGATGGCGGCGGAGCTGGCCTCGGCCAAGACGGGCGTCGAGGTGCAGGCCGTGGTCGTCGACGACGACGTCGCCGTGCAGGACAGCCTCTACACCGCCGGTCGCCGCGGCGTCGGCACCACGGTGCTGCTGGAGAAGATCGTCGGTGCGGCCGCCGAGCAGGGCCGCAGCCTCGCCGAGGTCGCGGACGTGGCGCGCAAGGTGAACGACCGCGGCCGCAGCATGGGCATGGCCCTGACCTCGTGCACCGTGCCCGCCGCGGGCCGCCCGACCTTCGACCTGCCGGACGACGAGATGGAGATCGGCATCGGCATCCACGGCGAGCCGGGCCGGCGCCGCGTGCCGCTCGCGCCCGCGAAGGAGATCGCGGAGATGCTGGTCGAGCCGATCCTGGCCGACGCGGACTTCACCTCCGGGCCCGCGATCTGCTTCGTCAACGGCATGGGGGCGAGCCCGCTGCTGGAGCTGTACCTGATGTACGGCGAGGTCGCGGCGCTGCTGGAGCGCGCCGGGGTGCAGGTCGCGCGCTCGCTCGTCGGTCCCTACATCACGAGCCTGGACATGGCGGGCTGCTCGGTCACCCTGCTCCGTGCCGACGACGACCTGATCGGTCTCTGGGACGCGCCGGTCCGCACGCCGGGCCTGCGGTGGGGCGCATGACCACCTCCGACCAGCTCCTCGGCTGGGTGCGCGAGTTCGCCCGGCAGGTCACCGAGCACCGCGACGAGCTGACGGCGCTCGACTCCGCGATCGGCGACGCCGACCACGGGATCAACATGGCCCGCGGGATGGGCGCGGTCGTCGAGGCGCTCGAGGCGAACCCGCCCGCGACCGCCGGTGCGGCGTTCAAGCAGGTCGGGATGACGCTGGTCAGCAAGGTCGGCGGGGCGAGCGGGCCGCTGTACGGGACGTTGTTCCTGCGCTTCGGCACGGCCGCCGGCGAGGTCACCGAGCTCGACCCGGCGGGCTTCGCCAAGGCGTTCCGGGCCGGGCTCGAGGGGGTCGTCGCGCGCGGGCGTCCGGAGGCCGGGGACAAGACGATGTACGACGCCCTGGCCCCCGCGCTCGACGCCCTCGACGAGGCCCTGGCCGGCGGCGGGTCGCTGGGTGACGCCCTGCGGGCGGCCTCCGCGGCCGCCGACGCCGGCCGGGACGCCACGATCCCGATGCTCGCGCGCAAGGGCCGGGCGAGCTACCTGGGCGAGCGCAGCGTGGGACACCAGGACCCGGGGGCGACGTCCGCGGCCCTGCTCGTCGCCGCCGCGGCCGCGACCCTGGGGTGAGCGGGTGACGCAGGGCTCCGACGCGGGCGGTGCCGGTGCCGCCGGTGCCGCCGGTGCCGCCGGTGGTCCGGCCGGGGGCGCGGGGTCGCCGGTCGGGCTGGTGGCGGTGTCGCACAGCCGGGCGCTCGGCGAGGCGGCGGTCGCGCTGGCCCGCGAGATGCTGCACGGCCCCGAGGGCGAGGCGGTCCGGATCGAGGTCGCGGCGGGCCTCGACGAGACGACCTTCGGCACGGACGCCACCGCGGTCGCCGGGGCGATCACGGCGGCCGACGCGGGCGCGGGGGTCGTGGTGCTGATGGACCTCGGCAGTGCGGTGCTCTCCGCGGAGCTCGCGCTGGAGCTGCTCGACGACCCGTCGGCCCGGGACCGCGTCCTGCTCTGCCCGGCGCCGCTGGTCGAGGGGCTGGTGGCGGCCGCCGTCGCCGCCGCGGGCGGGGCGGACCGGGCCGCTGTCGCGGCGGAGGCGACGGCGGGCGCGGACGCGAAGGCGGCGCAGCTGGTGCCGGTCGAGCCGGCGCCGGGTGAAGCGGCCGCGCAGCCCGGCGCGGGCACCGGGCCGGGCGCAGAGGTGGAGGCCCGACCGTCCGGGCCGGAGCCACGCGCCGGGGGCCTCGACGAGGGCGGCGTGGAGGCGACCGGGACCTTCGTGGTGACGCCGCCGCACGGCCTGCACGCCCGCCCCGCGGCCCTGCTGGTCCAGGCCCTGCGCGGGCTCGACGCGCAGGTCGAGCTGCGCGATCCGCGCGCCGGGCGCGGGCCGGTGCCCGCCGCGAGCCTCACCGGCGTGGCCTCGCTCGGCGCCGGCGCGGGCGCCGAGATCGAGGTGCGGGCCCGCGGGCCCGAGGCGCAGGAGGCGGTCGACGGCCTGCTCGGCCTCGCCGCCGGGGGCTTCGGCGAGGGGCCCGCGGCCCCGCCTGCGCCGTCCGCCGCGCCGGCGCCCACGGCTCCGCTCGCCCCGCCGGCTCCGGCGGCAGCCGCGCCGTCCGGCACCGCCGCCGCGGCCGCGCTGGACGCGGGCGGCCCCGCGGCTCCGGGGCCGGGGACTGCCGCCGAGCAGGGGAGCGGGCCGTTCCCCGCCGCGCCCGGCATCGCGATCGGCCCGGCCCGCCTGCACCGGGCCGTGGAGCTGCGGATCCCCGACGAGAAGGCGGAGGACCCGGAGGCCGAGCGGGAGCGCCTGGACCGCGCCCGGAACGCGGCGCGCCGCACGATCACCGCGGTCCGCGACGCCACGCCCGCGTCCGAGGCGGCGATCTTCGACGCCCATTTGCTGATGCTCGACGACCCCGCCGTGGTCGACGCCGCGCACGCCGGGATCGCCGCCGGCTCCGCGGCTCCCGCAGCCTGGGCCGCCGCCGTCGACGACGCGGAGCGCACCCTCGCCTCCCTGCCCGGCGAGTACCTGCGCGCCCGGGCCGCGGACGTCCGGGCGGTCGGAGACGAGGTGCTCCGCGCCCTGCTCGCCGACGCCACGGCCCCGACCGCGCCGGCCTCCACCCCACTGGTCCCGCCGGGCGCGGCGGTCCCGCCGGGCACGCCGACCCCACCGGCGCCGTCGGGCGTACCGACCGACCGGATCCACGCCGACCCCATCACTCCACCCGCGGTCCTCGTGGCCGCCGACCTCACCCCGGCCGAGGCGGCGGTGCTGGACCCGGAGGCCGTGGTCGGGGTCGTGCTGGCCGGTGGCAGCGCCACCGGGCACGCGGCGATCCTGCTCCGCGCCCGCGGCATCCCGGCCGTGGTCGGCGCGGGTCCCGCCGTGCTGGACCTGGCCCCCGGCACCCCCCTCGCACTCGACGGCACGGCCGGCCGCCTGGTCGTCGACCCGTCCGCCGAGGTCAGGGCGGTCTTCGGGGCCCGGTTCGCCCGCCGCGCCGAGCAGGCGGCCGCCGCGCGGGCCCGGGCGCACGAGCCGGCCCGCACCCGCGACGGGACCGAGATCCTGGTCGGCGTCAACGTCGGCGCCGACGCCGCCGGCGCAGTCGGCACGGGCGCGGACCTCGCCGGCCTGGTCCGCACCGAGTTCCTCTTCCTCGACCGGGCCGAACCCCCGGGCGTCGACGAGCAGGAAGCGGCCTACCGGGCCGTCGCCGAGGCGCTGGACGGGCGCCGGATCGTCCTGCGCACGCTCGACGTCGGCGGCGACAAACCGCTGCCCTACGTGCCGATGCCCGCCGAGGCGAACCCGTTCCTCGGCGTCCGCGGGCTGCGCCTGGCGCTGCGCCGCCCGGAGCTTTTCGCCGACCAGCTCCGCGCGATCGTCCGGACCGCCCACGCGACGCCGGTGAGCGTGATGTTCCCCATGGTCGGCGTTCCCGCCGAGCTGCGGGCCGCGCGGGCCGCCCTCGACGAGGCGATCGCCGTCGAGGGGCGCGGCCGCCCGCCGGGCCTCGAGGTCGGGATCATGGTGGAGGTGCCGGCGGCGGCGCTGACCGCGGCCGCGTTCGCCCCCGCGGTGAACTTCCTCAGCATCGGCACCAACGACCTCACCCAGTACACGCTCGCGGCGGAACGCGGATCGGCCGAGGTGGCGGCCCTCGCCGACCCGCTCTCCCCGGCCGTGCTGCAGCTGATCGCGGCGACCTGCCGCGGCGCGTCCGGTGCGATGGTCGCGGTCTGCGGCGAGCTCGCCGCCGATCCGGCCGCGGCCCCGCTGCTCGTCGGGCTCGGCGTCCGGGAGCTGTCCGTCGCGCCGCCCGCGGTCGCGCTCGTCAAGCAGGCCGTCCGGGAGGTCGACGCCGCGGAGGCGGCCGCGCTCGCGGAACGGGCCCTCGCCGCCCCGGACGCCGCAGCCGTGCGGGCCCTGCTCGTGGCCGACGGGACGGACTGACCGCGATCGACCACCGGAGTCGACCGTCCGGCCCCGACCGGGGTGCGACTACCCTCGTCGGGAGTCCGTCCGCCGACGTCGCCCCCGAGAAGGTTGGTCCGAGAACCGTCGTGAGCATCGAGGTCGTCAACGAGTCCGGCGTCGCCGTCGACGAGTCGCTGATCGTGTCCGTCGCCCGGTACGCGCTCGACGCCATGCGGGTCAGCCCGGCGGTCGAGCTGGCGATCACCGCGGTCACCCTCGACACCATGTCCGAGCTGCACGAACGGTGGATGGACGAGCCCGGCCCCACGGACGTCATGTCCTTCCCGATGGACGAGCTGGTCGAGGACACCCGCCGCCCGGACGCACCCGAGATCGGCCCCGCGCTGCTCGGCGACATCGTGCTCTGCCCGGCGTTCGCGAGGGACCAGGCGGTCAAGGCCGGTCACACGCTCTCCGACGAGCTGCACCTGCTGACCGTGCACGGCGTGCTGCACCTGCTCGGCTACGACCACGCCGAGCCGGACGAGGAGCGCGAGATGTTCGCCCTGCAGAACAGGCTGCTCCACGACTGGCGCACCGAGCGGGCCCAGGCCGCGGCCCGCGAGGCCCAGCGGCGCAGCGACTCCCGTGTGCTGGGTGCCGTCGGGCTCGACGACCCGGCCGGCCCGACCGAGCCGCGCTGACCGCGCCCCGCCCGAGGACCGCAGGAGAGTAGATGAACGCCGCCGGCCTGCTCGCCGTCGCGATCGTCCTGATCCCCGTCGCCGGGCTGTGCGCGGCGGCCGACGCCGCGCTCACCTCGATCTCCCGCGCCCGGGTCACGGACCTGGTGCGGGCGAACCGGCCCGGGTCGCGCGCGCTGTCGAAGGTGGTCGACGACCGCGCCCGCTACGTCAACCTGCTGATCCTGCTGCGGTTGATGGGCGAGACCGTCGCGACCGTCCTGCTCACGATCGCGCTCGCGAGCTGGTTCGACCCGGCCTGGCTCGGGGTGCTGCTCGCCGCGGTGATCATGGTCGTGGTCAGCTACGTCCTGATCGGCGTCGGTCCGCGCACGCTCGGCCGCCAGCACCCGTACGCCCTCGGCCTGGCGGTCGCGGCGCCCGTGCGGATCGTCGCCACCCTGCTCAGCCCGCTGACCAAGCTGCTGATCCTGGTCGGCAACGCGATCACTCCGGGCCGCGGCTTCCGGGAGGGCCCGTTCTCCTCCGAGGTCGAGCTGCGCGAGCTCGTCGACATGGCGAGCACCAGCGGTGTCGTGGAGGAGGGCGAGCGGAAGATGATCCACTCGGTCTTCGAGCTCGGCGACACGATCGTCCGGGACGTCATGCAGCCGCGGCCGGACGTCGTCTGGGCCGAGCAGGACACGCCCGTGCAGAAGGTGGTCCGGCTCGCGCTGAAGAGCGGTTACTCCCGGATCCCGGTGCTCGGCGAGGGGATCGACGACGTCATCGGCGTCGCCTACCTCAAGGACCTCGTCGGCGCGGGCTGGGACCGGCCCGACGCGCGGCTGGTCGAGGTCGTCCGGCCGCCGGTGTTCGTGCCCGACTCCAAGCGGATCGACGAGCTGCTCAAGGACATGCAGCGCACCCGCAACCACATGGCGATCGTGGTCGACGAGTACGGCGGCACCGCGGGCGTCGTCACGATCGAGGACATCCTCGAGGAGATCGTCGGCGACATCTCGGACGAGTACGACACGGACGAGGTGCCCGAGGTCCAGCGGATCGACGGCGGCACCCTCCGGCTCGCCGCCCGGCTGCCCGTCGAGGACCTCACCGAGCTGTTCGCCGGCGAGTTCAGCGGCACCGAGCGCGAGGAGCAGCTGCGCGAGGCTCTGGCGCAGGCGGACGTCGACACGGTGGGCGGGCTGCTCGCGCAGCGGCTCGGCAAGGTGCCGCTGCCCGGCGCCGAGGCCGAGGTCGACGGCCTGCTGCACCTGCGCGGCGAGGGCGGCAAGGACGCCCGTGGTCGCGTCCGCATCACCTCCGTGCTGGTCACGCCGATCGCCGTGCCGGACGCGACCGCACCTGACCCCGTCGAACCCGCCGAACCCGAGGAGGACGCCGCCGAGGAGGCCGACGTCCGGGAGGAGACCGATGTCCGGCAGTAACCCGCCCGAGCTCGACGCCGAGGACGCCAAGATCGTCACGCTGGCGCGCTCCTCGCGCGCCCGCACCGGCGCCGCCGAGGGCGCCGCGGTCCGCGACACGGACGGCCGCACCTACGCCGCGGCCTCCGTCGCGCTGCCGTCCCTGCGGCTCACGGCCCTGCAGGCGGCCGTGGCGGCGGCGGTGTCCAGCGGGGCGCCGGGGCTGGAGGCCGCGGCCGTCGTCACCGAGAGCGGTGAGGCGGACGAGGCCTCGGTCGCCGCGGTGCGCGACCTGACCGCGGCGGCGCCGGTGATCGTGGCGGACGCCTCCGGCACGGTCGTGCGGGTGCTGACGTCCGCATGAGCACGCCCCGGTACGACCTGGTCGTCGTCGGCGGCGGGATCGTCGGCCTGGCCACGGCGTACGCCGCCGTCCGGAGCGGGCTCGGCGTCGCCGTCGTGGAGCGCGAGCCCCGGCTGGCGGGGCACCAGACCGGCAACAACTCCAACGTGATCCACTCCGGGCTGTACTACGCCCCGGGTGGGCTGAAGGCCCGGCTCGCGGTCGCCGGGTGCGCCGAGACCGTCGCCTTCTGCCGCGAGCACGACCTGCCGCACCAGGTGTGCGGCAAGCTCGTCGTGGCGACCGAGCCGGAGGAGCTGCCCCGGCTGGCGGAGCTGGAGCGGCGCGGCGCGGCCAACGGCGTCGAGACCCGTCGGCTCGACGCGGCGGGCATCCGCGAGCGGGAGCCGCACGTCCGCGGGCTCGAGGCGCTGTGGGTGCCCTCGACCGGGATCTGCGACTACCGGGCGATCGCCGAGAAGCTCGGCGAGCTGGTGGCCAAGGAGGGCGGCGAGATCCACCTGGGCCGCGCGGTCACCGGGATGGTGCGGCGCGAGACCTCGGCGCGGCCGGACGTCGTCGTCCGCACCGGGCAGGGCGACCTGCTGGGGGAGCGGGTCGTGGTCTGCGGCGGCCTGCGCTGCGACGAGCTGGCCCGCGCCGCCGGGGCGGACCCCGGCGTGCGGATCATCCCGTTCCGCGGCGAGTACTCGGGCTTCACGGACGAGGCCGCGGAGCTGGTCAAGGGCCTGATCTACCCGGTGCCGGACCCGGCCTTCCCGTTCCTCGGCGTGCACGCCACGCGCGGGATCGACGGGCACGTGCACGCCGGGCCCAACGCCGTCCTGGCGCTGGCCCGCGAGGGGTACTCCTGGGGCACGGTCAAGCCGAAGGAGCTGCTGGGCTCGCTCGTCTACCCCGGGATGCTGCGGGTCGCGAGGCGACACTGGCGCTACGGGCTGGGCGAGGTGCACCGGTCGCTGTCCAAGGCGGCGATGGTCACCCAGATCCAGCGGATGCTGCCCGAGGTCGAGGCGCGCCACCTCACCCCGGCCGGCGCGGGCGTGCGGGCGCAGGCCGTGAAGCCGGACGGCACGCTCGTCGACGACTTCCTGCTGGTCGAGCAGGGCAGGGGGCGGGGTTCGATCCTGCACGTGCTCAACGCGCCCTCCCCGGCAGCGACCGCCGCCCTGCCCATCGGCCGCGAGATCCTCGAGCGGCTCACCGGCGACAACCCGGGTCCCCTGTGACCCGCATCGACGTGCCCGTACGGGCCGAGCGGAGCGAGGCGACATGACCGCGTTCGGATCCTGGCCGGAGGACTTCCGCTCCGGCTTCGCGTGCTTCGTCGGGCGGCCCAACGCGGGCAAGTCCACGCTGACCAACGCGCTGACGGGTGCGAAGATCGCGATCACCTCGTCGCGTCCGCAGACCACCCGGCACGCCATCCGCGGCATCGTGCACCGGCCGGACGCGCAGCTCGTCGTGGTCGACACCCCCGGCCTGCACAAGCCGCGGACGCTGCTCGGCTCCCGGCTCAACGACGTCGTGCGCGAGACGTGGGCCGAGGTCGACGTGATCGGCTTCTGCGTGCCCGCGGACCAGCCGGTCGGCCGCGGCGACGAGTTCATCGCCGCCGAGCTGAGGTCCGTCGCGGGCCGCACGCCGGTCGTCGGCGTCGTCACCAAGACGGACAAGGCGCAGCCGCAGCAGATCGCCGAGCGGCTCACCCAGATGACCGAGCTGATGGAGTTCGCCGACGTGGTGCCCTGCTCGGCGGCGAGCGGGTACCAGGTCCAGCTGCTCGCGGACCTCCTGGTCGCGAAGCTGCCCGAGGGCCCGCCGCTCTACCCGGACGGCGAGCTGACGGACGAGCCCGAGGAGACGCTGGTCGCCGAGCTGGTCCGGGAGGCCGCCCTCGAGGGGGTCCGGGACGAGCTGCCGCACTCGATCGCCGTCGTCGTCGAGGAGATGATCGAGCGCGAGGACCGGCCCGCCGACGACCCGATGCTCGACGTGCACGCCACGATCTTCGTGGAGCGGCAGAGCCAGAAGGGCATCGTGATCGGCCGCGGCGGCGAGCGCCTACGGCACGTCGGCACGGCCGCCCGGAAGCAGATCGAGGCGCTGCTCGGCACGAAGATCTACCTCGACCTGCACGTCACGGTGGCGAAGGACTGGCAGCGCGATCCGCGTCAGCTGCGCAAGCTGGGCTTCTGATCCGGTTCCGGCCCGTCCGGTCCCGCCAGGGCATGCCACCCATCACCTCCCGCCGCAACTGAGGTGCCCCTCACTTCTGCCGTCTCGCTGTCAAGGTCGTCCCGCGCGGGTGAGGCCCTGGTCCAGCGGGTAGGCGAGCGTGACGCGGACGCGACGAGGGAGACGCCGATGTGCCGGTGGCTGGGGTACTACGGCAACGCGATCGAGCCGAAGGAGCTGATCTACGACACCCGGCACTCGCTGATCGAGCAGAGCAGGCGCGCCTCCCCGGACAGCGCGATCGCCAACGGCGACGGCTTCGGGCTGGGCTGGTACGGGCGGGGCCCGGAGCCGGCCCTGTACCGCAGCGAGTCGCCGGCCTGGGGTGACCAGAACCTGCGCGAGATCGCCGGCGAGGTGCAGTCCGGGCTGTTCCTCGCGCACGTGCGCGCCGCGACCGGCACGCCCGTGCAGCAGACGAACTGCCATCCCTTCCGGTACCGGAACTGGCTGTTCGTGCACAACGGCTACGTCGACCGGTGGTCGGAACTGCGCCGGGACCTGCTCTACGCCGTGCGGCCGGACCTCTTCGCGAACGTCCTCGGCAGCACGGACTCGGAGGTGCTGTTCCACCTCGCGCTCACGTTCGGGCTGGAGGAGGAGCCGCTGCCCGCGTTGGAGCGGATGGCGGGGTTCGTCGAGGCCGCAGGGCGCGCGGTGGGTTCCGAGCACCCGTTGCAGATGACCGTCGGGGTGGCCGACGGCGAGCGGCTCTACGCGGTCCGGTACGCCAGCGGCCCCGTGGTCAACACGCTCTACGTGAGCAGCGAGGTCGACGCGCTGCGCCGGCTCTACCCCGAGGACGAGCGCTGGCAGCACTTCGCCGAGGACTCCCGGGCCGTCGTCTCCGAACCGCTCACCGACCTGCCGGGGCTGTGGCACGAGGTGCCGCCCTCGTCGGCCCTCGTGCTGCAGAAGGGACCGGACGTCGAACAGCCCTTCCGGCCACGGCCGCCGGGGTGAGGGGTCAGTAGCTGTCGGTGGTCTCGATGATCCGGTAGCTGGCCGCGGTCGGGGTCTCGGTGGCGCCCGCCGCGCGCATGACGTCCGGGATCTCGCGCTGCCCGCCGAAGAACGCCTCGAAGCCCTCCCTGCTGGTCCACTCGTCGAACACCACGACGCTGCCGTCCTCGGCCTCGACGGTCGATCGGCCGGTCGCGGCGTGGGTGCGGACCGGAGGTCGTAGGCTTCCCCGGTGAGCACCCTGTACCGCGACACCGGTGTGGTGCTGCGCGTGCAGAAGCTGGGCGAGGCGGACCGGATCGTCACGCTGCTGACCCGGCGCTACGGCAAGATCCGGGCGGTCGCGAAGGGCGTGCGCCGCACCCGCTCCCGCTGGGGCGCGCGGCTCGAGCCGTTCAACCACGTCGACGTGCAGTGCTACACCGGCCGCAGCCTCGACGTCATCACCCAGTGCCAGACCCTCGACGCGTTCGGCAGCGGCGTCGTCTCCGACTACTCCCGCTACACCGCGGGCTGCGCGATGCTCGAGACCGCCGACCGGCTCGTGTCCGAGGAGGGGGGCGGGGAGACGCTGCGGGTCTACCTGCTGCTCGTCGGCGCGATCCGGGCGCTCGCCGGACGGGAGCGGGACGCCTCGCTGATCCTCGACGCCTTCCTGCTCCGCGCGATGAGCCACGCGGGCTGGGCGCCGGCGATCACCGAGTGCGCCAAGTGCGCCTCGCCGGGGCCGCACCGGGCGTTCAGCGTCGCGGGGGGCGGCGCGGTGTGCGAGGTGTGCCGCCCGCCCGGCTCGGTCCTGCCCGGCCCCGCCGTGTTCACCCTGCTCGACGCGCTGCTGCACGGTGACTGGGAGGTCGCCGACGCCGCCGAGGCCCCCACCCGCCGCGACACCTCCGGCCTGGTCGCCGCGCACCTGCAGTGGCACCTGGAGCGCCAGCTCCGCTCGCTGCCCCTCGTGGAGCGCCGCGGCGACCCCAGCCTGCGGTGAGCTCGTCTCGCTCGGGAGGCCCTGTTCGTCTCGGGCCGTTCGGGTGGTCGTCTCCGCCGAATCCGCTGCGGCCGTTCGGGTCTCCTTGGGGCGAGGTGGACAGGAGCGACTAACGCGCCGCGCCGCCAGGACGAAGTCGTTCGCAGAATCTGGCGCGGTAGCGGGGCGGGAATCCCGTGATCGCCCTGCGTCGGGGGCGGCTCGCACAGTGGGGGAACGGTGGACGGAGCGGTCATCCCGCGCGCGGTCGTCACCGGCGGCGCGGGGTTCGTGGGATCCACGCTGGTCGGCGAGCTGGTCCGGCGGGGGACGCGGGTGCTGGTGGTGGACGACCTGAGCCGCGGCTCCGTCGCGAACCTGCACCGCACTGGTGGCGGATCGGCCGAACTGCTCCGCCACGACATCCGCGACAGGGGGCCGCTGAAGACGGCGTTCGCCGCTTTCGAGCCGGATGTCGTGTTCCACCTTGCCGCGCAGATCGACGTCCGGTTCTCGATGAGCGAGCCCTTCCAGGACGCGGGCGTGAACGTCCTCGGTTCGATCAACGTGTTCGGCGCGGCGACCGCGACGGGCGTCCGGCGGGTCGTGAACACCTCGACCGGTGGCGCGGTGTACAGCGTCGGCGTGCGGGTCCCGACCCCGGAGACCGCGCCGACCGCGCCCGAGTCCGCCTACGGCACGTCCAAGCTGGCAGCCGAGTCCTACGCCGAATGGTTCCGCCGCGCGGAGGGCCTGGACGTGCTGACCCTGCGGTACGGCAACGTGTACGGCCCGGGGCAGGACCCGCGCGGCGAGGCGGGCGTCGTCGGGATCTTCTGCGCCCGGCTGCTCGCCGGGGAGCGCCCGGTGATCTTCGGGGACGGGGCGCAGACGCGGGACTTCGTGCACGTCCGGGACGCGGCGGCGGCGAACCTCGCCGCGGCGCTCGCGCCCGCGCCGCGACACCGGGTCAACAACATCGGCAGCGGTCGGGAGACCTCGGTGCGCGACCTGGCCGACCGGATCGCCGCCGTGCTGGGATCGGACCTGGCCCCGGAGTTCGTCGCCGGGCGGCCTGGGGAGGTCCGGCGCAGCTGCCTGGACGTGCGCCGGGCCCGCGCCGATCTCGGTCTCGCCGCGCCGCTCCCGCTGGACGAGGGGCTGGCGGACACCCTCGGCTGGATCCGTACCCTGCGATGACCCGCCGTGCCGTCCCGGTCGTCCCCGTCGTCCTCCTCCTGCTCGCGAGCCTGGTGGCGACCGCACTCACCACCCCGCCCGCGAGCGCCGCGAGCCCCCGGGTCGAGATGCGCGTCCTGGTCGTGACCGACGGTCAACCAGAGGTCGAGGCGGTCCGCGACGCCCTGACCGCGGGCGGGGTCCCGATCGACGTCGTCGATCTCGCCGACCCGGTCCGCCCGCATCTGGACGCCGCCGCCCTCACGCTCCCGGACGACGTGCCGCACTCCCGTTACCAGGGCGTCGTGCTGCCGAACGAGTCGCCGGAGGCCCTCACCCCCGCCGAGTTGGCCGCCGTCCACGACCTCGAGCGGGAGTTCGGGCTGCGGCAGATCAACGCCCTGATCACGGCCCTCCCGGCCACCGGGCTCGCCGAGCCCTCCGACACCACCGGCTGGTCCGGGCAGGTGGATGGGATCACCACGCAGCTCACCCCGGCCGCGAAGGCGGACGGGTTCGGCGACATGCGCGGCCCGGTGCCGGTCGACGGGGACACCTGGGCCGAGATCGGTACCCCGCTGCCCGGCTATACACCGCTGCTCACCGCGACCTCGCCGGACGGCGGACGCAGCGGGGCCGTCGCCGGTGTCCTGGCGGTCGACGGGCGGGAGGAGCTCGGCCTGGCCCTCACCTTCGAGGCCGGATCCACCCAGTTCACCGCACTCGCACCCGGGCTGATCGAGTGGCTCACCCGCGGCACCCACCTCGGGGTGCGCCGGGACTGGTTCGCCGTGCACGTCGACGACGTGCTGCTCCCGGACGCCCGCTGGGTCGTCGGCGCGCACTGCGCGTACGGGGCGGACTGCCCTCCGGGGATTGCCGCCGTGCCGACGATCCGGATGACGGCCGCAGACGTCGAGTACGCCGCGGCCTGGTCCGCGCAGCACGGGCTGCGGCTGGACCTGGCGTTCAACGGGGCGGGCTCGGCCGCGGCGGTCCCGAACGGCGAGGATCCGCTGCTCGCCGCGCTCGTCGCGCACAAGACGGCCTTCGGCTTCCTGAACCACACCTGGTCCCACCTCTACCTCGGCTGCGTGCGCGACTACTCGGTGACGCCGTGGCGGTGCGCGACCGTCCCCATCCTCGGCTGGACGCGGTACGTCCCCGGCTCCGAGATCGAGGACCAGATCGCCCGCAACCTCGAGTTCGCGCGGGTCCACGGCCTGCCGCTGGACCCGGAGGAGCTGGTCACCGGCGAGCACAGCGGTCTGCGCGGGGACGAGGAGATGGCCGAGGACAACCCGTGGCTGGCCGGCGCGCTGGACGCCGAAGGCGTCCGCACCATCGCCTCCGACGCCTCCAAGGAACCCGCCCAGCGCCGGATCGGGGCGGCACTCACCGTGCCGAGGCACCCCATCGACCTGGACTACGACACGGCGACCTTCGCCGAAACCGTCGACCAGTACGCGTGGTCCCACACCAGCCGCGCGGACGGCGGGGACGGCACCTGCGAGGCGGACGGCGGCTGCGTCCCGGCACTCGAGCGGAGCGATCCGGCTGCGGCGTTCGCCCAGGTCATCGTGCTCGCGGAGGCGGCGAAGGCGCTCGGACACGTGCTCGGCAACGATCCCCGGCCGCACTACGTCCACCAACCGCAGCTCACCGAGGACCGCACGCTCTACCCGGTGCTGGAGAAGGTGCTCGACGGCCACGGGGCGCTCTACACCGAGGCCCGTCCGGTGCTGGTGCCGACCATGACGCAGAGCCGGGACGAGCTGCGGCGACAGGCGGACTGGGCGGCCGCGGCGCCGACCGTCCGGGCCTGGGTGCAGGACGGGGCGGTCACCGTGGTCGGGGACGGGCTGGTCCCGCTGACCATGCCCGCCGGGTCGTCGTTCGGGGAGGCGTACGGGACCACGCGCTCGGCGTGGGTGCAGGTGTCGGGGGAGCGGCGGGTATGAGGGTCTGTCTGATCACCGAGGGCACCTACCCGGTCCACCCGGGCGGGGTGAGTGACTGGTGCGACCAGCTGGTCCGCGGGCTGCCGGAGGTGGAGTTCTCCGTCGTCGCGCTGACCGGGTCCGGGCGCGAGCCGGCACGGTACGCGAGCCCGTCGAACCTCGTCGCGGTCGAGCGGGTCGGGCTGTGGGCGGACCCGCCGCGGCGGCGCCGCGCCCGACCGGCGGACCACCGGCTCGTCGCGGCCTACGCGCACCTCCTCGAGGCGGTCCTGCGGGACGCGCCGATCACCTGGTTCACCGAGGCCTGCGCGCGCTGCGGGAGCTCGCCCGCACCATCGAGCTGACCCCGGCGCTGCGCAGCCAGGCGGCCGTCGAGCTGGTCGTGGACGTCGCCGCGCGGGTGCCGGGCCTGGACCCGACCCTGGCGGACGCGCTCGCCGTGACGGACCTGGTGGAACACTTCCTGCGCCCGCTGCAGCTGCCCGCGCCGCGCGCCGATCTCGTGCACTGCACGGCGAACGGGCCGGGAACGCTGCTGGGGCTGCTCGCCAAGTGGGAGCACGACACCCCGGTGCTGCTCTCCGAGCACGGGGTCTACCTGCGCGAGCGGCTGCTCGCCTCGCGGCGGGAGGCGCCATCGCGAGTCGCCCGCGCGGCGCTCGCTGGCTTCTACGCCCGGTTGACCGAGCTGGGCTACCGCCGCGCGGACGAGGTGCTGCCGGTCAGCCGGTTCAACGCCCGCTGGGCCCGCCGCGGCGGCGCCGAGGCGGTCCGGGTGCTGCCCAACGGCGTGGACGTCCTCCCCACCCTGGAGACCGAGCCCGAGGTCCCGACCGTCGTGTTCGCCGGTCGGATCGACCCGCTGAAGGACCTGCACACGCTGCTGCGCGCCTTCGTGCTGGTTCGGGAGCGGGTGCCGCGGGCGCGGCTGCGACTGTTCGGTGGGGTGCCGGAGGGCAACGAGGACTACGCGGCCTCCTGCCACGCCCTGGCCGCCGACCTGGGGGTGGCCGCGGCCGTGGACTTCGCGGGCCCGGTCAGCCCGGTGACCAGGGCGTTTGAGGCCGGGCACATCGTGGTGCTGTCGAGCGTCTCCGAGGGCCTCCCGCTGACCATCATCGAGGCGGCGATGTCCGGCCGGGCGACCGTCGCGACCGACGTCGGGGGGACGGCCGAGGCGGTCGGGCCCGGCGGGATCGTCGTCCCGGCGGGGGACGCTGTCGCGTTCGCCGACGCCTGCGTGGCCCTGTTGACCGACCGGGAGCGCCGGGCGGCGCTGGCGGCGAAGGGGCGGGACCACGCGCTCGCGCACTTCACCCGGGCGGACTTCCTGAGTTCGGTTCGCGAGACCTACGCACGCCACACGGCGCTCGAGTCCGCCCTCCCCGACGCGCGGACGGCACCCTCGGGCGAGAGCTCCTTCCCGACGTACCGTCCGGGCGAGGCCGAGGTGGTGGGTGACCGGGGACCGATGGAGCCCGCGCTCCGGACCGTCGCGGATCTCGTCGGGCAGCGGGACCGGGCGTGAGCGCCCTCGATCCCCGGCGGGTCGCGCTGGACCATGCCGCGGCCTCCTCCACCACCCCGCTCGAGGCCGCGGTGGTGCTGGAGAGCGCGGGGATCACGGACGTGGTCGCCGCCGAGCGGTTCGGCACCACGGACGTCTTCGCCCTGGGTGAGCTCGCGCTCGCCGACCCGCACCGCGGGCTCTCGGAACCGGCGGCGCGACCCGGCCCGCGCGCGCCGCACGGTCGCTGGTGGTTCCACACCCGCGGCGTGCTCTACGCGATCCCGGCGCTGGTCGCGCTCGCCTCCCTGCCCGCCGGGGACCCGGTTGCGTCCGGGCTGGTCCTGGCCGGGCTGCTGGCCGCCTGGGCGGCCGGGTACGGGGTGACGAGCATGGCCTGGACGCACCTGAACAACCTCGATCTCCCCGGCGCCAAGCGGTTCCTGCGCCGGGCGCTGCTCGTCGGGATCGTGCTCGCGCTGCTCGCCTCCAGCGGGGCCGTGCTCGCCGCCCTGGTGTTCACCTCGACCATGTCCGTGGACCTCACGACGGTCCTACTCCTCACCGGGCAGGCCGCGTACCTGCTCGCCGCGGTCGTGCTGCTGCTCTGCGGGCGCGAGCCGTGGTTGCTGGTCGCGCTGGTGCCCGCGGTCGTCGGGGCGGTGATCGCGCTCCGGCAGCCCGGCGCGGGGCCGGTGAGTGCCTTCGCCACGGGGGTCCCCGTGCGGGACCTGTCGTGGGCCGCGAGCTCCGTCGTGCTCGCCGTCGGGCTCGCCCTGCTCGCCACCCGGGGTGCCCAGCGCCCGCTCGTCCGCCCCGCCCGCCGGGACCTGGCCGAGGCCGGGGTGCAGGTCGGACAGGGGTTGTTCGTCGCCGTGCTGGTGGTGTTCCCGGCGATCGACCATCTCGTGGACCCCGGCTTCGATCCGCTGCCGCTCTCGGTCACCCTGCTGGCGTTGCCGCTGGTCCTGGGCATGGGGCTGGCCGAGTCCCTGGCGCAGCGGTTCCGCGCGCGGTGTGTGGCGCTGCTCGCCGAGGAACGGTCGACCGCCCGGTTCGCCGTGCGGGCCCTGTGGCTGGCGGTGCGCGCGCACCTCGTGTTCGCCGGGGCCCTGGCGGCCGCCATGGCCGGCGCCGTGCTGCTCGCGGGTTCCGGGGACCCGCGGGCCGTGCTGCTCGGCGCGGACTACCTCGTGCTGGGGACCGCGTTGTTCGCCGCGACCCTGCTCGGTCTGCTGGGCCGCGGGGACCGGGTGCTCCTGGTCCTCGCGGCCGGCGTGACGGCGCTCGCCGCGCTCCTCGCCCACGGCGGACACCCGCACCTGTCGAGCACCACGGCGATCGTCTGGCACCTCGGCGTCGGCACGGCGATGCTGCTCGTCCTGGCCGTGCAGGTGCGCCGGACCGTCGGGATCCCGGTCCGGCACCGATGAGGGTCGGTGTGCCCGCGTACTTCCACCCGGAGCGGGAGGCGGCGGGCTGGGCGCGGCTCGGGCCCGCGGAGGTCGTGGTCGTCAACCCGGCCACCGGGCCAGGGACGGGCGACCCCGCCTACCGCGCGGCGATCCCCGCGCTGAGCGGCCTGGTCGCGGGCTACGTCGACACCGCCTACGCCCGACGCCCGGTGGCCGAGGTGCTCGCCGACGTCGAGGCCCACCGGCGGCTGCACGGCGTCGAGGCGGTCTTCCTCGACCGCGTGACCTCCGGGCGGGAGCACCTGGACCACTACGCGGCCCTCGCCGAGCACCTGCCGCGGCCGCTGCTGCTGAACCCCGGCGTGCGGCCAGACCCGGGCTATCTGGCGCTCGCGGACGTCGTCGTGACGTTCGAGGGCGACTGGGCCGCCCACGAGGCGCTGACCGGCCCGGATCCGGCCGGGGTCACGTGGCACCTGGTGCACGGAGTGCGCACAGAGGCCCAACCCGGGGTCCTGCGGCGCGCAGCCGCGCTCGGCGCGTGTCTCGGCTACGCGACGGAACCGTAGGATGCCGAACCCGTGGGACGGACTCCCCTCGGGGTGGCCCTGGTGAGGGCGTGGCGCGCGGGTGCGGTCGTCATGGCGGTGTGCGTCCTCGCGGCCTGCGCCTCGGCGACCGCGAAGCCGCCGCCGAGCGGGACCTGGCAGTACCAGCTCACCGGCACGATCGACACCTCCGTGCAGGCGGGCACCTTCGACGTCGACCTGTTCGAGACCTCCGCCCAGACGGTCACGGACCTGAAGGACCGGGGCCGCACGGTGATCTGCTACGTCAACGCGGGCGCCGCCGAGGACTGGCGACCGGACCACGGCGCGATCCCACCGGAGCTGATCGGCGCCCCGCTCGACGACTGGCCGGGCGAGCGCTGGCTGGACGTCTCGAGGCCCGAGGAGCTGCGCCCCTTCCTCGCCGCCCGCTTCGACCTGTGCAAGCAGAAGGGGTTCGACGGCGTCGAGCCGGACAACGTCGACGGCTACGCCAACGACTCCGGCTTCCCCCTCAGCGCCTCCGACCAGCTCGCCTTCAACCGGATGCTGGCCGACCTCGCCCACGAGCGCGGGCTGACGGTGGGGCTGAAGAACGACCTCGACCAGGTCCACGACCTCGTGGACGACTTCGACTTCGCGGTCAACGAGCAGTGCGCCCGGTACGACGAGTGCGCGGCCCTCGAACCCTTCGTCGACCAGGGCAAACCCGTGCTGCACGTGGAGTACGAGCTGCCGCTTGCCGCCTTCTGTCCGGCCCCGGCGGGCTTCCTGTCGATCCGCAAGCCGCTGGATCTCACGGCGGAGGTGCAGCCGTGCCCCGTCGCGGCCGTCTGAGGCCCGCCCACCTGCTGCGCACGGTCGACCTCGCCGGGACGGCGCTGTTCGCGCTGCAGGGCGGGCTGACCGCGGCCGCGGCGGGGCTGGACGTCTTCGGCGTCCTCGTGATCGCGTTCGTGACGGCGGTGGGCGGCGGGATCATCCGTGACCTGCTGCTCGGCGACATCCCGCCGGCCGTCTTCCGCGACCTCGCCTACCCGATCACGGCCTTCGCCGGCGGCGCGGTCGTCGTGCTGCTCCACAGCACGGTGAGCGAGGTCCCACGCGAGGTCCTGATCCCGCTCGACGCGGCCGCGCTCGCGTTGTTCGCGGTGGTCGGCGCGGCGAAGGCGATCGACCATCGGATGTCGCCGCTGCTCGCCGCGCTGCTCGGGACCACGTCAGGGGTCGGCGGGGGCGTGATCCGGGACGTCCTGCTGGGCGGCGTGCCGCTGGTCCTGCGCTCGGACGTCTACGCGGTCGCCGCGCTCGCCGGGGCGGGCGTCACCGCGGTGGGGCTGCGCTACGGCGCTCCGCGGGCGGTGGTGCTGGCGCTCGGCGCCGTCGTCACGATCGTGCTCCGGCTGGTCGCGGTGTGGCTGGGCTGGAACCTGCCGCGGGTGGCCGGCTGAACCCTCACACGGGCTCGGATTCGGTCGGTGCGACGGCGATCCGCGTCGCGCCGATCGGGCCCGCCCGCCGGACGGCCTCGGCGGCGTCGACCGCGGCCCGCTCCGCCTCCCGGTGCGCGGCCTCGGTGACGGCGTGGCGCTGCTCCGGGTCGGCGTCGAACCGGCCCGCGATCGCCTCCTGCACCGCGATCTTCGCCCGCACGACCGGCACCCGGAACCGCTTCTCCCGGTGCACCGCGCGCTCCATCTTCTTCGGCCGGACCAGGTACCGCCAGCGCGCCCAGGGCGAGCCGGGCCGCGCGAGCCGGATGGCCGTGACGAGCAGCAGCGGGGTGAGGAACAGGCCGAGCAGCCCGGTCCACAGCTTCCCCTTGGCGAGCGTGATCACCACGAGCAGCAGCTGCAGGGCGAAGAAGACCAGCGTGAGCGCGACCTCGAGGGCGTCGCCCGTGGTCACGCCGATGAAGTCGTCGTTGAAGCCGAGCGGGTGCAGCCCGCACAGGAACAGCCCGGTGACCGTGAAGGCGACGAACACGGCGTCGATCGAGCTTCGGCCCTGCGTGCTCCAGTAGACGTCCGACAGGTGCAGGATCAGCGCGAACTCGTCGAGCACCAGCGCCGAGCCGATGCCGAACAGGCTCGCCAGGATCACGTTCGGCACCATCGCGTCCGCGCTCGCCAGCGCGATCAGGCCGAAGCCCGCGACCAGCATCATCACCATGCCGAACACGACGTGGTGGATGTGCAGCCCGCCCGGCGTGACGTTGCCGGGCCACCACGACACCTGGGCGCGGATCATCCGCACGCTGAACCGGATGAACAGGAAGGCGACGAGGAAGGCGCAGAGGAAGGAGAACAGCGGGAGCCGACCGGTCGCCACGAACGTCTCCGTGAACCACGCCCCCATGTGCAGTGCGTACAGCAGGTCGGGCCCGGAGTCCAGGGAGCACGGTCGTAGGCTGCGTGTTCGTGCCCTTCCAGCCCCCGCCGCCGCACCCGTCGGGCGCCCGGCCGCCGGCGATCCCGCCGGAGCTGGTCCCGAACCACGTCGCCCTCGTCATGGACGGCAACGGCCGCTGGGCCAACGCCCGCGGCCTGCCCCGGATCGAAGGCCACCGCCGCGGTGAGGCCTCACTGATGGACGTCGCGCGGGGCTGCATCGACATCGGCGTGAAGTGGCTGTCCGCCTACGCCTTCTCCACCGAGAACTGGAAGCGCAGCCCCGACGAGGTGCGCTTCCTCATGGGCTTCAACCGGGACGTCATCCGCCGCCGGGTCGACGAGATGCACGCGATGGGCGTGCGCGTCCGCTGGGCCGGGCGGCGGCCGCGGCTGTGGCGGTCGGTGATCAGGGAGCTCGAGGTCGCCGAGGAGAAGACGAAGCACAACGACGTCCTCACCCTCACCATGTGCGTGAACTACGGCGGCCGGGCCGAGATCGCCGACGCCGTGAAGCAGATCGCGCAGCAGGTCGCCGAGGGCCGGATCCGGCCGGACAAGATCGACGAGCGGACCATCGCGAAGTACCTCGACGAGCCGGACATGCCGGACGTGGACCTGTTCGTGCGGTCCTCCGGCGAGCAGCGGACGTCGAACTTCCTGTTGTGGCAGAGCGCGTACGCCGAGATGGTGTTCCTCGACACGCTCTTCCCCGACTTCGACCGCCGGCACATCTGGGAGGCGATCGAGATCTACGCGAGGCGGGACCGCCGGTTCGGCGGCGCGATCGACAGGGCGAGCTCGTGAGCCTGGAGGTCGCGCGGAAGGCGCTGGAGCGCTACCACGACATCGAGGTCGACCCGGACGGCGCGCTCACCTTCGCCCACGGCGGGGTGCTGTGCGTGGTGCAGGGCACGGAGCTGGAGGAAGGGCTGCCCGTCCTCAACCTGACCTGCGTCGTCGCCTGGGACCTGCCGGTGTCCGAGGACCCGGCGACGGACGTCCCCACGCGCGTCGCACTCGGGGTGGGCGAGGGGCTGTTCGGCACGCCACGGGTGGTGCGCGGGGAGAAGGGCTGGGACGTCACGCTCCGCTATGCGTTCCCCGCCGCCGGTCTGGCCGAGGGTCCGATGGGGACGCTGCTGATGCTGGTCGTGAGCAGCGCGTCGAGCATGCGGGCCGAGCTCGTCGGGTAGCCTCCGGCCTTCCTCGCGGGTGGCGATGGTCGCCAAGGCAGCCATCGCCACTCACGGGGTCAGCCGACGGGGGACTCCGAGAGGTGCACGAGCGGCAGCTCGGCGAGCTGGGCCGCGGTCATCTGCCGGGCGGTCTCCAGCACCCGCGCCTGGGCCTCCTGCATGCGGCCGTCGACCAGCCCGGACAGGCCGTAGGCGATGCGGCCGAGCAGCCGGACCGTGGTGTCGTCGACCGGGGGCCGGGGCGCGGAGACGACGGCGACGCCCGTCGGGTGCCCGTCGTTGGCCTGCGCGATGCCGATGGTGAACGACTCGCGCGGGTTGACGTGCCGCGAGGCGTAGTGGTCGCGCAGGGTCGGGAAGGTCTTGTGGAACTTCACCACCTCGTCGTCCAGCTCGAGGGACTCGACGTCCGCGTCGGTGAGGATCTTCGTGCGGCCGGAGAAGCAGCGCACGTACCCGACCAGCGCGCCGGTCCACAGCGCCTCGACCAGCACGGCGTCGGGCCGGGGCACGGCGAGCGCCGCCACCAGGTGCTCGCAGCAGCGCAGCACGTACTGCAGGTCCTCGAACACCGCGGAGAGCTGGGCCAGCTCACCCGACTCCGGCGTGTCGAGCCTGCGCACCGTGCTCGGTGCCGTCGGGTTCGCGGCCTCCTGGGCCCCGCCGTCGGTCATGTCACGCCCTCCCCGCCTCGTCGCGTGTCGCGCACGGTAATGCGGTCCGGACGCCCGGTGGATCTCGATATGAGACGCCGGCCACTCCGCCGGGTGCCCCGATGTGGTCGACAGCACGTCGATGGCACAGCAGAGTGGGCCGACAATGCACGTGCATCACGGCGGCACCGACGCCGCCGCGGAGAGGAGAGCGTTGATGGACATCACGGGAGCCTCGGCGATCGTCACCGGCGGCGCGTCCGGTCTCGGGGAGGCGACCGCGCGGCTGCTGGCCCAGCGCGGGGCCAAGGTCGTCGTGCTGGACCTGCAGGAGGAGCGGGGCGAGAAGCTCGCCGCGGAGATCGGCGGCGTGTTCGCCAAGGCCGACGTCGCCGACGAGGCGCAGGTCAAGGCCGCCGTCGACGCCGCCTCGGAGCTCGGCCCGCTGCGCATCCTGGTCAACAGCGCGGGCCTGGGCCGGGCCGGCCGGATCATCGGCCGCGACCTCGAGCCGATCCCGCTGGAGACCTTCGAGTTCGTGGTCCGGGTGAACCTGACCGGCACCTACAACTGCAGCCGCCTGGCCGCGTCGGCCATGGCGAAGACCGACCCGCTCGAGGACGGCACCTCGCGCGGCTCGATCCTCAACACCGCGTCGGCGGCGGCCTTCGACGGTCAGATCGGCCAGACCCCCTACTCCGCGTCGAAGGGTGGCGTGGTCGGCATGACCCTGCCGATGGCCCGCGACCTGGCCCGGCACGGCATCCGCGTGAACACCATCGCCCCCGGTCTGTTCGACACCCCGATCTACGGCCAGGGCGAGAAGGCCGAGGCGTTCAAGGCCGCCCTCGGGGAGAGCGTGGTCTACCCGAACCGGCTCGGGAAGGCCGAGGAGTACGCCTCCATGGCGGTCGAGGTGCTCACCAACGACTACATGAACGGCGAGACGATCCGGCTCGACGGCGCGATCCGGATGCCCCCGAAGTCCTGACCCCCTCATGGACGAACGGCACTCTCGCTCACACCTAGTGAGCGAGAGTGCCGTTCGTGCACCTCAGGCGCAGGTCCGGCAGACGCCGAAGATCTCCACGGTGTGCGAGATCTCGGTGAAGCCGTGCTCCTGGGCGACACGCTGGGTCCACTCCTCGACGGCCGGGGCGTCGATCTCCTCCGCGGCGCCGCAGCGCCGGCACACCAGGTGGTGGTGGTGCTCGCCGGAGGAGCAGCGGCGGTAGACGGCCTCGCCGCCGGCGTTGCGCAGGACGTCGACCTCGCCGCCGTCGGCCATCGTCTGCAGGGTGCGGTAGACGGTCGTCAGACCGATGCCCTCGCCGGAGCGACGCAGCTCCTCGTGGATCTCCTGGGCGGACCGGAAGTCGGGGAGCCGGTCGAGCAGGGCGGACACGGCGGCACGCTGCCTCGTCGCGCGCAGCACCCGGGTGCCCCCTGTGGTCATGCGTCCTCCTGAACGTGCGCCACCGCGTCGACGACGATGTGCGCGAGATGGTCGTCGACCAGCGAGTACAGCACCTCGCGTCCCTTCCGCTCGCCCTCGACCACTCCGGCGGACTTGAGCACCCGCAGGTGCTGGCTGATCAGCGGCTGGGTGACGCCGAGCGCGTCGACCAGGTCGTGCACGCAGCGCGGGGAGTCGAGCAGCTGCAGCACGATCGCGATCCGGACCGGCGCGGCGAGGGCGCGCAGCAGGTCACCGGCGGCGGTCAGGGTGCGCGGCGGGTGGACGGGCGCGGGCTCGGCGGCCGGGCACAGCGTGCCCTCGTGCTCGTGGGTGATCGACATGACCGTCCCGTCCCCGGGGGCGGCGGCCGCACCCTCGGTCGCGTCGAAGCCTCGCCGGGCCGCATCGGCCATGATAGGCGTTTTCAACAAGGGGCTGGGTAGGGTCCGGCGCGTGCTGCTCGTGTGCCGTTTCGCACCCGCCGATCCCGCGACCTTCGCCGACCGGCTCGCGCACGCCCTGGAGCTGCTCACCGCCCAGCCCGGGTGCCTGGGCGGGGAGGCCGGCCGGGCCGTCGACGACCCGGCGCACTGGGTGCTCACCGTGCGGTTCACCGGGGTCGACGCCTACCGCCGGGCCCTGTCGCCCTTCCCGGTCCGCGAGCACGTCGTCCCCCTGCTGTCCGAGGCGCTGGCCGACTCGCCCGCCACGTACGAGACGTTGCTCGGGGCCGTCGGCGGCGCCGTCGAGCGGCGGGCGTCCCTGCTGACGGGGGACTAGCCGAACCCGTTCGCGACGGTCGATACCCTGGGTGTTCCGCCCCCGCATCCGGCGGGGTCGTTCCAGACCGTTCCCCGGGAGATCCTCCGTGGCCAGCAAGCCCAGTTCCGCCAAGATCGAGACCATCGTCGCGCTCGCCAAGCGCCGCGGATTCGTCTTCGCGTCGGGTGAGATCTACGGCGGTACCCGGTCGGCCTGGGACTACGGGCCCCTCGGCGTGGAGCTCAAGGAGAACATCAAGCGGCAGTGGTGGAAGGCGATGGTCACCGGCCGCGAGGACGTCGTGGGCATCGACTCGTCGGTGATCCTGCCGCGTCAGGTCTGGGTCGCCTCCGGGCACGTCGGCGTGTTCGCCGACCCGCTGGTCGAGTGCCAGCACTGCCACAAGCGCTTCCGCGCCGACCAGCTGGCCGAGGAGTACACCGAGCGCACCGGCAAGGAGGCGTCGGAGGACGACCTGTCGGACGTCCCGTGCCCCCACTGCGGCACCCGCGGCCAGTACACCGAGCCCCGCGACTTCAACATGATGCTGAAGACCTACCTCGGCCCGGTGGAGTCCGACGAGGGCCTGCACTACCTGCGCCCGGAGACCGCGCAGGGCATCTTCGTGAACTTCCTCAACGTGCAGACGACGTCGCGCAAGAAGCCGCCGTTCGGCATCGGTCAGGTCGGCAAGAGCTTCCGCAACGAGATCACGCCGGGCAACTTCATCTTCCGCACGCGCGAGTTCGAGCAGATGGAGATGGAGTACTTCGTCGAGCCGGGCACGGACGAGGAGCTCCACCAGTACTGGATCGACGAGCGCACGAACTGGTACGTCGACCTCGGACTCTCCCGGGAGAACCTGCGGCACTACGAGCACCCCAAGGAGAAGCTCTCGCACTACTCGAAGCGCACGGTCGACATCGAGTACCGCTTCGACTTCGTCGGGCAGGAGTGGGGCGAGCTCGAGGGCATCGCCAACCGCACGGACTTCGACCTCACGACGCACTCGAACCACTCGGGCGTCGACCTCTCCTTCTACGACCAGAACACGAAGGAGCGGTACCGGCCGTACGTCATCGAGCCGGCCGCCGGCGTCGGGCGCTCGATGATGGCCTTCCTCATCGAGGCCTACCACGAGGAGGAGGCACCCAACGCCAAGGGCGGCACGGACACCCGCGTCGTCCTCAAGCTGGACCGGCGCCTCGCCCCGGTGAAGGCCGCGGTGCTGCCCCTGTCCCGCAACGCCGACCTCTCGCCCAAGGCGCGTGACCTCGCCGCGAAGCTCCGCAGGAACTGGAACGTGGAGTTCGACGACGCCGGCGCCATCGGCCGCCGCTACCGCCGCCAGGACGAGATCGGCACCCCGTTCTGCATCACGGTCGACTTCGACACCCTGCAGGACGAGGCCGTCACGATCCGGGAGCGGGACACCATGGCGCAGGAGCGCATCCCGCTGGACCAGGTCGAGGGCTACCTCGCCCAGCGCCTCCTGGGCTGCTGACCCGGCCATGATCACTGCCTGAGACCGGGAACCGATGATTCCGGCGGTTCTCCGGTCGCAGGTAATGATCAGGCGGCCCTCGCCAGGGCGGCACGGATCTGGGCCAGGACCCGCTGCGGGTGCTCGGTCAGATCCGCCCAGGTGAACCGGAGCAGCGTCCAGCCCGCGCCGACCAGCGCGTTGCCCTTACGGCGGTCGTTCACGAACCGCTCGTGATCGGTGTGCCAGGCCCAGCCGTCGAACTCGACGGCGAGCCGGCGATCGACGAACGCGAGGTCGATCGTCCACGGGCCGAAGGGATGGCCGAGCACCCAGCCCGTCACGCCGCCCTCGCGCAGGATCACGAGCAGGACGCGCTCCGCCTCGGAGTTCGCCCGGTCGGCCGCCGCCCGCAAAAGCCGGCCTGCCCGGGCCGAGCCGTGAGCGCCGAGCAGTCGGTTGTAGGCCGAGTGGAGGTCGGCGAAGGAGACGTGCCGCTGCAGGGCACGGTCGAGGAACGCGGCCCCGTCGGGCAGCCGCACCGCGGTCTCGAGGGCGGTCAGTGGGGCAGCGGTGACCCACCATCCGCGGCGCCGGCGACGGTCGGCGGGGGCGAGGTCGCGGCGGCGGAGGCGCACCCCGGGGCGCGGCGAGCGGTGCGAGCGACCCGGGATCGTCGCGTCCACGTCGTCGTCGAGCCGGTCCAGCATCCCGTGCCAGAAGGCGGCTGCCGGGCCTGCGACCGTCGCGTCGTCGCCCAGCCACAGGGCCGCGGCACGGATACGCCCCGGCGTGTCGAGGGCGTGGCCGCGGACCAGGTACACGCGCGGGTGCAGGCGCACCCACCGGTCTGCCGCCACTCTGCGCTCGACGGTGCGGTCCGACAGGCCGCAGGCCCGGGCCTGGTCGAGCGACAGCACGCCGTTCTGCCGACGGAGCAGCGCATCGAGATCCATGCGCGGGAGGATGATCCGGCTTGCGTCGGTCTCGAGCCGGTTCGCCCGGTCCCGTCACTCCCGTGAATGATCATCGCCTGCGACCGGAAACCCGTCAGAATCGTCGGTTCCCTGTCGCGAGCAATGATCTTCGTGTGGTCAGGCGGGGAGGAGGCGGTCCACGACGTCCTGCATCGTGACGATGCCGAGCAGGGTGTCGTCCTCCGTGACCAGCGCGAGCTGGCCCCGCTTCTCCCGCATCGTGGCGAGGGCCTGGTGGACGGGGGTGTCGGCGGGGAAGGTGAGGACGTCCCGCACGAGGTCACGGGCGCGCACCGTCCCCGGCCTGCCCAGGGTGTCCCGGACGTGCACGAAGCCAATCACCCGGCCGCCCTCCCGGACCACGAGCCGCAGGTGCCCGCTCTCGCGCGAGACCTCACGGATCCGCGCGACGGTGTCGTCGCAGCTCACGCCGGCGGGGTCGGGGTGGACCAGCGAGCGCACCGCGGCCCGGTCCAGCTCGAGGGTGGTGACGAGCTGGTCGCGCCGCTCCTCGTCGAGCGCTCCGGCCCGCGCCGAGTGGTCGACGAGCTGACGGAGGTCGTCGGCGTTGCGGCCGGCGGCCATCTCGTCGACCGGCTCGACGCCCACGCGGTGCAGGCACCAGTTGGCCATCCCGTTGAGCGCCACCAGCAGCGGCCGCGTGACGACCATGAACGCCCGCATCGGCAGCGCCAGCAGCGTGGCCGAGCGCTCCGGGTGCGAGATCGCCCAGGACTTCGGCGCCATCTCGCCCACGACGAGGTGCACGAACGTCACGATCACCAGCGAGAGCACGAAGGCCACGACCCCGGCCGTGGCCGCGGGGAGCCCCCACCCGGTCAGCACCGGCTCCAACGCGGCGTCCACCGCCGGCTTCGCGACCGCACCGAGACCCAGGGTGCACAGCGTGATGCCGAGCTGGGAGCCGGCGAGCAGCAGCGAGATGTCCTTGGCGCTGCGGAGCGCGGCCCGCGCCGAGACGCTGTGCCCCGCCTGCTCCTCGAGCCGGTACCGCCGGGCCGCGACCAGCGCGAACTCGACGGCCACGAAGAAGGCCGACAGCGCCACCAGCGCGATCGACACCACGATCGACACGGCGCTCATCGCGTCACCTCCGCGGCCGGCTCCACGATCCGCACCCGGACCTGCTCGGGCACCCGCCGCGCGACCTCGCGGACCTCGATCCGCACCTCCCGGCCGGGCCCGTCCTCCTCGGGGCCCTGGGGCAGCCCCACGACGACGACGTCGCCGGGCTCGGGCAGCCGCTGCAGCTCGGCGATCACCAGGCCGCCGACGGTCTGGTAGTCGCCCTCGGGCAGGTCCGCCCCGACCAGCCGGCCGACCTCGTCGACGTGCATGGTGCCGGGGACGACCCAGCCGTCCGGCGCGCCGACGGGGCGGTCGGCCAGTGCAGGGTCGTGCTCGTCCGTGATCTCGCCGACGAGCTCCTCGGCGATGTCCTCCAGCGTGATCACGCCGGCCAGGCCGCCGTACTCGTCGACGACGGAGGCGAACTCGTCGCCCGCCTCGCGCAGCGCGGCGACGACCGCGGGCAGGGGGAGCGACGCCGGCACGACGACGGCCGGGCGCATGACCTCCGCGACGCGCAGCGCCGAGAGGTCGCGGCCCTCGAGGGCCAGCACGTCCCGCAGGCAGACGACGCCGACGACCTCCTCGCCGGTCTCGTCGAGCACCGGGTAGCGGGAGTGCCCCGCCGCCATGGCCTCGGCGAGCTCGGGCACGAGCAGGTCCGCCTGGACCGAGGTGACCCGCGGCCGCGGGATCATCGCCGCCCGCGCGGGCCGGTCGGTGAAGTCGAGGACGCGGTCGAGCATCGCGGACAGGTCGGGGCGCAGGTCGCCGCTGTCCCGGGACTCGTCGATGATCGCCTCGAGGTCGCGCGGCGTGGCGGCGTGCTCGACGTCGTGCACCGGCTCGATGCGCAGGGCCTTGAGCAGCAGGTTCGAGGCGGCGTCGAAGACCCGCACGATCCAGCCGAACGCGGCCAGGTACACCGTGGTCGGCAGCGCCAGCCGGCGGGCGACGGGCTCGGGCCGGGCGATCGCGAGGTTCTTCGGGAACAGCTCGCCGAAGACCATCTGCACCACGGTGGAGAGCAGCAGGGCGAGCACCGTGCCGAGGGCGACGGCCCAGCCGGCGCCGCCGAGCAGCTCGCCGACACCCTCGCCGATCAGCGGCTCGGCCACGTACCCGACCAGCAGGCCGGTGACGGTGATGCCCAGCTGCGCGCCGGAGAGCATGAAGGAGGTGCGCCGGGTGACGGTGAGGGCGCGTTCGGCGCCCGGGTCGCCGTCGGCCGCGCGGGCCTTGAGCCGCGACCGGTCGACGGCCATGTACGCGAACTCCTGGGCGACGAAGAAGCCGGTCAGGGCCGTGATGCCCACGACGACCAGCACGCCGAGGAGGATGCCGAGGATCGTCACGCGATCGCTCCGGCGGGGGAGGGGAACGTCCGTCCGTGCGGGACGGTGCCGGTACTGCAGGAGGGGTCCATGGCTCCGTGAAGAGTCGGTGGGGAGAAAGTCCGTTTCCCGGACAACGCCGATGATCCCGGCCCGGTTCCCGCAGCGCATCCCCACCCGCCCGATCGGGGCGAGGCCGGGCCTCGGCGGGCGACCGCGGTGGCTACCCTGGCGCCCGTGACCGCTCCCGCGCCGTCGTCGGACCAGTCCACCTCCCCGACCACCGATCCCCGCCGTGAGCTCGGGGCCGCGCTGCGCCGCTGGGCCGCGGGCGGTGCGGGCTCGATCGGCGTCGTGCGGGTCCTGGACCGGCACGGCTTCGGCACGGTCGAGTCGGGGCAGCTGCTGGCCGGCACCCCCAGCGGCGAGACCGCGGGGCTGCTCTACCTCGGCGCGTTCGACGACTCGGCCGTCCCGCTGGTCGGCGCCGCCGCCGCGCTCCCGCAGACCCGCGCCGCGCACGTCGCCGAGTCCGCGGCGCTGCAGGCGGGGCTGGCGTGCGCCGGTGGCGCGACGCTGCTCGGCCACCCGCTGCCCGCGGCCCTGGCCGAGGCCCTCGGCGCCGCGCTGGAGGAGGCCCGCCCGGCCGCGCTGATCTCGACGGTCGACGGCGAGGCGGCGCTCGTGCTCACCGGCCCGGACCTGGAGGACGTGCACGGCACCCTCGAGGACGGCACCCCGGGGCTCGACGCCGGGGCGGTCCAGGCTGCGCGCGAGCTGCTGCGCCGCGGCGCCACCGTGACCGACCGCCGGACCGTCGGCGACACCGAGATCCTGCTCGACCTGTGGGTGCCCGTGCCGTCCGTGCTGGTCGTGGGCGCGGGGGCGATCGGGGAGGCACTGCTGGCGCAGGCCGCGCTGCTCGGTTGGGCCGGCCGCACCGTCACCGACCTCGACGAGGCCCGGGCCGCGGTGCAGGCCTTCACCGAGGCGGACGTCCTCGTGCTGCTCGACCACGCCCCGCGCTTCGACGCGATGCTGATCGACGGTCTGCACCGCGGCCGCGGGTTCCTCGGCGCGCTCGGCTCGCGCCGCACGCAGGCCGCCCGCCGCGAGCGGCTGCTGCGGGCCGGCGTCACCGAGGAGGAGCTCTCCCGCATCCACGGACCGGTGGGGCTGGACCTCGGCGCCCGCACGCCGGCCGAGACGGCCGTCTCGATCGTCGCCGAGGTCATCGGGGCCCGCTCCGGGCGCGCCGCGCGGGCGTTGGGCGCGTCGGAGGGGAAGATCGGGGGGTGAGCGCACCGATCGGGCACCGGCGCCGTGCCGCCCGGGGCTCCCGCGAGCCCGCGACGGTCCGGCTGCGGCAGGTGCACTCCCAGCGCCCCGACCCCGAGGAGCTCCCGACCACGCCCACACCGCGCATCCGCACCGGGATGACCTGGGTCGCCCGGCTCGTCCTCGGCACGCTGCTCACCGCCGCGATCATCCTGGGCGGCACGATGTTCCGGGTCTGGCAGACCGCCCGGGTGGACGGGGACCGGCCGGTCGACGCCGTCGTCGTCCTCGGGGCGGCGCAGTACGACGGCGAGCCCAGCCCCATCCTGGCCGCCCGGCTCCGGCACGCGGTCGCGCTGTACCAGGAGGGGCTCGCGCCGCGGATCGTCACCGTGGGCGGCAACCGGGCGGGCGACGAGTACACCGAGGCCGAGGCCGGCACGCGCTACCTGCAGCGCAACGGCGTCCCGGCGAGCGCGATCACGACGGTCGCCGAGGGCGCGGACACCCTGGGCAGCCTCAAGGCCGTCGCGGCCCGGGCCGGCCGGGACGGCTGGAGCAGCGCCCTGATCGTCAGCGACCCGTGGCACTCGCTGCGCGCCCGCACCATGGCCCGCGACTCCGGGCTGGAGGCGTGGACCTCGCCGACGCGCAGCGGGCCCGTCGTGCAGACGCGGGAGACGCAGGCGCGCTACATCCTCCGCGAGACGGCCGCGCTGCTGTACTACCGGCTGACCCACGCCTCGGCCGAGACCGAGAACACCGGGCTCGGCTGACCATGACCGCGACGGTCCCGGCGCCGGCGCGGGAGGGCTACGACGACCACGACCGCGCCCGCCTGCTGCCCGAGCCGCCCAAGGGATCGGGGCTCGGCGAGCACCACCGGCCGGAGCGGCGCTCGCCGTTCTCCCGCGACCGCGCCCGGGTGCTGCACTCCGCGGCGCTGCGCCGGCTCGCCGGGAAGACGCAGGTGGTGGGGCCGGGCGAGGCCGCCGAGATCACCGGCATCCCGCGCACCCGCCTGACCCACTCCCTGGAGGTCGCGCAGATCGGCCGCGGGATCGCCGAGGAGCTGGGCTGCGACCCGGACGTCGTCGACACCGCCGGGCTCGCGCACGACATCGGGCACCCGCCCTTCGGGCACAACGGCGAGCGCGCACTCGACGAGATCGGCGCGGCCTGCGGCGGGTTCGAGGGCAACGCCCAGACGCTGCGCATCCTCACCCGACTCGAGCCCAAGGTCGCGGTGGTCGACGCGGCCGGCGAGCACCCCGGCGGCCTCAACCTCACCCGCGCGACGCTCGACGCGAGCTGCAAGTACCCGTGGCGGCGACGCGGCGACGAGCGCAAGTTCGGCGCGTACGCGGAGGACGGCGCGGTGTTCGACTGGGTGCGCGAGGGGGCGCCGGGCGAGCGGCGCTGCCTCGAGGCCCAGGTCATGGACTGGTCCGACGACGTCGCCTACTCCGTGCACGACGTCGAGGACGGCATCCTCTCCGGCCGGATCGACCTGGCGGCGCTGGCCGCGCCGGAGGAGCGTGCCGTGCTGGCGCTGCTGGCCGCCACCCACTTCGGCGCCGACCCGTCGGCCTGCGAGGTCGCGGCCGCCGAGCTGGCCCGGCTGCCCGTCGTCGACGCGGTCAAGGGCTTCGACACCGCCAGCGCGCCCGCCGTCGCGCACGCCGCGCTCAAGCGGCTGACCAGCGAGCTGGTCGGGCGGTTCGTACGCGCGGCCACGGACGCGACGCTCGACGCCCACGGCGACGGCCCGGTGCTGCGGTACGCCGCGGACCTGGTCGTCCCCGCGGAGGCGGCCGCCGAGGTGGCGCTGCTCAAGGCCGTCGCGCTGCGGTACGTCATGAGCGACCCCGACCGGTTGCGGATGCAGGCGCGGCAGCGGGAGCTGCTGGCCGAGCTGGCCGAGGCGCTGCTCGCGGGCGCGCCCGGCAGCCTCGACCCGGTGCGGGCGGGGGAGTGGGCCGCGGCCGGCGACGACGCCGCCCGGCTGCGGGTCGTCGTCGACCAGGTCGCGGTGCTGACGGACGCCGGAGCGATCGCCTGGCACCGCCGACTCTGCCCGGGCTGACCGACGTCAGACCGGGTCAGTGAGGGTCGTGAGTGGTGACTGCCGCTCCAGGGGCACTCGTCGCCCACGGATGAGCGTGATCTGGGCCACAGAGGCTCACGTCGGCGGCGTTCGCGTCGTCTCCCCGGTACCCGATCCGAGGAGGACGACATGGCACGCATCCCCGCCGTTCCCGAGGCCGAGGCCGGTGTGCTCGGCCGGCTGGTCTACCGCCTGATGCGCCGCAGGTTCGGCGCGGTCCCGGAGCCGTTCGCGATCGGCCTGCACCACCGCCGGCTGTTCTGGTCGGCGATGGTCGCGGAGCTGGCGTTCGAGCGCGCCACGCACGTGCTGCCCGCGCGGGTGCGGGAGCTCGCGGTGTACCGGACGGCGACGGTCGTCGGCTGCTCGTGGTGCGTCGACTTCGGCACCATGCTGCAGCGGCTCGACGGGCTGGACGTCGAGCGCCTGGCCCACATCGACGACTACGCCACCGACCCGCTGTACAGCCCGGCCGAGCGCCTCGCGGTGGCCTACGCCGACGCGATGACGGCCACCCCGCCGACCGTCGCCGACGCGCAGGTCGAGGAGCTGGAGCGGGAGTTCGGCCGGGCCGGGCTGATCGAGCTCACCCAGGCGATCGCCGTCGAGAACCAGCGGGCGCGGGCGAACCACGCGCTCGGGATCGTCGACCAGGGCTTCGACGCGGCGTGCCGCGTCCGCCTCGGGGACCGGGCGGGCCGGGCGGCGCAGCCGGTTCAGGCCCCCGGGCAGTAGCTCGCGCGGGCGGCGTCGACCAGCACCTGCGCGTCCCGGGTGCCGAAGCCGGCCGACACCGCGGCAGAGACCATGTCGCCGCGGGTCGCGCCGCCCTCGAGCGCCGAGCAGATGCCGTGGCCGAGCTCGATGAGGGTGTCCGGCGGGACGTCGGCGAGCGCCGGTCGGGTCGACACCGCGACCAGGAACGCGCGGTCGCCCGTCCCGGCGGCCACCGTGGAGGTCTCGCTGCTGCTCGCGGCGAGGGCGGCCGCCGAGATCCCGCCGATCGCGGCCCCGGCGCCGAGGATCACGGCGACGAGCGTGGCCGGCAGCACCCAGCGCGGCACGCGGGAGGCCGGTGCGGGCGGGAGCGGCGGGCTGTAGGGCTGCGGCCCGTACCCCGGCACGCCGTACCCGGGTGGCGGGGCGGAGGGGGCGAAGCGGTGCCCCACCGACGGCGCAGACGGCGCGATCGGCGCGGGCGGTGCGATCGGGGAGGCGGGGCCGGACCGGTGCCCGGTCGAGGGGCCCGGGGCGAACCGGTGTCCGGCGGAGGAGGCGGGTGGACCGGTGGGCGCGGGGCGGTGCCCGACGGAGGGATCGCGCGGCGCGGGGACCTGCGGGACGGCCGGGCCGGGGGGACCGGCGGCCGCGCGGCGACCGGGAGCGCCCACGGGCACGGTCGTCCCGGGCGGCGGGCCCGCCGGCCTCCGCGGCCGCGGAACGGCAGGCCCGTCACCGGCTCCGCCGCCCTGCCCGCCGTCCTGGCCGACGCGCCGACCGCCCTGCTCGCGGCCGTCCTCGTCCTCCTGCTCGCGGTCCTGTGCGTCCTGCTGCCCGGCCATCGTTCCCCCCGACTGCCGTGGAACCCCGTCCTCCGGTTCATCGCGCTCCCGGAGGCGGGCCTTACGCCCCGGAGGAGTGAACCGTGCCCGGCACGGTGTCGTCCACCGGGATCGGCTCACCCGGGCACCCGGCGAGGATGCCGGCGATGGCGTCGTGCTCGGCCTGGGTGACCCACAGCCCGTACTTGGCCTTCACCGCGACCTGGCGGGCCACGTAGTCGCAGCGGTAGGCGCGGTTCGGCGGGAGCCAGGTGGCGGCGTCGCCGTCGCCCTTGCGGTTGTTGGTGGGGCCGTCGACGGCGAGCAGGTTGAGCGGATCGTTGCCGAGGCGCTTGCGGGCGTCGGCGTCGAGCTGCTGCGCGCCCTTCTGCCAGGCGTCGGACAGGGCGACGACGTGGTCGATCTGCACGTCGTCGCTGGTCCCCTGGCCGCGGGTGAAGGCGATCGTGGTGCCGGTGTACGGGTCGGCGAGGGTGCCGGTGAGCACGACGCAGTCGTGCGTGCCGGGCTTGAAGGTCTCGCCGGTCATGTCCCGGGCCAGGACGTCGTTGCGCTGGTCGCAGCCGTTGCGGTCGACGTCGGACCAGCTCGGGCCGAACTGGTCCCGCGCGTAGCCGGTCTTCGGCGCCCGGCCTTTCACCGGGAGCTTCTCCAGGGCGTCCGCGGCGCTGCCGACCGGTGCCGCGGCGGGGGCGGCCCAGGGGGTGTACCGATCGGCGACGGCGGCACACCCGGATGCCGTGAGGAGGACGAGAAGGACTGCGATGAGGATCCGGGCGCCGTGCACCGGACGATCCTCCCCTCGCGCGGCCGGGCGGCGGCGGTGACACGCCGTGACGACCGGGTCACCTCCACCGTCACCCCGAACCGCACCCCGCCGTCACCACCACACCCGCAGCTTCGCGGGGTTCATGACCTGCCGGGCCGCCGCGATCCGGGGCTCGCCGGCCTCGTCGAGGACGACGGTGATCGCGGTCGCCGAGGCCGCCACCCGCGGCGAGGCCGGGGTGACGAAGCCGGGCTCGCCGTTGACCCGCACCGGGATCCAGGCGGCGGGGTCGAGGTCCGGGCCGTACTGCCGCAGGAGACCGGCCAGCAGCCGGACCATCGGCTCGGCGCCGACGACGGGCCGCAGCGCCGTCCGCACCGCGCCGCCGCCGTCGCTGGTGAGCACGACGTCCGGGTGCAGCACGCCGAGCAGCGCCTCCCGGTCCGCGCGGGCCAGGGCGTCGGCGAAGGCGGCGAGCACCTTCTCCTCGACCGCGGCCGGAGCGCGGGGCGGCAACGGGCCGGCCTCGGCGACGATCCGCCGGGCCCGCGCGGCGTGCTGCCGCGCGGCGGCCTCGCTGCAGCCCAGCACCGCGGCGATCTCCGCGTGGGCCTCGCCCAGCGCGTCGTGCAGGACCAGCGCGACCCGCTGGGCCGGGGTGAGGCGCTCGAGGAGCAGCAGCGCGGCCAGCCGCAGGTCCTCCCCGCGGACGACGGCGGCGAGCGGGCCCTCGTCCTCGGGTGCGGTGACCAGCGGCTCGGGCAGCCAGGGGCCCACGTAGGTCTCGCGCCGCGCCGCCGCCGACGTCAGCCGGTCCAGGCAGATCCGGCCGACGACGGTCGTCAGCCACGCCCGCGGGTCGCGCACCCCGGCGGCGTGGTCGGTCCAGCGCAGCCACGCCTCCTGCACGGCGTCCTCGGCGTCGGCGAGGCTGCCGGTGATGCGGTAGCCGACGCGCAGGAGGTGCGGCCGCAGCTCCTCGAAGTCCACCCGCCTATCGGACCGCGTCGAGCACCGCCGTGACCAGTACCCGTGCGGTCTCGAAGTCCATGCTCACCACGTTCTTCGTCACCGCGACGGCGATCCCGCGGTCCGGGTCCGCGCCGGCCCAGCTGCCGCCGGCGCCTGCCATGCCGAACACCCGGGGCGAGCCCTGCTCGTCCCACGGCACGCCCAGGGCGAAGCCGAGGCCCCACCGGCTCGGGTTGCCGTACACCCGGTCGGTCCCCGACGACGACTCGGTGTACGCGGCCGGGGTCCGCTCCCGGGAGACGACGGTGCCGTCGAGCCAGCCCGCGTACATCCGGGCGAGCGCCCGCGCCGTCACCTTGGCCCCGGCCGGGATGTCCGCCGCCAGGATCCGCGGGTCCTTGCCGAGCGCGGCGGTGGGGAACAGCGCCATCGGCACCGCACGGAGCATCTCCTCGGGCAGCGTGAACCCCTCCATTCCCGCCGGCATCGGCGCGTCCTCGGGCGCGGCCAAGCCGGACGCGTCGGCCATGCCGAACCGGATCTCGCCGGGGAACCCGATCGCGTCGGTGAGGTCGGCGAGCAGGTCGGAGAGCTCGCGGCCGCTCGCGCGGCGGGCGATCTCGCCGTTGAGGAAGCCGAAGGTGTAGGCGTGGTAGCCGACGGCCGTGCCCGGCTCCCACCACGGCTCCGCCTCCTCCAGCGCGGTGACCATGCGGGTCCAGTCGCAGACGTCGTCGACGCTCACGCCGGCCGGCAGGCCGGGGACGCCGGCGCTGTGGTCGAGCGCCTGCCGCACGGTGATCCCGTCCTTGCCGTGCGCGGCGAACCCCGGCCACACCTCGGAGACCCGGGTGTCGTAGCCGAGCACGCCGGCGTCGACGAGGCGGTGCACCAGGGTGGCGGTGGCGCCCTTGCCCACGGACCAGTTGTAGAACAGCGTCCCGGGTTCGACCGGGCGGCCGGTCGCGGGATCGGCGACGCCGGCAACCACGTCGACCACCGGTCGCCCGTCGACGTACGCGGCGACCTGCAGCCCCCGCTCGCCGCCGGACCGCACCAGCTCGGCCGCCCTCTCCGCCACGATCTCCTGCACGTCGGTCATCGACCACTCCTCTCCGGGGGGTAGGACCGTTCCGACCCCGCTCGGTCATCGGTCGGAGCCCTGGCAGTGTTCTCGACATGAGCACGGCGACGGATCCGGTGGCGGACTTCGAGGCTCAACGGCCGCGCCTGTTCGGGCTCGCCTACCGCCTGCTCGGTTCCGCCCAGGACGCCGAGGACGCGGTGCAGGACGCCTGGCTGCGCTGGTCGGGCGCCGACCACGCCGCCGTCGCGAGTCCCGCCGCCTGGCTCACCACCGCCCTGACCCGGCTCTGCCTGACCCGGCTCACCTCGGCGCGGACCCGCCGCGAGACGTACGTCGGGCCCTGGCTACCGGAGCCGATCCTCACCACCGACCCCGCCGTCGGCCCGGCCGAGACCGCGGCGCAGCGTGAGTCGGTGTCGCTCGCGCTGCTGGTCACCCTGGAGCGGCTGACTCCGCTCGAGCGGGCGGTCTACGTGCTGCGGGAGGCCTTCGGGCACACGCACGCCGAGGTGGCGGCGATCCTGGGGGTCACCGAGGCGCACTCGCGGCAGCTGCACACCCGCGCCCGGAAGCACCTCGCGGAGGCACCCGCCGGGCAGCCCGAGACCGACGCGGCCGCGTGGGGCGCGCTCGTCGAGAGGTTCCTCGCGGCGGCCCGGGAGGGCGAGATCGCCGAGCTGGAGGCCCTGCTGGCCGCCGACGTCGCCGCCTGGTCGGACGGCGGGGGCCGGGTCAGCGCCGCACGACGGCCGGTGGTCGGCCGCGCCGCGGTCGCGCGGTTCCTCGCGGGGGTGTTCGCGAAGTTCACGACCGGCCTGGAGGCGCGGGTCGGCGAGGTCAACGGCGAGCCAGCGATCCTCGCCCTCCGGGACGGCGAGCTCACCTCGGTGCTGGCCGTGGCGCGGTCCGGATCGCAGGTCACGGGCCTGCGGTTCGTGCTCAACCCCGACAAGCTCGCCTTCCTCGGCGGGCAGCTGTCACGCTCCGGGGGGCTGTCCGGTCACTCCTCCTGACGGAAGGAGCGGACATGCAGGAGACGCTGGTGACCGGGGGTACGGGAACCCTCGGCCGGGTGCTGGTCGCGCGGTTGCGGGAGGCCGGCACACCGACCCGGGTGCTCAGCCGCCGACCGGGCGAGGGGCACCTGGTCGGCGACCTCGCGACCGGCGAGGGGGTCGACGCCGCCGTCCGTGGCTGCGGCGTGGTGGTGCACTGCGCGACGGGCCGCAAGGACGCGGAGATGTCGGCACGGCTGGTCGAGGCGGCGCTGCGGAACGGCGCGCCGCACGTGGTGTCCGTGTCCATCGTCGGGATCGACCGCATCCCGCTCGGCTACTACCGGCAGAAGCTCGCGGTGGAACGGCTGCTCGCGGACTCGGGGCTGCCGCACACGATCCTGCGGGCCACGCAGTTCCACGACCTCGTCGCCGCGATGCTGGGCGTGCTCGGCCGGGTGCCCGGGGTGCTGCCGGTGCCGCGCGGGATCGCGTTCCAGCCGGTCGACGTGCGGGACGTCGCCGATCGGCTCGTCGCCCTCGCGGCGGGAGAGCCGGCCGGGCGGGTCGCGGACCTGGGCGGACCGGAGGTGCGGGGGTTCGACGACCTCGCGCGGGCCTGGCTCGAGGCCGGCGGACGACGACGCCGCGTCGTCGAGGTCCCGGCCCCGGGCCGGCTCGCCGCCGCGGTGCGGGCGGGGGCGAACCTGGTGCCGGAGCACGCCGACGGCCACATCACCTTCGAGCAGTACCTGCAGGGTGCGGGGGTGGCGTCATGAGCGGGCTGCGCGAGGCAGGCCGCGTCGAGGTGGGCGGGCTCGCGATCCGTGCCGGGCTGTGGTTCCTGGCGCTGACCGAGGTCGTCGTCGGGGTGTGGGCGCTGTTCGCGCCCGCGGGCTTCTACGCCGGCTTCCCGGCTCCGGGACACCCGTGGGTGTCGCTGCTGCCGCCCTACAACGAGCACCTGGTGCGGGACGTCGGGGCGCTGAGTCTCGCCCTGACCGTCGCCCTGGTCGGGGCGGCGCTGCGGCCGGAGCGGCGGCTCACCGTCGTCGTGCTGCTGGCCTTCCTCACCGCGACCGTGCCGCACGCGGTGTTCCACACCCTGCACCTGCACGGCTTCCCGGCGATCGACGCCATGGCGCAGACGATCGGGTTCGCGTTGCAGCTCGGCGTGGGGGCGGCACTCCTCGTGGGCGTGTCGCGACGGCGTGTCGTTCACTCGTCCGAATGACGGAGTGTCGTTCGCGCATTCTCAGGTCCGTCTGATGTAACGCTCAGCTTCGCGGCGCAGATTCGTAGGCATGAGCTTCTCCGCCGGACCCCTCGCCGACACGCTGACCGCGCTCGGTGCCGCCGCCGCGATCGCCGTGCTGCTCCTGGTCGCCGGCGCGCCGCTCCTGGCCGACCTCGTCGGGCCGCGGAAGCGGCGGCTCCCCGGCGGTGCGGTGGGCACGCTGCCCGCCGCGGTTCCGGCGGCGGCGGTTCCGGCTCCGGCGACGCCGCAGGACGCGGCTCCGGCGGGTGAGCTCGGTGGGCCGAGCGCGGACCGTGGGGCAGAGGGCGGGTCGGACACGGGTGCCGGGCCAGGCGCGGCCTCGGACGCCGTCGGCGGGCCGGACGCGCGGTCGGGCGCGGCCTCGGACGCCGTCGGCGGGCCGGACACGCGGTCGGGCGCGGCCTCGGACGCCGTCGGCGGGCCGGACACGCGGTCGGCGGCCGAGGTGCCGAGGCAGGCCGGCCCGGCCGACGCGGAGGCGTCCGAGCAGGCCCGCCGCACGCTCACGGTCCGGGGTGCGGCCCGGGAGATCACCCTCCCGCTGCAGCGCACCGCCCTCGCGCCCGCCATCCCGCTCCAGCGCCCGGTCTCCCGCTTCAGCTGACCCCGATCTCCGCCCCACCGGCCTTCGGGAGGGGGCCGGCCGCACGGCTGTCGTGATGACGCTGTCGTGTTCGAGGGCAGGGGAGGGGCTCGCAGATTCCGCGGAGCACCCCTACTTGATCACGCTTGCGCCCTGATCACTGTTCGTGGACGCAGAGGGTCGGAAATCGTCGCTCAGCGACCACAAGTAATGATCTTGCTCTGGGCTCTGGGCTCTGGGCTCTGGGCTCTGGGCACTGGGCTCCGGGCTCCGGGCTCCGGGCTCCGGGCTCTGGCTCCGGGTTCCGAGCTTCGGGCTTCGGCTTCGGCTTCGGCTTCGGGACGACGCTGCCACTCGAGATCACTGCTTGTGGACCGGGAGGGTCGAAATCCGGCGCGTCGGGTCCGCAGTCAATGATCAAGCTCGACGCCGAGCGGGTCGTCCCACGCCGCCTCCGAACGGTGGGCGGCCGGCGAGTCGGCGACGCGCGTGCCCTGGGCAGCACGGTGCCGGGCGCGCCGCCCGTCCCGCCGACCGGCGCCCCGTCACCCTCGACGCCTCGACGGTCGACTCGCGTGAGTCGCGCTCCGGCTCGAGGCGCCGACGTCGACCACCACGTTCGGGTGCTGTCGGCGGCGCGCGGCCCCTCGGCCGGGGCCGGGCCGGCGACGGGAAGCTCCCGGCGATCGGAGTCCCATGCCGCGGCCGTGATCGCGGCTCGTGGACGCAGAGGGTCGGAAATCGTCCCTCGGCGTCCACGGCCGGTGATCTTGCTCCGGAGGTCCCGCCGTCGAGGTCCGAGCTCGAAGGCCCGCCCCGCACCGCCCCACCAGCTCGCCCCGCACCGAGTCCGACAGCCCATCCTGCACCGCGTCCGCCAGCCCGCCCCGCACCGAGTCCGACAGCCCATCCTGCACCGCGTCCGCCAGCCCGCCCGCACCGAGTCCGACAGCCCATCCCGCACCGCGTCCGACAGCCGGCCGCGGCTTCCTGCGCCCGTCCGGCGACCTGCGGGACCGCGGGACGCCGGCACGCCTAGACTCGCTCCCGTGGCAGGCCGCATCCGGGACAGCGACATCGCGGAGGTCCGCGACCGCACCCGGATCGAGGAGGTCGTCGGCGAGTACGTCGCGCTCCGCCGGGCCGGGGCGGGCTCGCTGAAGGGGTTGTGCCCCTTCCACGACGAGAAGACGCCGTCGTTCAACGTCCGGCCCACGCACGGCACGTTCCACTGCTTCGGCTGCGGCGAGGGCGGCAGCGCGATCGACTTCGTCATGAAGATCGAGCACATCGGGTTCGTCGAGGCCGTGGAGCGGCTCGCGGACAAGGTCGGGGTGCGCCTGACCTACGAGGGCGGCGGGTCGAGCGTCCAGCGCGACCGCGGCACCCGCTCCCGGCTGCTCGAGGCGAACAAGCGCGCCGCGGAGTTCTACGCCGCGCAGCTGCGCACCCCCGAGGGTGCGACGGCGATGCAGTTCCTCACCAGCCGCGGGTTCGCGGCGAGCGCCGCCGAGCAGTTCGGCTGCGGGTACGCGCCCGCGGGCTGGGACACGCTCACCAAGCACCTGCTCGGCAAGGGCTTCTCGCTCGACGAGCTGATGAAGGCGGGCCTGTCGAAGGAGGGCCGGCGCGGTCCGATCGACCGGTTCCACCGCCGGCTGCTGTGGCCGATCCGGGACCTGGGCGGCGACGTCGTCGGCTTCGGTGCCCGCCGGCTGTTCGACGACGACGGCATCGAGGCCAAGTACCTCAACACCTCCGAGACCCCGGTCTACCGCAAGACCCACGTGCTGTTCGGGCTCGACCTGGCCAAGCGCGAGATCGCCAAGCGGCGCCAGGTCGTGGTGGTCGAGGGCTACACGGACGTGATGGCGATGCATCTCGCCGGCGTCCCGACGGCCGTGGCCTCCTGCGGCACCGCATTCGGCACCGAGCACATCACGGTGCTGCGCCGGCTGATGGGGGACGACTCCTTCGACCGCGGCGAGGTCATCTACACCTTCGACGGCGACGCGGCGGGCCAGGCGGCCGCGCTCAAGGCCTTCGACGGGGACCAGTCCTTCGCCGCGCAGACCTTCGTCTGCATCGCGCCGAACGGGCAGGACCCGTGCGAGCTGCGCCAGACGAGCGGCGACGCCGCGGTCCGCGACCTCGTCGCCCGCCGCGAGCCGCTGTTCGAGTTCGCGATCCGCTCGATCCTCGCCGAGCACGACCTCGACACCGCCGAGGGCCGGGTCGCCGCGCTGCAGCGCACCGTCCCGCTGGTCGCCCGGATCAAGCGCGAGGACCTGCGGGACGAGTACGCGCGCAGGCTCGCGGGCTGGACCAGTTGGGACGACATCGCGATGGTCGTGCGGCGGGTGCGCGAGGAGGCCGGGGTGGCGCCGGAGCGCCCGCGCGGCCGCCGCCCGGAGCCGGTCGCGGCACCGCGGCGGGACGACCCGCGCCTGCACCTGCAGCGCGAGGCGCTCAAGTCGGCCCTGCAGATCCCCGCGGTCGCCGGTCCGGCGTACGACGAGCTACCCGAGCAGATCTTCACGCACCCGGCGTTCGCCGCGGTGCACGTCGCGATCCAGAAGGCCGGCGGAGTGTGCGCGGGTATCGAGGGTCCGGCGTGGATCGAGGCCGTCACCGCCGAGTGCGGGCCCGAGGAGCGCAAGCTGCTCAGCGAGCTCGCCGTGGAGCCGTTGGAGCTGCCCCGCAAGCTCGGCGACGAGGCGCGCTACGTCGGCAGCGTGCTCGCCGGGGTGAAGCTCGCCCTGGTGGAGGCGCAGATCGCCGAGGTGAAGTCCCGTCTGCAGCGCACCAACCCCACCGAGGACCCGGAGCTCTACAACGAGCTGTTCGGCGATCTCGTCCCGCTCGAGCAGTACAAGATCGCGCTGCGCGAGCAGGCGTCCGGGGCCCACCGATGAACCTGCTCCGGCGGCTGTTCGGCAGGGACGCCCTGCCCGAGGGGTTCGCGGGCGTGCTGGAGCCGGAGGAGCACGTCGTCGCGGTGGCGGACGTCGTGCGCGGCGGGCACCTCGTCGTCACCAACCGGGGCGTGTGGTTCCCGGGTGAGCCGGAGCGCGTCGGCTGGCACCTGATCAGCAAGGCGACGTGGGCGGACGGGGCGATGACCTTCGTCGTGGCCACGCAGGAGGACCTCGGCAAGGCGTTCCTGCTGCACGACGGGCCGCCCCGGCGCTTCCCGCTCGGCGAGCCCGGGAAGGTGCCGCAGGCCGTGCACCAGCGCGTCACCGGCTCGATCGTCTCCCGCGAGCGCGCCACGATGCCGGACGGACGCGAGGCCTGGGTGCTCGAACGGCACGTCCCCGGCCGCGACGGCACCGTCCGCCAGATCCGCCCCGACCCGTGAGCGCCGACCGCCCCTAGGACGGGCAGTCGGCACGCACGACCTCCGCCGACCTGGGAGGACCTCATCGCGACCACCTGGGACCCCGCCCTCTACCTCGACTTCGACGACCACCGCTCCCGGCCCTTCCACGACCTCCTGGCCCGGGTGCGCACCGTCGACCCGCGCCGCGTCGTCGACCTCGGCTGCGGCCCCGGCCACCTCACCCCGGTGCTGGCCGCGCGCTGGCCCGGCGCGGTCGTCGAGGCGCTGGACGCGTCGCCGGACATGGTCGAGGCGGCGCGCGCCGCGGGTGTCGATGCGCGGCTGCAGGCGGCCGAGGACTGGACCCCCGCCCCGGACACCGACCTCGTGGTCACGAACGCAGTGCTGCAGTGGGTGCCCGGGCACGCCGACCTGATCCCGCGCTGGATCGCCGCGCTGCCGGCCGGGGCCACCTTCGCGATGCAGGTCCCCGGCAACTTCGGCGCGCCCTCGCACGCGCTGGTCCGGGAGCTGGCCGCCGAGTGGGAGCGGCCGATCGTGCTGCGCGGCGAGGCGGCGGTGGCCGAGCCGGTCGAGTACGCCGACCTCCTCGCCGCGACCGGCGCCGCCGCGGACGTCTGGGAGACGACCTACCTGCAGCGCCTCACGGGCGAGGACCCGGTCCTGCGGTGGATCAGCGGCACCGCCCTGCGCCCGGTGCGCGACGCGCTGGGGGAGGAGGAGTACACCCGGTTCACCGAGCGCCTCGCCCCGCGCCTGCGCGCGGCCTACCCCGCCTCCGCCGACGGCTCCACCTGGTTCCCCTTCCGCCGGATCTTCGCGGTGGCCCGCAAGGCCTGAGTGCCCCGGTCGGCCCCGGGCCGGACGGCCCTGTCCGGTTCGTGCCCCTGCTCCTAGCGTCCGGCGCGGGCGCGGCCTGGGCACTGGTCGCGCCCTCCACGACCCCGAGGGGGAGCCATGACCAGCACCGACACCACCGGCCCCGCGTGGGCGCCAGAGCTCGCCGCCACCCTCCGCGGCCCGGTGATCCGGCCCGGCGACGTCGGCTACGACGAGGCCCGCGCGGTCTACAACGCGATGATCGACCGCAAGCCCGCGGCGATCGCCCGGGTCGCCGACGTCGCGGACGTCATCGCCTGCGTGCGGGCCGCCCGGGAGCACGGGCTGCTGCTGTCCGTGCGCGGCGGCGGGCACAACGCCGCGGGACTCGGCGTGTCCGACGGAGCACTCGTCGTCGACCTGTCCGGCCTGCGCAGCACCACGGTGGACCCGGTCGCGGGCACCGTCCGCGCCGACGGCGGCTGCACGTGGGGCGACGTCGACCACGCCACCGGGGCCTTCGGCATGGCGACGCCGTCGGGGATCATCGGCACGACCGGTGTGGCGGGGCTGACGCTCGGCGGCGGCACCGGGTACCTGACCCGCCGGTTCGGCCTGACGATCGACAACCTGCTGTCCGCCGACGTCGTCCTCGCCGACGGCTCCTTCGTGCGCGCGAGCGCGGAGGACCACCCGGACCTGTTCTGGGCGCTGCGCGGCGGCGGCGGCAACTTCGGCGTGGTCACCTCGTTCGTGTTCCGCTGCCACCAGATCGGCGAGAACGGGACCGTGATCGCCGGCCCGGTGTTCTACGACCTCGAGGACATCGCCGAGGTCATGCGGTGGTACCGCGACCTCCTGCCGTCCCTGCCCGAGGAGCTCAACGGGTGGATCGGCGTGCTCGCCGTGCCGCCCGTGGAGCCCTTCCCCGAGGCACTGTGGAACCGCACCGTCTGCGCGATCCTCTGGTGCTACACGGGCCCGCACGCCGTGGCCGACGAGGTCCTCGCGCCGATCCGGGAGTTCGGGGCGCCGCTGCTCGTGGGCCTGGGCGCGATGCCGTACGCGGGGCTGCAGGGCGCCTTCGACGCGCTGTACCCGCCGGGGCACCAGTGGTACTGGCGGGCGGACGTGGTCCGCGAGATCTCCGACGAGGCGATCGAGGTGCACCGCCGCTTCGGCGAGCGCCTGCCCACCGGCCAGTCGACCATGCACCTCTACCCGATCGACGGCGCCGCGGCGCGGGTTGGGCCGGAGGAGACGGCCTTCCCCTTCCGTGACGGAGGGTGGAACGGCGTGATCGTCGGCGTCGACCCCGACCCCGCGAACGCCGAGCTGATCACCGGCTGGACCAGGGAGTACTGGGACGCGCTGCACCCGCTGACCGAGGGCGGGGCGTACGTCAACTTCATGATGGACGAGGGCGCCGACCGGGTGCGGGCCTCGTACCGCGAGAACTTCCCGCGGCTGCAGGAGGTCAAGCGTCGCTACGACCCCGGGAACCTGTTCCGGGTGAACCAGAACATCCCGCCGGGCTGACCGGTCGACGGGCCGGCCCCGCCGGGCCGGCCCGTCGCCCCGCTACCCGAACGTGAACACGTAGGCCTCGGCGCCGGGCCCGTCGAAGGTGATCTCCAGCGTCCGTTCGGGGGCCCCGTCGTGCTGGCGCACGAGCTGGTACAGGCGGCCGTCCCGGAGGACCCCGGTGCCGTCCTCGTCGACGTCCACGCCGTGCGACGGGCCCGGGGCCTCGCCGTCGAGCAGCACGCGGAAGGGGATCGGCCCGCCCGGTCCGCGGAGCACGAGGTGCGCGTCCCGGGCCTGGAACCGGTAGGCGATGCTCCCGCCGGCCCGCTCGAGCGAGACCGCCTCGCGCCCGATCGTCCACTCGCCGGCCAGAGCCCACCGCGCGACGGACAGGCGGTCGGGGATCCGGTACTCGCCGGGCTCGTCGAAGACGACCGGGTCCGGCGAGGCGAACTCCTGCCCGCGGGCGTACCCGAGGTACGTCTCGGGCGTGCGCAGGTGCTCCCAGTCGGCCTCGGCCTCCACGCCCCGGCCCTCCACGGACACGAGGTCGCGGTCGACGCCGAGCAGCCGCTGCAGGACGCGTTCGGACTTCGCGTAGCGGCCCTCGCCGAAGTGGTGGTCGCGGACGACGCCGTGCCGGTCGACGAAGTACTGCGCCGGCCAGTAGTGGTTGTCGAAGGCCCGCCACACGGCGTACTCGTCGTCGACCGCGACCGGGTGGTCGAGGCCGCGCTCCGCCGTCGCCCGCCGCACGGCGTCGATCCCGTGCTCGAACGAGAACTCCGGGGTGTGCACCCCGAGCACGATCAGCCCGTCCGTCCGGTAGGCCTCGGCCCAGGCGCGGATCCAGGGCACCGTGCGCAGCCAGTTGATGCAGGTCAACGTCCGGAAGTCGACCAGGACGACGTGGTCGGCCAGCTCGGCGGGACCGAGCGGCCCCGAGTTCACCCACCCCGTCGCGCCGCGCAGGGACGGCATGTGCAGACGTCCGGAGACCCTCGTCATGCCGCGGATCCTGCTCGCGGCGCCGACGGACGGCACCCGCCGAAGGTCCCGGCCCGCGCTCCCGCCGGCCGCAGGCCCGGGCACCTACCCGGCGGCACGCACGTCCGGCCGATCGGCGGTGTGCACGGACAGGCCCTCCCGCCCGGGCGCGAGGTGCGGGCGCAGCACCAGCCGCTCGTCGTAGTCCCCGCCGTGCTGGGGCCGGAAGGGGAGCGGGGCGTCGGTTCCCAGGCCGGCGAGCCGGGCGCGCAACCTCGCCCCGGCCTCGGCCCGGTCCTCCTCGGCGAACCGGTCCGCGCCGGGCACGAGCAGCGGCGGCAGGACGGTGGCCCCGGCGTAGAAGAGCGTGCCGTGCAGCAGCGGGAAGAGCAGCTCCTCGGCGTGCCCGTTGATCCCGCGCGGCCCGAACGCCGGATCGGGGCCCCCGGTGCTGGTGACGACGAGGGCCCGCTTCCCGGCGAGCACACCGTCGCCGTAGCGGCGCGTCCGCCCGTCGGCGCCGCGCACCCCGTAGGCGAAGCCCTCCACGAACACCCGGTCCACCCAGCCCTTGAGGATCGCGGGCATCCCGAACCACCACAGCGGGAACTGCAGCACCAGCGCGTCGGCCCACAGCAGCTTCTCCTGCTCGGCGCGGACCTCCGGCGGCAGCGTGCCCGCCGCGAACGCGCGGCCCGAGTCCGCCGAGACGAACAGTCGCCGGTCGGCGTCGAGGCCGTAGTCCGCCCGGGTCAGCACCGGGTCCCACCGCATCGCGTACAGGTCGGACGTCCGGACCTCGTGCCCCCGCTCCTCCAGTGCGGCGCGGCCCTCCGCGGCCAGCACGCCGGTCAGCGAGCGCGGTTCCGGATGCGCGACCACCCACAGAACGTTCATGTCCCCGATCGTCGGCCGCACGATCCGGACGGACCAGTGGCTCGATGGACAGCATGTGCGAGGATCGGGCCATGCCTCACGAGCGGCACAGGGTCGCGGTGCTGGTGCGGGACGGGCTGCTGCCGATGGAGCTCGGGCTCGTGCACCGGCTGTTCGGGCAGGCCCGCGACGCCGCCGACCGCCCCCTCTACGAGGTGTTGACCTGCACGATCGTCCCCGGTCCCGTGCGCACGGACGCGGACTTCCCGGTCCTGGTCGAGCACGGGCCGGAGGTGGTGGAGACCGCCGACACTGTCGTCGTGCCGGCGTCCGACCTCGACTACGCGCCCCCGCCACCGCCCGCGGGCCTCGCCGAGGCGCTGGCCCGGATCCGCCCCGGCGCCCGGATCGCGTCGATCTGCACCGGCTCGTTCGTGCTGGCGGCCGCGGGCCTGCTCGACGGCCGTCCCGCCACCACCCACTGGAAGTGCGCCGCCCGCTTCCGCGAGCTCTTCCCGGCGGTCGACCTCGATCCGGACGTCCTCTACACCGACTCGGACGGGATCCTGACGTCGGCGGGCGAGGCCGCCGGGATCGACCTGTGCCTGCACATGATCCGGACCGACCACGGCGCCGCGGTGGCCAACGAGGTCGCGCGGGGCACCGTCGTCCCCCCGCACCGCGACGGCGGGCAGGCCCAGTACCTGCGGCGGCCGGTGCCGGAGCCCGCGGTGTCGTCGACGGCCCGGGCGCGGGCGTGGGCCCTGGAGAACCTGCACCGCCCCGTCACGCTGCGGGAGCTGGCGGCGCGCGAGTCCACCAGCACCCGCACCTTCACCCGCCGCTTCCGGGACGAGATGGGCACCTCACCGGGGCAGTGGCTCGTCCGGCAGCGCGTCGAGCGGGCGTGCGCGCTGCTGGAGGAGAGCGACCTGCCGATCGACGACGTCGCGGAGCGGGCCGGGTTCGGTACGGCCGGGTCGATGCGGCTGCACCTGCAGGCGGAGCTGGGCGTGTCGCCGACCGCGTACCGGCGGACCTTCCGCAGCGAGGCGGCTCACCCGAGCAGGTGACGCAGGATCCGGTCCGGGTCGGCGAGGAAGTCGCGGGTGGCGCGGACGGGCAGGGCGTCGTCGTAGGCGACGGTGTGCAGGCCGCCGTCGTCGCCGATCTCGAGGATCCGGGCACCGGGCAGGGCCAGCAGGATCGGCGAGTGGGTCGCGATCAGGAACTGCGAGCCCTGGACCGTGAGCTCCTGGATCCGGGCGAGCGCCGCCAGCTGGCCGTTCGTGGAGAGCGCGGCCTCCGGCTCGTCGAGCAGGTAGAGGCCGCGCGGGCCGAAGCGGTGCGTGAGCAGGTCGAGGAAGGACTGGCCGTGCGAGCGCTCGTGCGGGGAGACGCCGCCGTACGGGGCGAGGTCGAGGCCGCGGTCCTCGATCTCGGTGGCCACGTTGTAGTACGACTCGGCCCGCAGGAAGAACGAGGTGCGCTCCTTCCCCGGCGCCCGCCCGAGCCGCAGCGACCCGCCCAACGAGGACTCGGTGGGGCGGGTGGCGAACTGGAAGTGGCGCGAGCCGCCCTCCGCGTTGAGCCCTGCGGCGACGGCGATCGCCTCGACCAGCGTCGACTTGCCGGACCCGTTCTCGCCCACCAGGAACGTGACGCCCGCGCCGAGCTCCAGGCGTCGCCCGCGCAGGCCGGCGACCACGGGCAGGGCGAAGGGATAACGGCCCCGGCCCGCCTCGGGCTCGTCGATCTCGATGCGCCGCAGGAACAGGCCCGCCCCGCGCGGGGGACGGGCTCGGCTCAGCGCGCCGACCCGTTGCCGCTCGGCGACGACTCCTTCGGGCCCTTCACGACCTCCTCGACGCGGGCCCGCACGACACCGGCCGCGCCCTGCACCGCGGGGTGGTCCGCGACGCGCTGGTAGGTGCGGTGCAGCTGTTCGTAGCGCTCGTGGCCGGCCTTCGCGCCCAGCACGTAGCCGACTGCGGCACCCAGCAGGAACTTGAGCATGTCGCCTCCACGGCAGGACGGTCGTGATCGGTCGTCCCATCCTGCCGCAGGGCGGCCGTCCTGTCCGGGCGAGGGCGGGGGAGGGGGGTGCGAACCGTCCGGAAGCCCGTGTTGTAGGGTTCCACCCGTCAGCGAGCGAAGCGCCGCTCGCGGGCCGGCGGTCCTCCGTAGCTCAATTGGCAGAGCATGCGACTGTTAATCGCAGGGTTACTGGTTCGAGTCCAGTCGGAGGAGCTTCTTCCCAGTTCAGGGCCCTGAAGCCCGATCATCTGTAAGATCGAGACTCTCTTGTGCGCCCGGAACCCGCTCGGGGGCCTGCTCGTCCGCGTCCCGGTGCGCCTGATCGAGGGCATCTGCGGCGGCACTGCTGACCGCTCGCCGGCCGAGATGGCGGTCCTGCGTCATGGACACCCTGGCGTGCCCCGGCTGGTCGGCGATCTGGACCTCGATCAGGGTCGACCGCCCGAACATTTCACAAGGCTTCCACGTTCACGCGTCGAGCCGGATCATGTCGGCGTTCATCACGTCCGGTGTGATGATGCTGCCACTGAAATTGACCTGCTCGAAGTAGTCGAGGAAACCTGCGTCCTTCGCGCCGGCTTCGAGCCTGTCGCTGAAAGCCTTGTCGGGCAGCTTCCAGACAGCCATGTACCGATAATCCATGCGCTCCGGACCCGTGTTGTCGTTGATGGCACAGCCGAGGAACTCGGCGCCCTGTTCGACCAGGCTCATGATCAGCGGACCGATCGTCTCGTGGAAGAACTGCTGTCGCTCCTCCACGGAAAGCGCGAGCCAGGACGGCCTGGCTTTCCAGATCTCGGTGAGGATGTAGCCGCTCTCACTGCCCATGGTGTCCTCCTGGTGCCCGCCTCGATTGTTGTGTTGCTCCACGGCCGTGCGGTGAGCTTCGTCGGGCGTTGCTGATCGGGGACAGCGGGTCGAAGTCGACACTGTGTGGGCACTGCACGGCCATCACTCGCCCCCCACCGAGACGTGCGACGAAGTGTTGAGCATCGCCAGGCCGATGTACAGCAGCTACGGGGTGTCCGCCCTGCACCGGCTGCTCGACGAGCTCGCACGTGTGCGTGGGTCGAGTTGCCGGTTCACGCGGAGTTCGTTTTTCGTACAGCCGACCCGCGAGGTGCTCGTTCGTGGTGCAGCCGATGCGGTGCGGCGGCGAGGAGACTGCTCAGATGATTCTGTATCGATGCGGGCAGGATCGCTGGGAGACCCTGTGCGGAGGAGATCCCGTCGTCGGTGAGCGGGGCGCGCTGTCGGCCGGGGAGGAGCCGGGTCCGGGCGCCTCGACCCGGCGGACGGAAGGAGCGCACACCGCGCTGATCGACCGGACCTCGGGTGTCGGGAACGACCGCGTCGGAGCGTGGATGGCCGAGGCGATGAGCCGGCGCCAGCAGGTCTTCTACAAGCACGCCGAGGCCGGACCGGCCGCCCGCCGACGGCTGGCCGTGCTCCTCGGCAGCGACGTGCTCGACTCCGAGCGGGTGGTGCTGATCGACGCGGCCCGCTGCCACGCCGACACCGGCGGCGAGCCCGCGGCGCTGCGGGCCTGGCATCGTGCACTGATCGAGCAGGCCTGCCGCGCCGGCCACCGGGGTGCGGCGATCGTCTGCGACGGGGCAGCCCTGCACACGATCACCCCCGACCCCGCGGCGATGCTGACCCACGAACGCGACCTCACCGAGCTGGCCGCGACGAACCCGCTCACCGTGCTGTGCCGCTACGACATCTCGGTCGAGACGGCCCCGGTCCTGCACCGGCTGATCGGCCTGCACACCGCGCTGGAGGACATCACGTTCGCAGCCCGCCGCGATCCCGGCGCGCTCACGGTCTCCGGGGAGATCGACATCAGCAACGCCGCCCGGCTCGGTGCCGTCCTGCGCGCCGCGATCGAGGAGGGCATCCGGATCGTCGACCTCGGCGAGCTGCGGCTGTTGGGCGCTGCGGGCGCGCACGTCCTGCTCGAGGCACTGCCGCTGTTGCGCGCGGGCCAGACCCTGACCCTGCACCGTCCGCACGACCTCGTGCGGCAGATCCTGGACATCACCGGTCTCGGTCGGCACGAGAACGTGGTCGTCTCCGAGTAGGGCGCCGGCCGTGGGACAGCCCGGAACCTCGCCCCTGCCCTTCTCCTCGCTCGGCGGCCCGGCCGAACCCGGGCGGCACGCGTGGCCGGCCCTCGTCCGCCCACGACCGGGCTGTCGTCTCCGGGACTACGGCGGCGTGGCGTCCTCCTGTTCGCGCAGGGTGTGGCTGGGCAGCTCGCCGTAGGTGGCTCGGTAGTGCTGGGTGAAGTGGGAGGGGGTGAACCCCCACCGCGCGGCGATGGTGGTGACGGTGCGCCCGTCGTCGGCGGTGGCATCGCGTAGCTCGTCACGGGCATGCTCGAGCCGCACCCGTCGCAGGTGACGCATGGGCGTCGTGCCCAGATGACGGCGGAAGGCCAGCTGCAGACCGCGAGGGGTGACCCGGGCGGCGCGGGCGATGTCGGCCAGGGTGAGGTCGAGGTCGGGATTGGTGTCGATGAACGCGACTGCGCGCGCCACCGTGCACGGGGTCGCGTCACGCCGGTCCGTCCTGTCCGGCACGGAGACCGCGGTGTTCGGGAAGGTGTGCAGCACCGAGGCGGCGAGGTACTGGCTCGCGGTCGAGGCCACGAGTGGTGCCCGGGCCGCGGCAGGAGCGTCCAGCACGTTGTCCCGCACGTAGGCGATGCTGCGCTGCAGCTGCGACTGGGCCTTCCGGGAGATCGGGCGGTGATCGAGGACCCGCACCGACTCCGCCCCCTCCTCCTTCCCGCTCGCGGCCACCCTGGCCAGGAGGGCGGGATCCATCACCGTGAACCGCAGCCTCGACGCGTGGGCCACTCCCGAGTACGGGAGCCCGGGGCGGCTGATCAGGAACTGGTCCCCGGGTCCGAAGGTCTCCTCACCTGCCGCATCGTCGCGCCGGATGGTGTTGGAGACGACGTCACAGACGATCAACAGGTCCGGAGGCTCGCCGGAGTAGCCGATGTCGAAGCTGTAGTCGAGATCGTCGAAGCCGACCTCGGGCGCCAGAACCCGTCGGTCGATCCGCGCACGCGTCGACGCTCCGACCGCGCCGATGTGCAACGTGGAGTAGATGGAGCTGACGAACGCCTCGATCTGGTCGACGTCGCCGCTGTCGAAGGTCTCCGCCCGGATGCGGGTTCGCCCGGTGCTCATCACTCCTCCAGCGTGTGGCCGGGAGGCATGCCGTAACGCTCCCGGTAGGAGACGGCGAACCGAGCCGTCGGCCCGAATCCCCAGCGGGCGGCGATCCCGGAGACGGTCGCGCCCGAGGTGGGGTCGGCGGCCCGCAGGTCACGGTGGGCACCCTCCAGCCGCACCCGACGCAGGTAACCCATCGGTGTGGTTCCGCGGTGGCGACGGAACGCCGCCTGCACCGCCCGGCCGGTCGTGCCCGATGCGGCGGCGATGTCGGCCAGGGTGATCGGCTCGTGCGCATGGGCGTCGATGTAGGCGACCGCGCGCCGCAGGACGGCCCGGTGGGCGTCGTGGTTGTCCTCGGCGGTCGGCTCGACGAGCGCGTTGTTCGGGAAGATGTCGAGCACGGTGGACGCCACCAGCTGGGAGACCGTGGAGACGATCAGCGGGGCCTCACAGGCGGCCGGATCGTTCAGGACATGATCACGCAGATGAGCGATGAGGCGGTTCAGCCGCCGACCGGCCGCCACGCTCACCGGCCGGTCGCCGGTCAGCCGGACGTGGTCGGCCGGGTGTCCGGGCCCGGTGGCTGCCACCTGGTCCAGCAGTCCGGGGTCGAACATCAGCAGGCTGTAGCTGGCGCCCTGGATGACACCGGCGTAGAGGCGGTCGGGAGGGGTGTACATGAACACGTCCTGCGCAGCGAAGACACCCTCGGTGCCCCCGGCGTACCTCCGGACGACGCCGCCGCTGTGCACGCTGCACAGGCACACCTTGCCGATCGGCTCGACCGCGTCGTGGCTCAGGTCGTGGTCGAAGTCGAGCTCGTCCACGTCGAGCGAGCCCGCGCTCTCCCGGGAGACCCGCGTCCGCGTCCGCTCGGCTCGCCCGCCGAGGTGCATTCTGGTGTAGGCCATGCTGAGGAACTCCTCAGTGCGGGCCAGGTCCGTGCTCTCGAAGCGCAACGTGGCCACGAGCGTTCGTCTCCCCTCCGCCAGCGGCGCTGGCGTGACCGGGCAACACGCTGTGCTGCTCAGAGTACGAGCCGGTCGACGAGACCACCGGGCCGAGGACCGATTAGGTCACCGATCCTGTGCACGCACGCTCGTCGGAGGCGCGGCGACTGGTCGTCGACCCGGCGGGGATCACCGGCCTCCTCCTCGGGGTCGCGGGCCTCGACAACCACATACCGACGTTCGACACCCTCGCGACAGCACTCCACGACGGCGAGGAACGGCTGCACCGGTCGGCACGCCGCACCGGCCGGAGGAGGTGCCCCCTCCACTCCCACGACCGCCGCCACCGTCGTGATCGCGTCGCGCCGAGCGCCCGGCTCGTTCACTCGTCGGCGCCGCCGCTGCTGCGTCGCCGCCGGGGTGGGCCGCCGTGCCAGTCGAGACACAGCACCGTGGCGTCGTCGCGCAGGTCGCTGTTCGTGGCCTCCAGGAGCGCCGCCCCGAGGGACTGCACGACCTCCCGCGGATGCGCGCTCCGGGTCTTGAGCAGCACGTCGGGCAGCTCCAGGTGGGCGGCGTCGCGTTCGAGCATGCCGTCGGTGAGGAACACGACCCGGTCCCCGGGCTGCAGCTCGAGCTCCTGGACCCGGTACGGCCAGGTGGGGTCGATCCCGAACGGGATGTCCACGGCGAGCTCGACCTCCTCGACGCTCCCGTGCCGCAGCCGCAGCGGCGGCGGATGACCCGCGTTGATGATCTCCGCCCGTTCGGCCTGCAGGTCGATCCGGACGATCTGGCCCGTGACCAGCTCGCCGGTCCCGCTGTGCCGGACCAGGTCGTCGTTGACGTCGTCGGCCTGGCCGGAGAGCGTCCGGCCGGCGCGGCGGCTGTTGCGCAGGCTGCTCACCGCCAGGGTGGCCAGCATGGCGGCGTCCAGGCCGTGACCGACGGCGTCGGTGATCGACAGCTGGACGCTGCCGCGGTCGAGGATGTAGTCGAAGGTGTCGCCGGCCATCCGGGCGGAGGGTTCCAGCCAGCCGGCGAGGGTGAACTGGCTGGCCTCGCAGGTGTAGGCGTCGGGTAGCAGCCGGTGCTGGATCTCCGCGGGGACCGACAGGGGGGTGGTGCGCTGGCCCCAGGCGTACAGGTCCGTGAAGCGGCGGCCGGCGATCACGATGTAGGCGAGCACGTGACCGGCGGAGGCGAGCTCGGCGAGCACGTCCCGACCGGGTCGCTCCGGCAGGGTCATCTCGAGGACGCCGATCGCGTCGCCGCGGTCCGTGACCGGGACGACGACGCGGACGTGCCCGGCGTCCTCCCCGGCGTCCTCCCCGGCGTCCTCGACGACGGGTTCCTGCGACTGCAGCACCCGGTCGTAGACCGTGCCCTCCAGGGGGATCTCCTCGGACTCGTCGGCGTGGTGCCCGCTCCGGCCCCCGTCGCGCCCGCGTGTCAGCCGGACGACCGCGCGCCCGCTCATGTCGGCGATGAGGAACGCGACCCGGCGCGCGTCGAACAGCTCGGCGAGCTGGTCGGCGACCGCGTCGACGGCGTCGACGGGGGCTGCCGCCTCCACCGCCTCGAGGAGCCCCTGCACCGTCAGCCGGGACACCGGTCGCCTCGCCATGGACTCTCCTCCTCGGTCGCGCGAACCCCGACCCCCGTCCGCCGCCTGACGAGCCTCGGTCCGGCAGCGTCCGCGGCAGCGAACGCCTGTCCGGGCCTTCGCTGCGGTCGCGGTCGGTCGCCACGTACGCAGGGAAGGCCGTCGATCACCGGTCCGCAACCGCTGGGGTTCCTCCCCGCTCCGGCACCCGGGAGGGCCTTCGGGTCGTTCTCGCAGCGGAGGGGATATCCTTTGGGTCCCGCCGCACAGGACCCGCCTCCCGCCCGCGCGCGGTAGACGGCATCACCGCCCCTGGTCGTCTGCGTCTCCGTCTGCGTCGTCGTCGCCGTCTGCGTCCTGCGGGTTCTCCGCCGGTGCCGGTGGCTGGTCCTGCGCGGGCGGTCGCACCTGGCCGCCCGGCGCCGGGGCGATCCGGCCGGTCGGCGTCGGTGCGGCGGGGGCCTCGTGCTCGGCACCGCTGCCGGTGAACACCAGCACGAGGCCGGCGACGGCCGCCGCGATCGCGAGGGCGGCCCCGACCCGGTCCTTCGTCAGCACTGCGTCTCCTCCTCGCTGTTCCGGGCCCGCGGGCCGGGCGGCTCAGTCGTCGAGTGGGACCTCGCCGAAGGCCACGAGGCTGACCCCGAAGTAGGCGACGTACAGGGCGAGCAGGACGATCCCGTGCCAGCGCCGCAGCCGGCCCGTCGCCAGGAAGACCGCCGAGAACGCCGTCATCACCACCAGGACCGGGAGGTGCCAGGTCAGCACGTCCCGGTCGACGGTGATCATTCCGCCCACCAGCAGGACGATCCCGAGCTTGCCGGTCACCGAGAACACGACGCTGCCGATGACGTTGGCGACGCCGATCTCCGGCGCACCGCGGCGGGCGGGTTCCACGGTGAGGAAGATGTCCTCGAGCGAGAGAGCCAGGGTCGCGATGGTGACGCCGAAGACCGTGCCGCCGATCTCGAAGGTGTCGAGGATCCCGTCCGTGCCCCGGGCTGCGACGAAGGCCCCGACGACGAGCCCGGCCAGCGCGAACACGGCGAACGCGAGGCCGGCCCACGGGGAGCGCCGGCGGGCCTTGAGGAAGCCCTGGTCGATGCGCAGATCGGTGGGGAGGTCGAAGCCGGCGAACCCGTGTCGGCTTCCTGTACCGCCAGGCCCGGCCGCCGGCGTGTCACCACCGCCGTGGGGCGTCATCGTCGCCGTGCCGCCGCCCCCGCCGACCTTCTCGAGCTGCTCGTAGAGCTCCGCGTTGCGGAACACCGGGCGCCGCGAGGCGTACTCGCGGAAGCCGATCCAGCCCACGAACGCCACGAACAGGACCACCAGCACGACCCCGGTGAGGAGCGTCAGCACGCCGGACAGCGCGAGCGCGAACATCACCACCGGCGCGGCCACGAAGAGCACGAGGTAGTCCTTGGGCACGTCGACGCGGCAGGGGGCGACGATCGCCGCCAGCGCGAGCACGATCCCCGTCATCGCGATCGTCGTGCCGATCACGGTGCCCAGGGCGACCTGCCGCAGACCCTCGACGTTCAGCACGACGCCGAACGCGAGGTCGTCGAACTCGATCCCGGTGAAGACGACGGCGATCAGGAACAGCGAGATCGCCCACCTGCTGGAGATCCCGACCAGGTGACCGATCAGCTTCTCGGCGCTGTAGACCAGCACCGCGACACCCAGCACGAACTCGATGATCGGGATCACGGGCAGCTCCTCGCCAGGCCGACGGCAGAGACCTTCGATGGTGATCGCCATCACTCCGTCGTGCAACGGCTTGACTCCGTTACTCCTCGGGGCTAGAGGCAAGATCGTCCGGCGTCCTACAGCGGCGCTCGGGGCCTGGACGTTCGTCGCGCCCGGCGTCGGGAAGATCCCGGGCGGGACCGGGCTCGTGTCCCGGGGAGCGGGGAAGCAGATGACCGTGTCCGTCCGGATGCTGCCCGGGCTCGTCGTGCGGCGGGTGATCGCCGCGCCCCCGGAGGTGGCCGTCGTGACGCTCGGGGGCGACATCGACCTGCGCAACTGCGAGGACCTCGCACTGATCCTGGCGCAGATCGCCGACGACCGCGCCGTCCGGTCGGTCGTCGTCGACCTGCTCGCGGTGCCCTTCCTCGCCGCGTGCGGGGTGCGCTGCCTGGCCCGGGTGCGGGAGGAGATCGAGTGCGACGGCCGCCGGATCTCCCTCGTCGTCCGGGCCGGTCCCGGCGCGGTGCGGCGGGTGCTGGACCTGGTCGGCGGGTTCGACGTCGTCGAGTGCGTACCGGTCGGCCGGTAGCCGGGCCCTCCGACGACCCGGCCGGGTTTCGCCCGCGGCCGGTGGGGCACAGGGGCGCATGGGCGACTCGCACGAACGGGACCCGTCCGGTCCGGCGGACCACGAACCGGGCCCGGAGGACGTGGAGGAGTGGCGACGCCGGGCGGAACGGTTGCGCGCGCAGGGGGCGCGTGTCGCGGCAGAGGTGGCCGACCTCGCAGAGCGGCGGATCGAGACCGAGGAGGCGGTGGCGGACGTCTTCGAGCGGACCGCGAAGATCCGGCCGGCGGAGGCGGAGCGGCTCCGGGGCGTGGCGGAGCACGCGCGCAGGACCGCGGAACACGAGCGGGAGCACGTCGACCGCTGGAGGCGCTACTCCCGGGACATCGAGGACCCCCAGCACGCCCGGTCCCCGGAGCCGTCGTAGGGAGGCCCGACCGCGGTCGGCGGGTCGGGGTGCCAGCGGTTGCGGGGCCGTGACGGTGGGCGTTCGCTGGTCCCGTGACGCGGGACACCCACGACTCGGGAGACTCCGCCGAGGCCACGGCACCCCTGCAGCCCGGCCACGGGACGAACGAGCTCACCGCCACCCTGCGCCGGCGCCGCGGGGAGATCGAGGAGCGCATCGATCAGCTGCGGGAGCGGCGGGCGGAGATCGCGGAGCGGGCGGAGGAGGGGCACGGCTCCACCCCCGAGGCCGCGGCGGAGGCCCAGGAGCACGCCGAGGAGGCACACGGGCACGCGGCGGAGGCGCACCGGCGCGCGGCCGCACGGCACCGGGAGTCCGCCGGGCTGCACGAGCATGTGGCCGACGTGCTCGAGGGCCACGACCGCGAGCAGGAGGCGGCGGCGCACCGCCGGGCGGCCCAGGAGGGCCGCGCGGCGGCGCGCGACGCGCAGCAGTCCGCCCGGGACGAGTAGCCGTGCCACCGCGAGAGGACGACGACGCGGCCGGGCGGGGTGCCCCGGACGGCCGTTGCGGAACGTCCGGTCCGGCGCGACACTCGTCGGTCCCCGCCGGACCGCACCGGTGGCCGCGGCGGGCGCGAGAGTGCTGGGGGAGCGCCGTGGAGGCGTGGGAGCGGTCGCTGTCGGGCGGCCTGAGGCTGAGGGTGCTGCGCACGGACGAGGCCGTCGTCGTACTGGCCCTGGCCGGCGAGATCGACCTGGCGAACTGCACGGAGCTCGACGTGCTGACCGCGCAGGTCGCCGCCGACCCCACCGTCGAGGACCTGGTCGTGGACCTGACGGACGTCGGGTTCCTCGCGGCGTGCGGCGTGCGGTGCCTGGTGCGCACGCGGAACCGGGCGTCCGCGCGCCACCGGCGGATGCTGCTGGTGGTGGCGCCGGACGCCGGCCTGCTGCGGAGGGTGCTGACCCTGGTGGACGGCTTCGAGATCGTCGACTCGCTGGCGGAGGCGGGGGTCGCTGCCGCGGACCTGCCGTAGTCCCACCCCGGTCCTCCGGTTCCGCCGCGTCGAGCCCGCGGGTTTCACTCGGCCCTCCCCGGGCAGCACTGCGGACACCGGACGGAGGGAGGAGCGGGATGTCCGCGACCACCGGGGGGCCGACGACCGTGGCGACGCAGAGCGTCGCGCAGCTGGGCGGGCCGCTGAGCGTCCTGGCGCGGCAGCGCGCCGATCACGAGAAGCTCGACGCGCTGATGGCGCGGGCGCGGGAGACCCTGCGGGAGGGCGGGGCCGAGCACGCCCGAGCCGTGCGGGCCATGGCCCGGCTCGTGTTCACCCACGCCTTCGCCGAGGAGGCCGTCCTGTTCCCGGCCGCACGCCGCGTGCTCCCCGAGGGCGACCCGCTGACCGTGCGCATCGAGAGCGACCACCAGGAGGTCGACGAGCTGATGACGCGGCTGGACCGGTCCTCCGCCGACGACCCCGGGCACGCCGAGCTGCTGGAGCGGACGATCGCGGTGCTCGACCACGACGTGCGCAGCGAGGAGGACGAGCTGCTGCCCCGCCTGCAGGCCGAGCTGAGCCCGCGCGAGCTGCGCGGGCTCGGGCTGGCCTGGGAGGTCGTGCGGCGGATCTCCCCGACGCGACCGCACCCCACGGTCTCCCGGCGACCGCCGGGGCAGACCTTCTCGGCGCTCCCGCTCACGGTCCTGGACCGGGCGCGAGACCAGCTCCAACGGCTCGACGAGGTGACCGCGCGGCGCTTCAGCGGGCGGTTGGACACCGTCGACCAGGCGCTCGCCGGCCTCGCCGGAGCGGTCGAGCGGCTGCCGGTCATGCAGCGGGGGGAGCGACCCGAGACAGACCGCTGACCGGGCCGGCGCTGGTCAGCCCAGCAGCCCGGAGAGGATCCGCCGGAGCGCTGTGGGGAGCGGGTCGCCCTCGGCGGCCCCCGCCCGCAGGGCGGCGAGGTGCGGGTGCCGGCCCTGGGCAGCGACGTGCGCGAGGTACCGGGCGCTGCGCTCGGTGTCGACCCGGGCGGCCTCGGCCCGCGCGGCCGACGCGACGACCGCGGTCAGCATCGCCCAGGCCAGCATCTTGTCCCCGTCCGCGGCCGGATGGTCGGCGAGCACGGCGAGGACGTGCTCGGTGACGTCGGCGCCGTTCGGGCCGACGACCGCGCGGGTGAGCACCAGCTCCGGCAGCCACGGGTGACGGCGGTGGATCCCGCGGGCCTGCAGGCCGACGTCGACGAGATCGGCGAGCCAGTCGCCCGACGGCGGCGCGAGCTCGTACTCGGCGCAGACGTGGTCGGCCATCAGGTCGAGCAGGTCGTCCCGGGTCTCGACGTACCGGTAGAGCGATCCGGCGCCGGTGCCCAGCTCGGCCGCCACGCGCCGCATCGAGACCTCGGCCAGCCCGTCGCGATCGGCCAGCCGTACCGCCGCCTCCGTGATCTCGGCGCGGGAGCGGCTCGCGGGTCGCCCGGCACCGGACCTCGCCGGCCGCAACCAGATCGGCACGGGTGCCCGCGGTGGGGTGCCTTCCGGCTCCGTTCCCATCGCACCTCCGCGCCGGCCGTTCGCGAACACCGTACCCGGTGGCTGCGCGAGGGGCTCAGCTCCGGTCCAGTCCCGTCCCGAGGTGGGAGAGCGCCTCGTCGATCTCCCGGCGCAGGACGGCGAGGGGCGGGCTGTCCACCGGGTCGGAGGCGTGCTCGAGCCAGCGGTCGAGGACGACCCGCAGCGCGGCCAGCGCCGCGGCGGCGCACAGCTGCGGGTAGATCGACCCGGGGCCGTCCGCCGACGCGAGGCCGACGCGGTCGGCGACGGCGGCGGCGAGCGCCCGCTCCTGCGCGGTGAGCACCGCCATCTGCTGCGGCACGAGCGACGGGCTGTCGCGCATCAGCCGCAGGGCGCGGAGGTGGTCGCGGCCGGCGGCGTCGTGCCGGTCCATGACGACGAGCACCGCCTCGCGCAGCGCCCGCAGCACCGACTCGCCGGGCGGCCGGGCCCGGAACTCGGCCACCAGGGCCTCCGCGCCGGCGGCCGCGGCCGCGACCCCCGCCTCCTCCTTGCTGGAGTAGTGGTTGAAGAAGGTGCGCAGGGCGATGTCGGCCTCGCTCGCGATCTGCTCCACCGTGATGCGCTCGACGCCGTGCCGGACGGCGAGGCGCAGGGCCGCGTCCCGCACCGCGGCGCGGGTGGCCAGCTTCTTGCGCTCCCGGCGCCCGACCTCGTCCATCGCGACCTCAGGCCCAGGTCACCGGGAGCGAGTGCACGCCGAAGATCAGCATGTCGTTGCGCAGCGGCACGTCGGCGGCCTTCGCGGCGAGCCGCAGGCCCGGCAGCCGGGTGACGAGCTCGGCGAACCCCACCCGCATCTCGATGCGGGCCAGCTGCTGGCCCAGGCACTGGTGGACGCCGTGGCCGAAGGCCAGGTGCGGCACGCGCTCGCGGCCCAGGTCGAGCCGGTCGGGGTCGCTCCAGTGTCGGGCGTCCCGGTTCACCTCCGGAGTGGCGACGACGACGGTCGCGCCGGCCGGGATCTCGACGTCGCCGACGGTGACGGTCTCGGTGGCGATCCGCGTGACGCCGAGCTGGATGATGCTCAGGTACCGCAGCAGCTCCTCCACCGCCGTGTCGACCAGGCCGGGGTCGGCACGCAGCGCGGCGAGCTGGTCGGGGTTCTGCAGCAGCGCGAAGGTGCCCAGGGCCAGCATGTTCGCGGTGGTCTCGTGCCCGGCGCCGAGCAGCACCAGCGCGACGTCGATCAGCTGGGCGTCCGTGAGCGGCGGCGCGGCCTCGTGGACCAGGCCGGAGAGGATGTCGTCCGTCGGGCGTGGAGTCGGCGTTCGACGCCACGGCGGTGTTCTCCTGGAACCGCGCCCGGTCGGCGTGGTCGACGCCCAGCAGCTCGCAGATCACCAGCGACGGGAGGGGCAGCGCGTAGGCGGGGACGAGGTCGGCCTCGGTGCCGGCGGCCTGCATCGCCTCGATGTGCTCGACGGCGATCTCGGTGATCCGCTCCTCCAGCGCCTTCATGCGGCGCACGGTGAACTGCCCGGTGAGCAGCCGCCGGATCCGCGTGTGCTCCGGCGGGTCCATGAAGATGAACATGCCGTCCTGGCGCGACTCGATCGGCGCCGGGCACACCGGCTCGCCGCGCTCGGCCGCGTGCACGTCGTGCAGCGATGCACGGTGTGCAGCGACCGCGCTCCGGGTGCGCGGTGGCCGGCGTACTTCCCCTACTCCGGCCACCGCGCCGCCCGACCGTATCAGGCCCTCGAACATCAGTTCGACAGGAGGGTGGTGGTCCGTGTCCGGCCGCACCGCGGGCATCGCCGCCCTCGCCGTCACGTACCGCTCCCGAAGCTCGACGCACCGTTTTCGTCGGACCCCCGACCTAACCTGGCCGCGTGGATGCCGGCCGCCTCGAGTCGTCACGGTCGCCGCACGCGGTGGATGCCGGGCGTGCGGCGCTCGTGCGGGCCTTCGCCGAGCTCCGCGGCAGACCGGTCGACGAGACCGAGGTGCGGGCGGTGCTCGAGAAGGCCGACGGGCTCACCCGCGTGGAGCTGAACGCCCTGTGGCGCAGGCACGAGCGGGCCCCGCACACCGTGGACTACCGCTCGCAGCTGGCCCTGGTGCTCCGGTTCGTCGAGCTGGGGGGCCCGGAGCGCCCAGGCTGAGCCGAGGGGTCAGCCGGCCGGCGTGTAGGTCAGGTGCACCACGCCGTTGGCCAGGCCCCGGCTCCCGGCCAGGGTCATCGCCCGCCGCGGCCCGCCCTCGGGGAACAGCCGCGGGCCCTCGCCGACCGCGACCGGGTAGACGAACAGGTGCAGCTCGTCGAGCAGGCCGTCCGCCAGCAGGGCGCGCACCAGGGTGCCGCTGCCGCTGACGTAGAGGTCGCCGTCCACCCGGGCCTTGAGGTCCCGGATCGTGTCCGGGTCGTACTTGCCGATGATCGTCGAGTTGTTCCAGTCGGCGGTCTCCAGCGTGCCGGACACGACGTACTTGGGGGACTCGTTGAAGAACGGCGCGCCCGGGTCGTCCTCGGCGGTCCGGCCGGACCAGGCCGGCGCGAACTCCACGAAGGTGTTGCGCCCCAGCAGGATGCCGGTGCACGAGGACATGAAGCCGCCGATCTCGGCGCCCAGCTCGTCGCTGAACTCGTAGTCCAGGGTCCACATCGGCGCGCCGATGACGCCGTCGAGGGTGGTGAACTCGTGGACCTTGATGCGTCCCATCCGTGGCCTCCTGGGTCGGGCGGTGCCGGGGGCTTGCCGCCTCTCGTGTCGTCGGACGGTGGACCGCCGACCACCCCCGATCTCATCGGTCGTCGCGCAGCGGGGCGCGCGCGGGGGGTGCCCGAGGCGTCCGGATGGGCCGTGTGGACCAGGGGGCAGCGGGTACACGGGCCCGTGACCGACACGCAGCAGGAGGATCTGGCCGGTCGGTTCCTGCAGGTCGCACGGGAACTGGAGGCGGAGCCCGGATCCGTCGCGACCCAGGAGCGGATCACCCGTGCCGCGGTGGACGACGTGCCCGGCTGCGACCACGCCGCGCTGTCCGTCGTGCTCCGGCACGGCCCCATCCGCACCGTCGCCGCGACCGACGAGCTGCCGGAGCAGGTCGATGCCGTCCAGTACCGGACCGGGCAGGGGCCGTGCCTCGGGGCCATCGAGGACCGGGAGCCCTACTGCACGGGCGACCTCGCGACCGAGCGGCGGTGGCCGCAGTTCGCCCGCGCCGCCGTCGCGGAGACGGGCGTCCGCAGCATGCTCTCCTTCCGTCTCTTCGTCCGCGACGACACGATCGGCGCGCTGAACCTCTACTCCCGCGCGACGGACGCCTTCGACGACCGATCGTTCGCCCTCGGCGCGCTGCTGGCCGGGCACGCGGCCCTCGCCGTGAGCGCGGCCCGCGCCAAGGAGCACGCGGGCGAGATGGACCGGGCCCTGGCGACCAACCGCGAGATCGGCATCGCCATCGGCATCCTCATGGCGGGGCGGCGGCTCACGCGGGACGCCGCGTTCGAGGAGCTGCGCCGCACCTCGCAGGCATTGAACACCAAGCTGCGCGCCGTGGCCGAGTTCGTCGTCGCGACGGGTGCGCTGCCCGGCAGGCCCGCGTCCGGGCGAACCGGGCTCCGGCGTCGGGTTTGACCCGCCGTCCCGGGGGCACAGGGTGCCCGGGCGCTGGACAGCCGTGGTGGGCGCCCTGGGTGCCGGGAGGTGGTGCTCCCGGTGCACGAGGAACCCTGCGGGGAGCGCTCCGCAGGGTTCCTCCGTGTCCCGGGCCGTGTACCGCCTGCGGCGCAGGAGGTTCGAGCTCACCGGGGCGGGTACGCGCCTGGCGTCCGCACGATCCGACGACCGGAGGTGACCGCCATGGCGACCGGGGAGACCGGCTTCAGCGACGTGATGTACGACCTCGTGTCCGTCCAGTACCACGCCCTCAAGGGGGGACACGACTACGGCCAGTACGTCCGGGACGCCCGCAACGCGGGCTACGACGACGTCGCGTCCTTCTTCGAACAGGTCATGGAGGAGGACTCGCGCCGCGCAGCCCGCTGCCACGAGCTCCTGCGCGACCTCTCGGGCAAGGAGGACACAGGGAGCACGTCCTGAGGTGGTGAGCGTCCTCGACACGACGGCCGTCGAGCCGCCCGCCGCGGGCGTGCTCGACGGCCTCTCCGCACGGGGAACCCGGCTGGACATGGTCAGCGGTGCCCTGCTGCAGCGCGGGCAGCCCGGTCACCTCCGTCTTCAGCCGCCGGGACCGGGTCGGCCCTGGCGCTCCTCCCGCGACCCGCACGCCACGAACGTCGAGATCGGCGGCAGCCACCTCGGCCTCCTCTCCGACACCGACGCCAAGCGGCGGTGGCCGTGGCGCTCGCCGCGCACGAGAAGGAGGCGGCCGGCACCGGCCGTCCGGGGGCAGACGCCGGCTGAACCCGGACCCCTGAGGACGCCGGGTCACGACGCGTGCCGCCGGTGGACGGTGTGCGGTTCGTCGTCCCGGGGTGGGGTACTCCCGGCCGGTGGCGATCATCCGGGGACTCCTGAACGGGGCGATGGCGGGCGCGGCCGGCACCACGGCGCTGAACGTGGTCAGCGGTACGGATGCGCTGGTCCGCGCCCGGCCGGCCAGCCGCGTGCCCGAACAGCTGGTCGCGGCCGTGGCGGGCCGGGCCGGTGTGGCCGTGCCCGGGGGCCGGGCCGAGCGCCGCAACCGGCTGGCGGCGCTGGGTCCGTTGGCCGGCACCGCGACCGGGGTGGTGGTCGGCGCCGTCGCCGGTGGGCTGCGGGCGGCCGGGCTGCGGCTGCCGGGGCCGGTCGGCGGACCGCTGCTCGGTGCAGCCGCCATGCTCGCGACCGACGGCCCGCTCGCCCTCACCCGGGTCTCGGACCCGCGGACCTGGTCGGCCGCGGACTGGACCGCGGACGTGCTGCCGCACCTGGCCTACGGCGTCGCGACCCACGCCGCGCTCGTCCGGCTCGAGCGCGGCTCGCCGGTCGCCGCGCCGACCGCCCCGCTCGCGCGGCCGTCGACGCTCGTGCGGGCCGCGGCCCTCGGCGCCGCGAGCGGCGCCCGCAGCTCGGCGGGCACGGCCGCCCTCGCCCTGACCTCACGCCCGACGGACGCGGGCGCCGCCGCCCGGATCGGCTCGCGGCCGGGCACGACCGTGGCCGGCCTGCTCGCGGCCGGCGAGGCGGTCGTCGACAAGCTCCCGATGGTGCCCAGCCGCCTCGGCGCGCCGGGCCTGGTGCCGCGGCTGGCGCTGGGCTCCACGAGCGCCGCCACGATGGCCCGCCGGGACGGCGAGGACCCGGCGCTGCCCGCCCTCGTCGGGATGGCGGGCGCGGCCGGTGCGGCGGTGCTCGGCGTGCGGGCGCGGGCCGCCGCCGCGCGCCGCCTCGGCTCCGACCGGCCGGGCGCGGTCGCCGAGGACGTGCTCGCGGCCGCACTGGCCTGGTTCGGCGCCCGCCGGCGCTGAGGCCGGCCGCACGCCGGCGGTGAGGTCCCGACCGGCGGGACCTACCCGTCCTGCCGGGCCTCCGCGCCGGACTCGCCGGCCATGCCCTCGTCCTGCCCCGCGGGCCGGCCGACGAACTCCTCCGAGGTCCCCGTCCCGGTGGTCGAGGCGGCGTCGCCGCGCTCGGTCGGGCGTCCGCCGGTCTCCCGCGAACGGGCGGTGTGGGTGTCCGGGCTCACATCGTCCTCGGACGTCTTCGGTCGGCCGAACACGTTGCGGATCTTCTCGAACATCCCTGGTGGATACCCCGGCGGGAAGGGCGGGAACCCGTCGGTCACGGACCGTCACAACAACTACGGAGAGTAGTAGTCGGGGAGGAGGAGTTTGCCCTGATCCCCAGCGGTGATTCGTCCACCATGACTCCGGCTTGGACTCCGCCGGCCGCGGTCCTCTTCGACCGCGACGGCACGCTCGTGGTGGACGTCCCGTACTGCGACGACCCCTCCGCGGTGCGGCCGATGCCCAGTGCGCGCCGCGCCCTCGGCATGCTGCGCGCGGCGGGGATCCCGGTCGGCGTCGTGTCCAATCAGTCCGGCATCGGCCGGGGCCTGCTGCGCCGCACGGACGTCGACGCCGTCAACCGCGAGGTCGAGCGGCAGCTCGGGCCCTTCGCCACCTGGCAGATCTGCCCGCACGCCCCCAAGGACGGCTGCGCCTGCCGCAAGCCCGCCCCCGGGATGGTGCTGGCCGCGGCCGCGGAGCTGGGCGTGCCGGCGCGACGCGTCGCGGTGATCGGCGACATCGGTGCGGACGTCGGCGCGGCCCACGCCGCGGGCGCCGCCGCCGTGCTGGTGCCCACGCCGGTGACGCGCGTCGAGGAGATCCACGCCGCCCCCGTCGTCGCCCCCGACCTGGTCCGGGCCGTCGACCACCTCCTGTACGGCCCGTTCGGGGCGGTCGCGTGAGGGAGGTACTGGTCGCGAGGCTCGACGGCGCGGGGGACGTGCTCCTCGCCGGCCCCGCGGTGCGGTCGATCGCCCACTCGGCGCGGGTGACGATGCTGGTCGGGCCGGCGGGGGAGGAGGCCGCACGGCTCCTGCCCGGCGTCGCCGAGGTGCGTGTGTGGGCCTGCCCCTGGGTGCTGGGGGACCCGCCGCCGGTGCGCCGGGAGGAGATCGACGCCCTGGTCGGCGACCTGTCCGGGTTCGACGAGGCCGTGGTGCTCACCTCGTTCCACCAGTCGCCGCTGCCGCTGGCCCTGGTGCTGCGGATGGCCGGCGTGCCGCGGATCACCGGCGCCTCGGTGGACTACCCGGGCGCCCTGCTCGACGTCCGGCTGCGACCGGGCGAGACGCTCGACGAGGACCAGCCCGAGCCCGAGCGCATGCTCGCGATCGCCGACGCCGCCGGGTACCCGCTCCCGCCGGACGACGACGGCCGGCTGCACGTCCGGCTGCCGTCCCGGCAGCGGGTCGCGGACGTGGTGGTGCACCCCGGCGCCGCCGTCGACGCCCGCCGCTGGCCCGCCGGGCACGCGGCCGAGGCCGTCCGGCTGCTGGCCGCGGAGGGGTGGCGCGTGGCGGTGACCGGCGGCCCCGGGGAGCGCCAGCTCACCGCGCAGGTCGCCGGCGACCACGCCCTCGACCTGGGCGGACGCACCTCGATGGCGGAGCTGGCCGCGATCGTGGCGGGGGCGGACGCGGTCGTCGTGGGCAACACCGCGGCCGCCCACCTCGCCGCGGCCGTCGGCACCCCGGTCGTCTCGCTGTTCGCGCCGGTCGTCCCCGCCGTGCGCTGGCGGCCCTACCGGGTGCCGCAGGTCCTGCTGGGCGACCAGGAGGCCCCCTGCCGCGACACCCGGGCACGCGAGTGCTCGGTCCCCGGTCATCCCTGCCTGGCCTCCGTACGGCCCGACGACGTCGTCGCGGCCGTGCGGGCGCTCGCTCCCCGATCCGTCCGCCGCACTGGGCCCCTCACGGAGGAGATCCCCGCGTGAACATCCTGATCTGGCACGTGCACGGCTCCTGGACGACGGCGTTCGTCCAGGGCCCGCACCGCTACCTGTTGCCGACCCTGCCCGAGCGCGGGCCCTGGGGCGGCGGGCGACCCGCGGCCTGGGACTGGCCGGCGTCCGCTGTGGAGTGCTCACCCGCCGAGCTCGCGGAGTCCGACGTGGACCTGGTCGTGCTGCAGCGGCCGGAGGAGCTCGAGCTGGCCGCCGAGTGGCTGGGCCGGATGCCCGGTCGGGATGTGCCGGCGATCTATTTGGAGCACAACGCCCCGCGCGAGGGCGCGGCGACCACGCGCCACCCGATGGCGGACCGCGACGACCTGCTGCTGGTGCACGTCACGCACTTCAACGCGCTCATGTGGGACGCCGGGAGCACCCCGACCGCCGTGGTGGAGCACGGCGTGCCCGACCCCGGGCACCGGTACACCGGCGAGCTGGCGGCGGCGGCGGCCTGCATCAACGAGCCGTTGCGGCGCAACCGGATCACCGGCACGGACATCGTGGCCCGGCTGGCCGCGGACGCCCCGGTGGACGTGTTCGGGATGGGCACGGACGGCCTCGGCGACGCGCTCGGCGTACCGGGCGTCCGCGGCTGCGGCGACCTGCCCCAGCACCGGATGCACGCGGAGCTGGCCCGCCGCCGGGTCTACCTGCACACCGCGCGCTGGACCTCGCTCGGGCTCTCGCTGATCGAGGCGATGATGCTCGGGATGCCGGTCGTGGTGGTCGGCACCACGGAGGCGCCCGAGCGCGTGCCGCCGGCGGCCGGCGTGGTCTCCGCCGACCTGGAACGGTTGCGCCACGGGCTGACCGAGCTCGTCGCCGACCCGGACGCGGCCGCCGCCGCGGGCCGGGCCGCGCGCGAGGCCGCCCTCGCCCGCTTCGGCGTCGAGCGCTTCCTGCGCGACTGGGAGGACGTCCTGGCGCGCCTCACCGAGGCCCCCCGCACCACCTCTCGCGCTGTCGCGGTGCCCAGCCCCGCTCTCACCGGAAGGAGCTGACCCATGCGAGTGGCCATGGTGTCCGAACACGCCAGTCCGTTGGCCGAGCCCGGCGGGCCGGACTCGGGTGGCCAGAACGTGCACGTCCGGGAGCTGAGCCTGGCGCTCGCCCGGGCCGGGCACGACGTCACCGTGTACACCCGCCGCGACGACCCGGACCTGCCGGAGGTCGTCGCGTTCGGGCCGGGTGCGCGGGTCCGGCACCTCACCGCGGGCCCGGCGCGACCGGTGCCGAAGGACGACCTCGTGCCGTTCGTCCCGCTGCTGGCCCAGCAGCTGGAGCGGGCCTGGCGGGCCGATCCGCCGGACGTCGTCCACGCGCACTTCTGGATGTCCGGGCTCGCCGCCCGGGGCGCCGGCGGTCTGCTCGGCCTGCCGCTGGTGCAGACCTTCCACGCGCTCGGGCACGTCAAGAAGCGCGAGCAGGGGGCGGACGACACCAGCCCCGCCGGCCGCATCGCGGCCGAGGAGACGTTGGTGCGCACCGCCGACCGGCTCACGGCGTCCTGTGAGGACGAGCTGTTCGAGCTGCTCCGCCTGGGCGCCAACCGCCGCCGCATCTCCGTGGTGCCGTGCGGGGTGGACCCCGAGGAGTTCGGCCCGGAGGGCCCGATCCCGCGGCGCGGCCGGCGCAAGCGGCTGCTCGCGCTCGGCCGGGTGGTGCGGCGCAAGGGCGTCGACGAGGTCGTGGAGGCGCTGCGGGAGGTGCCCGACACCGAGCTCGTCGTCGCCGGTGGCCCGCCGGCCGGGGTGGACCTGATGGCCGACCCGGAGCTCACCCGGCTGCGCGAGCTCGCCCGCCGGATGCGGGTGGCCGGCCGGGTGCGGTTCCTCGGCGCCGTCCGCAGACCCGACGTCCCGGCCCTGATCCGCTCGGCCGACGCCGTGGTCTGTGCGCCCTGGTACGAACCCTTCGGCATCGTGCCGCTGGAGGCCATGTCCTGCGGCCGGCCCGTCGTCGCGACTGCGGTCGGCGGCATGAAGGACACCGTCGTCGACGGGGAGACCGGGCTGCTCGTGCCGCCGCGGGATCCGAACGCGCTGGCCGAGGCGCTGCGCGCGCTCCTGGAGGACCCGCAGGCGGTCGCCGAGTTCGGCGCCGCCGGGCGCCGCCGGGTGCTGTCCCGCTACACGTGGGCCAAGGTCGCCGCGTCCACGGCGACCGCGTACCGCGAGGCGATCGCGGGCCGCGAGGGCGGTGCCGCGGGCTCGGTGGGCTCCGTGTCCGCCTCCCGCGAAGCGTGGACGGGGGTGCGGTGATGGCCGACGAGCCCCCGACCACCCCGACCCCGCACCAGGTGCTGGGCGGCCACGTCGACCGGCTGGAGGCGGCGCTGCCGGCGCTGCGTGCCGCGGCGCCGGCGTTCGTCCGCTGGGGTGCGACCCTGGCCCGGCTGCTGCCGGCCGGCGGGCGGCTGCTCGCCGCGGGCAACGGCGGCAGCGCCGCCGAGGCCCAGCACCTCACCGCGGAGCTGGTCGGCCGGTTCGACGGCGAGCGGCAGGCGTTGTCCGCCATCGCCCTGCACGCCGACACCTCGTCCATGACCGCGATCGGCAACGACTACGGCTACGAGGAGGTGTTCGCGCGGCAGGTCCGCGCGCACGGCCGGTCCGGCGACGTCCTGCTGCTGCTGTCCACCAGCGGCCGCAGCCCCAACCTGCTCGCGGCGGCCGACGCCGCCCGCGAGCTCGACATGGAGTGCTGGGCCCTCACCGGGCCCGGCCCGAACCCTCTGGCCGGGCGCGCCACCGACGCCGTCTGCCTGCCGGGTGACACCGCGACGGTGCAGGAGTCGCACCTGGCCGCGGTGCACATGCTCTGTCGGGCCCTCGAGGCGCAGCTGCCCGCAGCGCCGGGTGTCCCGGCCGAGCTGGTGACCCGGCACCACCTGACCCACCGCCGGGCACCCGCCCTCGACCCGACGATCTCGAGGAGACCCGCATGACCCTCACCGACACCACGGCACCGGCCGCGAGCTCCGCGGCCACCCCGCAGCTGCCCACCTCGCGCCCGCTCGGGACCGTGCTCGTCACCGGCGCGGCCTCCGGGCTGGGCCGCGCCGTCGCCGAGGCGGTCGCGACCGCCGGCGGCACCCCGCTGCTGATCGACCGGGTGGACCCCACCCACGGCCTGACCGAGGCGGCCGATGCCGCGCACGCGGTCGCCGACCTCGCCGACACCCGCGCCGCGGAGGAGGCGGTCCGGTCGTTGGTCGAGCGGGCGGGCGGCGTCGACGGCGTCGTCACCTGCGCGGGCACGGACGCCTGCGGACGCATCGACGACGTGTCCGCCGAGGACTGGGAACGCGTGATCAAGGTGAACCTGCTCGGCACCGCCGCGGTCGTCCGCGCCGCGCTGCCGAGCCTCAAGGAGCGCCGGGGGCGGATCGTCACCGTGGCCTCCACGCTCGCCCTGCGCGCCCTGTCCGACGCGTCGGCCTACTGCGCCTCCAAGTTCGGCGTGCTCGGGCTGAGCCGCGCGCTGGCCGCGGAGCTGAAGGGCGAGGTCGGGGTGACGACCCTGATCCCGGGCGGGATGAACACCGCATTCTTCGACGGCCGCACCGAGCAGTACCGGCCCGGTCCGGACGCCAAGCTCAACGACCCGCGCAACGTCGCCGCCACCGTCCTGTTCGCGCTGACCCGGCCCGAGGGCTGTGAGGTCCGCGAGCTGGTGGTGTGCCAGTCCGAGGAGCCGTCGTGGCCGTGAACCCGTCGCCGGGCCCGGCGCAGGGCCGGGCCCGGCCGCGCCCGATCGCGTGCGCCCCGCCGGCGCCCGTCAGCGCCGCCGCCCGGATCCGGGACCGGCGGCCCCGCGTGCTGGTGCTCGGCGACGTGCTGCTCGACGGCTGGATCCGCGGCAGCGCGCGCCGAGTCGCGCGGGACGGGCCCGTGCCGGTGGTCGAGCCGTCGTCCGTCGAGGTCGCCCCGGGCGGGGCCGGCAACGCCGCGGTGGCGCTCGCCGCGCTCGGCGCCGACGTCGAGATCGTCTGCACGGTCGGCGACGACCCGGACGGCCGCACCGTGCGTTCGGCGCTCGCCGAGGCCGGCGTCCGGACGGACCGGTGCGTGCTCGACCCGGCCCGCGCGACCGCGGCCAAGCGCCGCATCGTCGCCGGGGACCCGCCCGGGCAGCCCGTGGCCCGCTACGACGTCGTGCCCCCGGGCCTTCCCGGCAGCGCCACGATCCGTGCGCTGGCGGACCAGGCCACCGCGGCGCTGGCCGACGCGCCCGACGCGGTGCTGGTCGCCGACTACGGGCTCGGCGCGCTGTCGCCGGCCGTGCGCCGACGGATCGCGCGGGCCCGGACCCGGATCCCGCTGCTCGTCGTCGACGCGCACGACCTGGCGCCGTGGGCCGGCCTCGAACCCGACGCGGTGACCCCGAGCGTCGAGGAGGCCGCGGCCGTGCTCCGCGTCGACCTGCCCGAGCAGGACCGGCTCGCCTGGGGGCTCGAGCACGCGGAGGCGCTGCGGACGGCCACCGGCGCCCGGGAGGTGCTGCTGACCCTGGACGTCGACGGCTCCGTGCGGCTGCCCGGCAAGGACCTGGGCGGCACGCCCGCGCGCCGACCGGCGGGGGAGCACGCCCCGCCGTCGGGCGCCTGCGGGGCCGGCGACGTGTTCGCCGCGGCCTGGACCGCGGCCGTCGCCTCCGGGACCTCCCGGGATCAGGCGCTGTCGCTGGCGCAGACCGCCGCGGACGTCGTCGTGACGTTGCCGGGCACCGCGGTGTGCACGGCCGCGGCGCTGACCTGCCGGCTCGCCGCGGGCGACCCGGGGACCGTGCTGTCGCACCGGGACCTGCTGACCGTGCTCGGCGAGCACCGCGCGGCCGGGCACCGGATCGTGTTCACCAACGGCTGCTTCGACGTGCTGCACCGCGGCCACGTGGCCTACCTGCGGGAGGCCGCCGAGCTCGGGGACGTGCTGGTCGTCGCGCTGAACAGCGACGCCTGCGTGACCCGGCTCAAGGGCCCGACGCGGCCGGTCAACCCGCTCGAGGACCGGGCCGGGGTGATCGGTGCGCTGGCAGCCGTGGACCTGGTGACCTCGTTCGACACCGACAGCCCGGTCGAGCTGCTCGACCTGGTCCGGCCGGACGTCTACTGCAAGGGCGGGGACTACACGCCGGAGATGCTGCCGGAGACGCCGGTGGTGGAGCGGCTGGGCGGGGAGGTCCGGATCCTCGGCTACCTCGCCGACCACTCCACGAGCGCCATCGTGGCGCGGGCCGCCGAGGGGGCGGCCCGGTGAGCCGGGCGGGTGCCGGGGCCGGTGTCGTGGTGGTCGGCGACGTCCTGCTGGACGTCGACGTGCACGGCACCGTCGAGCGGCTGTGCCCGGACGCGCCGGTGCCCGTCCTCGACGTCGCCGGCGAGGTGGCGCGGCCGGGCGGAGCCGGGCTGGCGGCGGCGCTGCTCGCCGGATCCGGGGCGGCGACGACGCTGGTCACGGCGCTGGCGGACGACGCCGACGCCGACCGGCTGCGCGGGATGCTCGCTCCGGGTCTGGCCGTGGTGAGCGGGCCCGCGACGGGCGGGACGCCGGTGAAGTGCCGGTGGCGCTCGGCGGACGGGCCGCTGCTGCGCACCGACCGGGGCTCCGGGCGGCCCGCCGACGACTTCGGTGCGGCCGTGCGGACCGGACTGCGCCGGGCGATCCTGCGCGCCGGAGCGGTGCTGGTGTCGGACTACGGCCGCGGCGTCACGGCCGACCCGCAGGTGCGGCGGCTGCTCGCCGACGCGGTGGCGGCCGGGACGCCCGTGGTGTGGGACCCGCACCCCAAGGGCTCCGACCCGGTGCCGGGCGTGATCATGACGCCCAACGCCGGGGAGGCGGCGGGTGCGCTCGGCTTGCCGGGCGGGGATCCCGTCGGCTGCGCGGCGGAGCTGCGGCGCCGCCGGGAGAGCCGTGCGGTCGTGGTGACCCGCGGCGACCGGGGCGCGGTGCTCGTGACCGCGTCCGACCGCGTCGCGGTCCCCGCGCTCGACGTCACCGGCGGCGACCCCTGCGGTGCCGGCGACGCGTTCGCGGGCCGGCTCGCCGCCGCGCTCGCCGCCGGGGCCGCGCTGCGGACCGCCGTGGAGAGCGCGGTCGAGGCGGCCGGCCGGTTCGTCGGGGCCGGCGGTGCCGCGACCGTCCGGTGCGTCGACGGACGGTGGACGCAGGTGGCGGCCGGGGTGACCGAACGCGCGTCCTGAGCCCGTGAGCGCGAAGTGCCGCCAGAGCGGCACTTCGCCCTCACGACCCCGTTGTGCCGCGGGAACGTGATCAGCCGCGCGGGGCCTCGTCGTCGTCGATCGGGACCTCGCGGTGCTGCTCGAGCACGTCGTACGGGTCGGCCTCGGTGTTCGGGTCGATCTCCTCGGCGTCGAGACCGGTGCCGCGGTCGTTCACGTCCTCGAGGTCCGCGGCGGGATCGGTCGCGATCTCGTCGTGGCCGATCATGTCGGGCCGGGTGACGTCGTCAGGGGTGCTGTCGCGGGTCGGCTCGTTCATGAGGCCTTCGTACCCGCGGCGGTCGGCTCGACACACCCCGTCGGGCCGGTGACGTCCAGGCAGGCCGCCTCGACCTCGTCCACCCCGATCGCGAGCAGGGCCGGGTCGGGGTCGTCGGCGAACGGGTCGCCGCGGCGGACCTCCGCGTGCGTCAGGGCGCGGTGCGGACCCGCGGGCGGGCCCCACCGCTCCGGGCCGACCGGCCCGAACAACACCACGGACGGCCGACCGAACGCGGCGGCGAGGTGGGCGATCCCGGTGTCCCCGCTGACCACGAGCGCGGCCCCGGCGACCAGCGCGGCGAACTCGGCGATCGAGGTCCGCCCGGCCAGGACGCGGTCGTCGGGCAGGCCGGCACCCGCGGCCACCCGCTCGGCGAGCGTCCGCTCCGCGGGCCCGCCCGTGACGACGACGGGCCCGAGCGGGGCGAGTCGGCGCGCCAGTGCGGCGAAGCGGTCGGCGGGCCAGCACTTGGCGCCGAAGGCGGCCCCGGGATGGACGACGACGGGCCGCGGCGGTCCGGGCGGGGTGTGCGGGGGTGCCGGGAGGCGGAGGTCCTCCGGGTCGGCCGGGGTTCCGTGGGCGGCGAGCACGCTGCACCAGCGGACCCGCTCGTGCAGCACGTCGAGCTCCTCGGCGGGCGGTCCGAGCCAGCCGAGCTCGGGCCGGCCGAGCCCGATCCGGAGGCGGGGGTCCAGGGCGTCGAGGGCGCGGTGGCTCTGTGGGCCGGCGCCGTGCAGGTTCACAGCGATGTCCACGGGACCGGGGAAGGCGAGGGCGTCCGGCGCGGGGGTGGGCAGCACCTCGTCGACCGCGCCGGTGAGCGCGGCGAGCGGCTCCAGCACCCCCGCGGTGGCCAGCACGACGCGGTGGTCCGGGTGGTGCCGGCGCAGGGCCCGCAGCGCGGGCACGACGGTCAGCAGGTCGCCGAGGTTCAACGCGCGCAGCGCGAGCAGGACGGGAGCCGACACGGTGATCGACTACCCGCTGGCCACCGCACCAACCGTCAGCGAGAACGCTGAAGCCCGGAGCCCGACTCGCTGAAGCCCGGAGCCCGACTCGCTGAAGCCGAGAGCGCGACTCGCGGGAGCCGAGAGCCCGACTCGCTGAAGCCCAGAGCCCCGACTCGCGGGAGCGGGCCTACTTCAGCGGGGCGAGCTGCACCCGCTCGGCCAGCACCTGCACCGCCTCCTCGCCGCCCGTGCCCAGCCCGTGCCGCACGACGTTGAGCGCCCCGCAGGCCGCCCCGGTCCGGAGGATCTCCTCCCAGGACCCACCTGCGGCCAGCCGCGCCGTCATCCCGGCGGTCTGCGAGTCGCCGGCCCCGCGCGGGTCGTTGGCCTGCACGGGGGGCGGGGTGATCGTGAGGATCTCGTCGGCCTCGCCGTCGAGGGCGAGCGCCGGCTCGCCGGCCCGGCTGACGACGACGGCCCGCGCGCCGTCCTTGATCAGCTGCCGCATCGCCGGCACGACGTCGTCGATCTCGGTGGACGAGGCCCGCTCGTGCGCCACGAGCTCCTCGTCGCTCACCTTCAGCAGGTCGACGCCGGCCTCCACGACCGCCTCCATCCGCTCGCCGGCCAGGTCGGCGACGACCCGCACGTCGTTGGCGCGCAGGTCGCCGGCCAGCCGCCCGTACAGCCGGGCGGGCACGACGGTCTCGGACTGCGGCCCGGACAGCAGCACCGTGCCGGCGCGCAGGCCCTCGGCGAGGGTGAGCTCGTAGAGGCCGTCGAGCTCGTGCCGGTCGAGCGGCGCCGGGAGCTCGGCGGCGATCTCGACCCGGCCCTCGTCCTCCGGCTGCCGCCGGTCGTGGACGTAGCCGCCGTTGCGCGCCGCGGTCTCGACGTACCGCAGCTCGACGCCGTCGATCGCGATCATGCGCTCCAGCAGCCGGCCGGTCTCCCCGCCCAACCCGGCGCACAGTCGCACCGGCGCGCCCAGCGCGGCGAGCATCCGGGCCTGCCACACGCCCTGTCCACCGGCGTGCACGTGCAGCTCGGGCTGTCCGGCACGGTCCTCGATGGTCACGGTGACGATGGGGGAGGGAGCGAAGACGACGACGGGCGGGCACGAATCCGACATACCGGTCCCGTACCCGCCCCTCCGCACCCCTACTCGGGGCCCGGGCTCACGTGTCGACGCGTCGCACGTGGTCCGGCCGGCTCGGGGACGCGGTGTCGGCGTGGTCGCGGCACCGGTCGGTCTCGGGCCGCACCTCCAGCCTCTCGTCGTCGATCTCCTTGCCGCACACGGCGCAGCGGCCGTACTCGCCCGCGTCGATCCGCTCCAGGGCGGCGACGACCTGTGCGCGCTGCATCCGCAGGGTGCCGCGGGACAGGTCGTTCTCCATCGCCTCGGCGGCCCGCGACCCGCGGTCGCCGAAGTCCATGCCGCCGGCCAGCTCGTCCGAGTCGCGCTGCTCCGCCTGGTCGCGCGCCTCCTGCTCGGCCTCGTGGTCGAGCCGCTCGAGCTCGGCGGTCAGCTTGTCGCGGGCCTCGGTGGTGTTCATGCACTGGTCCTCTCGTCGGTCAGGCGCGCGGCACGGGCGAGGCGCTCGGGGACGAGCAGATCGGGGTCCTCGGTCAGGCCGCGCAGGGCGGTCAGGGTCGGGTGGCCGGCGTCCAGCAGGGCGCGGTCGCTGCCCGGCTCGGCCCGGTCGCCGGTCTCGACCTCGCGCAACAGCAGGCCCTGGCCGTCGGAGTCGTCCACCAGGGTCTGCACGACACCGCGCGGGTCGAGCGGGGCGAGCCGCAGCTCGCGGTGCTCCTCGAGGGGCCGGTCGGGCACGTTGAGCGAGAGCGTGGTCCCCAGCGGGCTGTCGAGCAGCAGCTCCAGCACGCGCGGGAGGTAGCTCACCGCGGCGTCCCAGTGCTCCTGCTCCTCGGCACCGAGCGCCACGTTGAGCGACACGGCCAGGCCGCGCCGGTCGTGCAGGCCGGCGGTCAGGGCGGCGCCGACCGTGCCGGAGTGCAGCACGGCCCGTCCGACGTTGCCGCCCCGGTTGATCCCCGAGAGGACCAGGTCCGGCCGCGGGTCGAACCAGCCCTGCAGGCCGGCGACCACGATGTGGGCGGGCGCGGCCCGCACCGCGTAGGCGGGCAGTCCGGACGGGCCCTCCACCTCCCGCACGACGGTCCGGCCGTCCTCCTGCACGGCGGTGATGGAGGCGCTGGCCCCGGAGAACTGGTGCTCGGGGGCGGCGATCACGACGTCGAGCCCGGCCTCGCTCGCGGCCTCGGCCAGCACGGCCAGGCCGGGGGAGTCGATGCCGTCGTCGTTGGTCACGAGGGCACGGGTGGCGCGCGTCATCGTCGGGGAGTACCCGCCCGCCCGGCTCCGACACCGCCGTCCGACCCGCCGTCCGACCCGCCGTCCGGGTGTCCGCCCGGGTCCGGTGCGGGATCGGTGTGCTCGTGCCAGCGCTCGGCTGCGGCCTCGTCGAGCCCGGTGAGCCGGCGCAGCCAGCGGGGCAACGGGGCGGTGTAGGCCGGGCGCGGCGGCTCCCCGGTGCCGGCCGGCCCGGGCAGCAGCCGCTCGACGGCGGTGATCAGTCGCAGGGTCGTCGACGGCGCGAGCGCGTGCACCCGCGACCCGACGTGGGCCAGCGGGGTGAGGATGATCTCCGGTGTGCCGCGCAGGGTGGCGCGGACGAGCCGGCGGGCGGCGTGCTCGGCGTCCGACGAGACCAGCGGCAGCGACGCGCCGACGGTGAACCAGGACCGCTCGGCCCGGGCCTTCCCGGTGACCAGCGCGTTGCGCGAGGACCCGGTGCGCATCAGACCGGGCACGGCGACGGTCACCGAGACCCCCTGCCGCCCGGCCTCGAGCCGCAGCCCCTCGGCGAACCCGACGGCGGCGTGCTTCGCGGCGGTGTAGGGCAGCAGGTGCGGGGCGGGCAGCTTCCCGCCGATCGAGGTCACCGCGAGGATCCGGCCGCCGGTGCGGGCCAGCAGCGGCAGCGCCGCGAGCGCGGGCCGGACCAGGCCCCAGAACATGACGTCCATGGCCTGGACGTAGTCCTCGTCGCGCAGGTCCGGCTGGGGTCCGACCTGGATGATGCCGGCGTTCGCGACCAGCACGTCGAGCCGGCCGAACTCGCGCTCGGCGGTCCCGACGAGCTCCTGCGCCGCCTCCGGCCTGCCGACGTCCGCGCCCACCGTGACGACCCGCGCGCCGCGGGCCTCGAGGTCGGCGCGGGCGGGCCGGAGCCCCTCGACGTCCCGGGCGCAGACGACGAGGTCGTGGCCGCGGTCGGCGAGCTCGCGGGCGATCAGGAAGCCGAGGCCGCGGCTGGCGCCGGTGACCAGGGCGACCGGGCGGGCGGCTGCGTCGGTGGAGGCCATGCCTGAGGGATGCCCGGCACCGCGCCGTCGACACACCGGCGCTGCTCGCATCCCGGGCCGCTCGTCCCGCTCACACGAGGAACAGCTCGGCGTCCGCGCATCCCGCGCCGGTGTCCGCGCGGCCCTCGGCCAGCTCGGCGACGGCCCGGTCCTTGCGGTTCAGGGCCGTGCCCGTGAGGGCGACGGCCGCGAGCCACGGGTCACAAGGGCCGGGCACCACGACCCTCACCGTCCCCCGGAGGCGCCCACCTGCACGGACACACCTGCGCGTCTACCCGGTCGACCGGCGGCCATGCCCCGCGCGCACCCCGACCGGGGCATCGACGCATGCGGGCGGGCCGCCCGGGTAGCCGCCGGGACGAACAGTCCCCGACCCCGAGAGGTGGACGAGCATGCAGGCCGTCGTGTGCGACGACGAACGGGACCGGGCGGCGTGAGCGCCCCGGCGGGTGCCGGCCGGATCGAGCCGGAGGAGCGGCCCGGGGCGGGGGCGCAGGTCGCGGCGGAGATCGAGGTGCTGGTGCCCACCCGCAACCGCCCCGTGGAGCTGGCCACCACCCTGGCCGGCCTGGCCGCGCAGGACCATCCCTTCGACGTCGTGGTCTCCGACCAGTCCGACGACGCCGCCTCCTACGACACCGAGCCCGCGCAGGCGATGATCCGGGTGCTGGAGCTGCGGGGGCACCGGGTCCGCACCCGGCGGCACCTGCCGCGCCGTGGCGTCATCGAGCACCGGGCGGCCCTGCTGGCGAGCTCGTCGGCGCGGTACGTGCTCTATCTCGACGACGACGTCTGGCTCGCCCCCGGCACGATCGCGCTGCTGCACGAGGCGATCACCGAGCTGGGGTGCGGCGTGGTCGGCGCGGCGATGCAGGGCCTGTCCCACGTGGACGACGAGCGCCCCGCCGAACAGGAGCCGTTCGAGCGCTGGGACGGGCGCCCGGTGCCGGAGACGCTGCACCCGGACACCCCGGAGTGGGAGCGCTGGCGGCTGCACAACGCGGCCAACCCCGTCCACCTCGCCCGCCGGCACCTGCGGCCGGGGGAGCGGTGGCTGGCGTACAAGATGGCCTGGGCCGCCGGCTGCGTCCTCTACGACCGCGCGGCGCTCGAGGCGGTCGGCGGCTTCGACTTCTGGCGCGAGGTGCCGCAGGAGGCCGTGGGCGAGGACGTCGTGGCCGAGCAGCGGGTGATGGCGAAGTTCGGTGGGGCCGGGATCCTGCCGTCGGGCGCGGTGCACCTGGAGTCGGACACCACGATCCCGGACCGCCCGATCACCGCCGACACCCTGCTCAGGCGCTGAGCACCGGGAGCGCCGCGCGCACCGCGGCCGCCACCGCCGCCGGGGGGATGTCGGCCATGCAGGCGGGCCCCCCGGCCGGCGGGGTCAGCGGGCACCGGGCCTCCCACCAGCACACCTGCTCGGTGATCGCCGTCGGGCGGCGGTGCGGGCAGCCCGGCAGGCCCTGCAGGTTCGTCGCCGGGTCGTCGAGCCCGTAGCGGGCGGCGAGGGTGGGGCCGAACAGCCCGACGGTCCGGGCCCCGACCGCGGCCGCGACCCGGGCCGGCCCGGTGTCCCCGCCGACCACGACGCCGCCACGGCGGGCGACGGCGGCGAACCGGGCCGCGAGCCCGCGCAGGTCGGTGGCCGGGAGCTGCGGCACCGGCGCACCCTCGCCGACGGCGACCACCGGCACCGTGCCCAGCAGGTCCACCAGCTCCGCCCAGTGGGGCCAGAGCTTGACCGCCATCCCGGCGCCGGGCACGAGCACCACGGGGACACCCGCCGGCAGGTCCGCCTCGGCCTCCGCGACCTCCGCGCCGGTGAGGTGGATCCGGGGCGGCCGGTACCCCGGGGCGACCAGGCCCTCCTCGGCGAGGATGCGGACGTAGCGGCGGGAGACGGGCTCGTCGGGCGGCGGGGAGCGCCACAGGTTCGTGACGCCCGGGATGCCGCGCTCGGCGACGAGGTCCGGGATCCCGTGCAGCCGCGTGGTGCTCACGAGGAGGTCCGTGCGATCGAGCGCGGCGTCGACCGCCTCCCGCTCCCGGCCCTTCTCGGCGCGCAGCACCTCGGTCACCGCCGGGTCGGTGTCGAGCAGGGTGGCGCCGGGGTCGTGGGTGAGCACGCGCAGCGCGGCGCCGGGGAAGCGCTCGGCGAGCCCGTGCACCACGGGCAGGGCCATGACCAGGTCGCCCAGGCCCCCGAGCAGGTCGATGACGAGGACGTCGGCGGGCTCACGCACGGCCACGGACCTCCGCGTAGACGTCCCGGTGCAGGGCGGCGATCCGCTCCCAGCTCCGTTCGGCCCCGACGGCCTCGCCGCCCGCGGCCACGCGCAGCCGCAGCGCCGGGTCGTCGAGCAGCCGGCGGAGGGCCTCGGCCAGCGACGCGCCGTCCCGGACCTTCGGCGCGGCCACCACGGTCTCCCCGTCGACCAGCTCCGGGTCGGGCGGGTCGGCGCGGGTGACGACCGTCGGCAGGCCGTGCGCGAAGGCCGACAGCAGCGCGCCGCTCTTCGTGGTGGCGCCGGCCGTGAGCGGGAACGCGGCGAGGTCGGCGGCGTGCAGGGCGGCGGAGACCTCCTTCTCCGGCAGGTGCCCGGTCACCGTGACGTGCTCGGCGACGCCCGCGGCCTCGATCTGGCCGAGCAGCTCGGCGCGGAAGGCCCGGGCCTCGTCCTCGGGCAGCGCGAGCGACGTGAACCCGCCGACGACCAGCAGGTGCAGCCGGTCCCGGCCCTCGGCGCGCAACCGGGCCAGCGCCTCGGCGAGGTAGCGGATCCCCTTGACCGGGTGGACGAAGCCGAAGAACGCGACGACCTCGGCGTCGGCGGGGACGCCGAGCCGCTCACGCGTGTCCTCCCGTGAGGCCGGGCCCAGGTCCGGCACGTTGGGCGCCAGCGGCACGAGGACCGGCGAGACCCGCATCCGCTCGCGCAGCGTGCGCTCGTGGCTCGCGTTCGTGGTGAGGACGGCCGCGCTGCGGGGGACGAGCCGCCACGTCTCCCGGTCGAACCCGCGCGGCTCCACGGCGCGCCAGACGACCCCGGGCATCCAGGAGGGGGCGGCCCACCAGCCGTACTCGTGCACGGTCGTGACGACGGGCGCCCGCACGAGGTCGGGGAGCAGGCCGGGCCAGGGGGAGAACCCGAACGCCGAGGGCGCGAACTGCACGTGCACCACGTCGGGGTCGAGCGCGCGGATCCGGCGCGCCGCGTGGGCGACGCTCGCGGGCGACCCGGCCACGCTCACGGGCTCCACCTGCTCCCCGGTCCGGCGCAGCGCGTCGACCAGGTGGGCGGTGTAGTCGGCCACGCCGTCGCGGGCGGGATCCCCCCCGCCCTGCACCATCACGATCACCTGTGGACGGTTCCCGAGGAGCGGCCCGGGAAACGCGCTCGGACGAGCGGTGGTCCACTGTGCGGGGTTGACGGGGAGCAGGACGGGAACAGAACGATCGTGTTCGAACATCCGGCGGCCCTGGCGGGCGCCCCCGTGAACTGGCCGGCGCTGCGCCGGATCCTGGTCGTGCGGCCGGACAACCTGGGCGACGTCCTGCTCACCGGCCCGGCGCTCGCCGGGCTGCGGGCGGCCGCCCCACACGCCCGGATCGACCTGCTCGCCTCGCCGGGCGGAGCTGCCGCGGCCACGCTGCTGCCCGAGATCGCGGAAGCCGTGGTCGCGCGGGTGTCCTGGCAGCAGATCGACGGGCCGACCGGGCAGGACCCGGACCCCGACGCCGACCTGGTCGCCGAGCTCGCGGGCCGCGGCTACGACGCCGCGGTGCTGCTGACCTCGTTCTCGCAGTCCCCGTGGCCCGCCGCCGAGATCTGCCGACGGGCGGGCATCCCGATCCGGGCCGGCCTCTCCAAGGAGTTCGGCGGGACCGCGCTCACGCATTGGGTCCCCGCACCCGACGACGGCCTGCACCAGGTCGACCGGGCTCTGCACCTGCTCGGCCGGCTCGGGGTCCCCACCACCGCCGGCACACTGCACGCCGCCGTCCCCGCCGCGGGTCGCGGTCACGCGCGGGCCGCGCTCGCCGAACTCGGGGTGCCGGCCGGGCCGTACGCCGTCCTGCTGCCCGGCGCCTCCTGCCCGTCCCGCCGCTACCTGGGCTTCCGTGAGGTCGCGGCCGGGCTGGGGAGCCGGCTCCCGGTCGTCGTCTCCGGGCCGGCGGCGGAGGACGAGCTGGTCCGGTCCGTCGCCGACGGGCTGCCGGACGTGCACCCGCTGGCCGGGGCGCTCGACGTGCCGGGCCTGGCCGGCCTGCTCGCCGACGCGGCCGTGGCCGTGACCAACAACAGCGGCGGGATGCACCTGGCCGACGCCGTCGGCACGCCGGTGACCGTGCTGTTCGCCGGTACCGAGGACGTCGACCAGTACCGGCCGCGGTCCGTGCCCGCCGCCGTCCTGCGCCGTCCGGTCTCGTGCAGCCCGTGCCGCCAGTTCCGGTGCCCCTTCGCGCTGGAATGCCTCGACGTGCCACCGGCGGACGTGATCGCCGCCGCCCTGGAGCTGGTCGCGGTCACCACATCGGAGGTGTCCGGTGTGGAAGCGCGCCCGACGGGAATCCCTGTCCCATGAGTACTCCCCGCAACGCACAGGACGAGCCCGAGGTGCGCGACGTCATGGTCCCCGAGGAGCAGGTCCACCCGGACCACCGGGAGCACGCCAAGACGCCGCACCCGGTCGACGACGACGAGCTCGCCGCCCGCACCGAGCACGAGCGCCGGCAGGTCGACGCCGACCGCTGAGCAGGGCAGGGAAGGGGCGCGACCCGATCGGGTCGCGCCCCTTCCGCATGTTCCGAGAGCGACCCCCGCCGCCGTCGCCGGGCAGCACATCTCGCTGCTCCGTCCCAACGTCATGATCGCCGCTCGGGACCGTTGAACCGCCATGTTCGTCGCTTCTCGTCCCGAGCAGCGATCATGGGCCGTCGGGCAGCCCCACACACGAGAAGGGGCGCGATCCCACGGATCGCGCCCCCTGTCCTGTCGAGCGAGGTCTCACCTGCGGCGCCTGCTGAGCGCCACCAGCAGGAAGGTCAGCACGGCGGCGCCGACCCCGGCCCCCGCGAGCACCGGCGTCCGGTTCTTGCCCTGCAGCGCGGTGTCGAGGGTGCTCCGGACCGTCCCGACGGCGTGCTTCGCGGTGTCGGTCGTGCGGCCCAGCAGCTCGCGCCCACGGTCCGGGGCCTGCTCGACGGTCGTCTTCACCCGCTCGACCGCCTGCTCGCGGGCGGCCCGGGCCCGGGAGCCGACGTCGACCCGCTCGGCCAGCGCCGACGCCGTCCGGGCGAGCTCCTCGCGCTCGGCGGCGATCCGCTCGCGCAGCTCCTCCGGCGTCGGTTCGCTCACCGGTGCACCTCGCGCCGGATCGCCTCGACGTCCCGCTTCGTGCTGTCGATCGCCTGCTCCGGCACCGGCGGCGTCGCCTGGCTGATCTGCTTCTTCGCCACGAGGGCCAGCAGCCCGCCCAGGGCGACGAGCACCGCACCGACGATCAGCGCCGAGGCCCACACGGGCAGTACGAGCGCCAGCGCGGCGATCGCCGCGGCGACGAAGGCGAGGCCGCCGGCGAGCGCGAGCATCGTGCCGGCGCCGGCCAGCCCGGCCCCGACGCCGACCTTCTTGCCCTTGGCCGTCACCTCCGCCTTCGCCAGCTGTACCTCGTCGGTCACAAGGGTCCGGACCTGGTCGGTCAGCTGCCGCAGCAGGTCGGCGGTCGACAGCTCGGCGGGGTCGGGCCGGGCGGTCCCGTTCAGCGGGTCTGGGTGGAGTGGCCTGCTCATGGTGTTCGGCTACCCCCGCTACCGGGGGGTACACACCGCGGGTCACCCGGTCGGTCGCACCACCCGCAGCCGCACGCCGAACGGGTTCACCCCCGCCGGCAGCTGGGCCTGCGGGTCGATCTCCGGGCTCGTCAGCTCGAGCTCCCGGCCGCGCAGCAGGTGCGCCAGGAACAGCGAGGTGGTGAACAGGACCAGCTCCCGGCCGGGGCAGCGGCCCGGACCGGCGCTGAAGGGTACGAGGGCGGGATCCGCCTGCGCGGCGCCGTCGAGCCACTGCTGCGGGTCGAAGCGCTGCGCGTCGGCGCGGGCGCGGCCGTCCCGGTGCAGGAACCAGGTCGGGATGATCAACGCGGTCCGCCCGTCGAGCCCGCCGCCGTCCCACTGGACCGGGCGGGTCGTCTCGCGCAGCAGCAGGGGCGTGGTGGGCCAGAGCCGCACCGACTCCAGGACGGCGGCGCGCAGCCGCGGCAGGTCCTGCGGCAGGGCGAGGTCGCGGTCGCCGATCTCCTCGCGGGCCCGGGCGAGCTCCGTGGGGTGCGCGACGAGCACGGCGAGGGCCCGCAGCGCGACCGCGCCCGCGGGGTCGAAGGCGAAGAGCCACTGCGGCACCTGGTCGACGGGATCGACGTCCGGGTCGGCGGGGATGCCGGCGATCATCTCGGCGAGGCTCCCCGGCTCGGCCCGCTCCAGGTGCTCCCGCAGCCGCGCGCGGAACCGTTCCCGCCGCACACGCCGCCGGGGGAGCAGGAAGGACCAGTTCGCGGCGTTGCGCAGCCGGGTCAGCTCGTCGGTGAGGTCGTGGTCGTCGCGGGCGCCGTCGCCGAGCACGACCCGGCGCACCACCCGCCACCAGGCGCGGATGAACGCGTCCCAGTCCAGCTCACCGGTCCCGTCCACCTCACGGCCGAGCAGCTCCGCCTCCTGGGCGACCGCGCGGGCCATGACGGCGGCGTTGCGGTGCAGCGGATGGCCGGAGTCCAGGACGGCCTCGTTGAACCGCCGCCGCTCCGCGCGGACCTCGCCGTCCGAGACGAGGACGCCGTGCGGCTGGAACTGGCCGAGCGCCTTGCGTTTCTCCCAGGTGTCCGGGGCGAAGGGCTCGGGCGTCCCGTCGAGCACCCGCCGGACGTCGTCGGCGTCGAGCACCAGCGCGGCACGGCGTCCGGGCAGCCGCAGCCGCACCGGACCGTGCCCGTAGCGGGTGGCGAGGTCCTGGAAGATCCGCACCCCGCGGCCGTCGAGATCGGCCTTGCCGGCCAGCGCGACGACGCGCGGCCGGCGCGCGATCACCCCCTGCGCGATGATCGGCAGGATCGCCGCCGCGGCGCGCAGGGTGTCGCGGCCGGAGGCGAGCGGGAGGCCGTCCGGGGTGGTGTCGCCCCCGGTGACGGTCGGGTCGTCGGGCATGGTCTGCCGGGTGGTCATGGCAGGGCCGTACCCGGTGCCGGGCCCTTCTCACGCGGAGCCGGGCACACGGCGGCGCCGGGACCCGCGGTCCGGGTCCGGCGCCGGTGCCCGTCAGGGGCCTCAGTCGCGGCCGGCGTCCTCGGTGTCCTCCGGCATGTGTCCCTGCGCGGCCGGCACGTCCACCTGTGGCCCGCCGGGCACCTCGGCCATGGGCTCGACGCCCCCGGCCTGGTCGTCGACCTCGGATCCCCGCGGGGCGGCCGGCGACCGCTCCCCGGTCTTCGTGTCGTGCAGCGTGCGCACCCGCTCGGGGCGCCGGTCCTCGTCACGGCTCATGCCGTGGAGCTACCCGGCGCGTCCGGGTCCCACTCGGGGCGCGGGTGTGACCGTCTCGTGACGATGTGGTGCCCGAGTGCGCATCGGGGGCCGGGGCCGGTCACCATCTTCCGTATGGCAGCAGCCTCGGGAACGGACACGACCGCGGCGGAGGTCGGCGCCCTGCACGGTCTCACCGTGGGCGTGACGGCCGCGCGCAAGGCCGAGGAGCTCGCCGGGCTCCTGGAGCGCCGCGGCGCACGCGTGCTGCACGGGGCGGCCGTGCGGATCGTCCCGGTCGAGGACGACGACCGGGTCGTCGACCTGACCCGCGGCCTGCTCGCGGCACCGCCGGACGTCACGGTCGCGACGACCGGGGTCGGGTTCCGCGGCTGGCTGGCCGCGGCCGAGCGGTGGGGGCTGCGGGAGGAGCTCGTCGCGGCCCTGGGGCGCGGGGAGATCCTGGCGCGGGGGCCGAAGGCGCGGGGCGCGATCCGCGGCGCCGGCCTCACGGACGCCTGGTCCCCGGCCACCGAGTCCTCCGCGGAAGTGCTCGAGCACCTGCTCGATCGTGGTGTCGCGGGCCTGCGGATCGCCCTGCAGCTGCACGGCGACCCGCTGACGGACCTGGTCGACGCGCTGTCGGCCGCGGGCGCCGAGGTCGTCACGGTCCCGGTGTACCGCTGGGAGCTGCCGGCCGACCTCGGCCCGGTCGACCACCTCACCGACCGGCTGCTGGCGGGCGGGCTGGACGCCGTGACCTTCACCAGCGCCCCCGCGGTGGGTGGCCTGCTCCGTCGTGCCGCCGAGCGTGACCTGCGGGCGCAGGTGCTCGACGCCCTGCGCCGGACCCTTGTGGTCTGCGTCGGACCGGTGACCGCCGCCCCGCTCGAGGCCCACGGCGTGCCGAACATCCAGCCGGACCGCGCCAGGCTCGGCCCGATGGTGCGGGCGCTGGAGGCGGCGGTGGCCACCCGGGCCTGACGGCGTCAGGCCCGGGTCCGGCGGAGCACGGCCACCAGGACCCCGCTCGCCAGCCCGGCACACCCCAGGGCCAGCACCTCGTAGGAGGTCGCGGCGACCGTGACGCCCGCGACGGACCCGCCCAGCGCGCCGCTGAGGTTCACGACGATGTCCGCCCGGCCCTGCAACCGCGGTCGCCCGGCGGGCGGGACGGCGTCCACCAGCAGGGCCGACCCGGCCACCAGCGCCGCCGACCAGCCGAGCCCGAGGAGCACGAGCCCGGTCGTCAGCCGCAGGTGGTCGTGCGGGTCCGCGGTGCCCGCCACGATCCCGGCGGCGACCAGCAGCCCCGCGCCGGCCGCGAGGACCGGCAGCCGCCCGAACCGGTCCGACGCCCAGCCGAAGACCGGGCTGAGCGCGTACATGCCGGCGGCGTGGGCGCCGATGGCGAGCCCGACGACGCCGAGCCCGGCCCCGCCGTGCTCCAGGTGGACGGGTGCCATCGACATCACGGCGATCATGACCAGCTGCGCGACGACGACCACGGCGAGGGCCAGGGCGAGGGGCGCGATCGGCGTCCCCGCCCCCGGCTCCCCGGGCCCGGGCTCCGCGGCACGGTGGTGCGTGCGGGCGAGCCGCAGCGGATCCGGGCGCAGGCCGGCCGCGACGGTGGCCGCCGCCGACCCGAACAGCAGGGTGCAGAGCAGGTAGGGGCCGGCGCCGGGCGCCACGCCGGCCGCCGCGGCGGCCTGTTGGGCCGGAGCCGCCAGCAACGGGCCGCCGACGGCACCGACGGTCGTCGCCGCGAGCACCACGGCCAGGGCGCGACCGCGGCGGTCCGGTGCTGCGAGGTCGGTGCCGGCGAACCGGGCAGCCAGGCTGGTGGCCGTGCCCGTGCCGAAGGGCACGCAGCTCAGGAGCAGCAGCGGCCAGCTGCCGACGGCGACCGCGAGCGCCCCGCCCGCGGCGCCCGCCGTCGCCGTCACCCAGCCACCGGCCAGGGCGGCGCGCCGCCCGAACCGGGTCGCGGCCCGGGCGAGCGGCACCGCGGCCAGCGCCGCGCCGAGCACGGTGCAGGTCAGTCCGAGGCCGCCGACGAGGTCGGAGCCGGAGAGCCGCGCCGCCGACAGGGCCGCGACCGCCACGCCCGTGGTCACCCCGGCCCCGCCGACGACCTGGGCCACGACCAGCACGGACAGGGTCCGCCGCTGCACCCGGCCGAGCTCGACGGGCACCGCCGTCGCCGTGGTCGCCGTCGTGGTCATGGTCGCGCCCTCCCGCGGCCTCCCGGGCGGCGGCCTCGGGACCGAGGATCGGGCGCGTGCCCGGCGGAGCCATCGGTGTCCGTCACCCATTCCCGGGGCACGACCACCCAGGCCGGGCCGCGGCCCCGGGTCAGCCCGGCGTGTGGGCGAACTCGAGCTGGATGTTGTCGGGGTCGCGGAAGACGAGCACCGAGTACGGGATCGGATCGGTCTCGTCCGCCACCGCTCGTGCGGGATGCCCAGCCCGTCCAGCCAGGTGGCCCAGCGGTCGAGGTCACCGCGCTCCCGCACCGCGAACGCCAGGTGGTCGAGCCCGGTACGGCGCTCGTCGGCGACGGTCCGCTCGTGGTCCTCGTGGTGGTGCAGGCCGACCGCGACTCCGCTCTCCGGGTCCAGGAGGTCGCGCGGGGCGGAGAGGCCCCGCACGGGCGACGGTGGCCCCGCGCCCCTCCCGGCTCCATACGGACTTCTCCGTAGCGACGCGGGGGAGTGGAGAGATGGGTAGGCGCGGGCGATACCTAGGTGGTCGTCCACCCATGTCCGGAAGGCCCGCGGCGCCCAGACTCGGTCCCGGCGGCGATGCGGGGAGGGGCACGGTGGAAGCACGGCGGGAACTGCTCGAACGCGACGCGGCGCTGGCGGCCCTGCGGACGGCGCTGGCCGACGCGGGGCGCGGCGAGGGCCGCGTGGTCCTCGTCGGCGGCGAGGCCGGCATCGGCAAGACCAGCCTGGTGCGGGCCTTCGCCGGCGAGGCGACCGCGAGCGGGACGGTGCGGGTGCTGCGCGGCTCCTGCGACCACCTCCTGACGGCGCGCGAGCTCGGCCCGTTCCACGACGTCGCCCGGCTGGCCCGGACCGACCTGGCCGGCGCGCTCGCCGCGGGCTCGGCCGACGAGGTGCGCGACCTCCTGCTGGCCGAGCTCGCGGTCCCGACCACCCTCCTCGTGATCGAGGACGTGCACTGGGCCGACGAGGCGACGGCCGACACGCTGGCCTTCCTGGCCCGCCGGGTCGAGACCCTGCCCGCGGTGCTGGTCCTCACCTGCCGGGACGACGAGGTCCTCCCGGGCTCGCCGCTGCGCCGGCTGCTCGCGCTCGTCCGGCCGCCCGCCGGGATCCGGCTCGCCCTGAACCCGCTGTCGGCCCGCGCGGTGTCGGCGCTGGCCGGCGAGAGCGGGCTCGGGCTCCGGCTGCACGCCCTCACGAAGGGCAATCCGTTCTTCGTCACCGAGCTGCTGGCCGCCGAGGTCGAGGGCGTCCCGGCCTCGGTCCGGGACGTCGTCCTCGAACGCGTGGCGACCCTGCCCGAGCGGACCCGGTCGCTGCTCGACCTGCTCGCGGTCGTCCCGGGGCGCATGGACCGGGCCCTGCTCGACGCCGTGCACCCCGACTGGGCCCGGGACGCCGAGCCCGCCGAGCGCCGCGGGATCGTCCGGCTCGGCGACGCCGGGCTGGACTTCCGGCACGACCTGTCCCGGATGGCCGTGGCCGACGTCCTGCCGGGCGCCCGCCGGCTCGGGCTGGGCGCCGCGGTGCTGGCCGCGCTGCTCGCCCAGGAACCCCGCGACGAGGCGCGGATCCTGCACCACGCGGTGTTGTGCGGCGACGCCGAGGCCGTCGCGGCACACGGTCCGGGTGCCGCGCGCCGCGCCGCCCGCACGGGCGCCCATCAGCAGGCCCTGTCCCGCTACGAGCAGCTGCGCCCCTACGTCGGCCTCCTCGCGCCCGAGGAGCGGGCGACGGTCACCGAGGAACACGCCTGGGAGCTGTACAACGCCCTGCGGTTCGACGAGGCCGTCGCGCTGTCCCGGGAGGCGGTCGGGCTGCACCGCGACCTCGGTGAACCCGCGCACCTGGTCCGCGCCCTGGTCGGCCTCGCGTGGCACCGCTACCTCGCGGCCGACGTCCCCGGCGCCGTCGCGACGATCGACGAGGCCGTGCGAACCGCCGGCGCGGTCGACGACGTCGACCACGCCGGCGAGGTCGTCGAGCTCGCCCGGTCCTACCGAGGGTTCCTGCTGGTCCTGGCCGACCGGGAGCGGGAGGGGCTCGCCGAGCTGGACTCGGTGGGGGAGTCCGGTGGCCTGGCCGCCGCCCGCACGATCTACCGCGGCCTGGCGACCGCCTTCCTCGGCGACCCCGCGGGCCTGGAGATCCTCGAACGCGGGGTGGCCGACGCCGACGGGCACCGCGAGTTCGTCGCGCTGGGGTACACCGCCCTGGTCAAGGCCGCCCGCCGGCTCGGACGGGACGGCGAGGTGCGCGGCCACGCCGAGCGGGGCGCCGCGCGGACCTCCGGGATCGAGCTGCGCGCCCACGGCTACACCCTCGAGGCGCACCTGTGCCAGCTGCGGGCGCAGGAGGGCCGCTGGGACGAGGCCGAGGAGGGCTTCCGCGAGCTGCTGGAGGCCGCGCCGCAGGCGGGCGTCCTGCACCGCGAGACCCTCCCGCACCTCGGCCGGCTGCTGCTGCGCCGCGGCGACCCGGAGGCCGCCGCGCTGCTGGAGCGGTCCTGGGCGCTCGCCGAGCGGGCGGACATCCTGCCCGTGCTCGTCCCGGCCGGCCTCGCCCTGGTCGAGCGGGCGTGGCTGGCCGGGGACCCGGCGTCCGAGCACGACCGGATCCGGCTGCTCCTGGACCGGCTGGACCGGCCGGGCGTCGAGCGCCAGCGCGGCGAGCTGCTGCGGTACGCGCGCCGGTGCGGGCTGCCCGTCGAGCCCTTCCCGGGCTGCCGCCCGGAGCACCTGCTCGGGCTGCGCGGCGACTGGCGGGCCGCGGCGGAGGCGTGGCGGCGGATCGGCGACCCCTACGAGCGGGCCCTGGAGCTGGCCGGGTCCGGCGAGCCGGGGCCGACTCTCGAGGCCCTGGCGATCCTCGACGAGCTCGGCGCCGGGCCCGCGGCCCGGCTCGTCCGCGGCAGGCTGCGTGAGCTCGGCGTCGACCGGGTGCCCCGCGGACCCCGCCCGGACACCCGCGCGCACCCGGCCGGGCTCACGGCCCGCCAGGGCGAGGTGCTGGAGCTGCTGGGCGAGGGCCTGACGAACGCCGAGATCGCCGACCGGCTCGTCGTGTCCGTGCGGACCGTCGACCACCACGTCTCGGCGGTCCTCCAGAAGCTCGGTGTGCCGAGCCGCCGCGCCGCCGCCCGGCTGGCCCGCCAGGCCGCCGCCGGACGGCTCGCCCCCGTCGCCTGCTGAGGACCGACACCCGAAGGAGACCCCGTGTCCCGCACGTCGTTCGGCCTGTTCCTCGCGCCCTTCCACTGTCCCGCCGGGCAGAACCCGGCCGCCGCCTACGCCGCCGATCTCGACGTCCTGGAGCTCGCCGACCGGCTCGGCTTCGACGAGGCGTGGATCGGCGAGCACCACTCGTGCGGCAGCGAGCTGGTCCCCGACCCGTTCCTGTTCGTCGCGCACGCCCTGCACCGGACCCGGCACCTGCGGCTCGGCACCGGCGTCGTCTCGCTGCCGTACCACAACCCGCTCTGGACGGCGGACCGCGCGCTGTTCCTCGACCACCTCGCGCGCGGCCGGTTCCTGCTCGGGGTCGGGCCCGGCGCCCTGCCCACCGACGCCGCGATGATCGGGATGGCGCCGGAGGAGCAGCGCGAGGCGTTCGAGGAGGATGTCGCCGTGCTCGTCCGGCTGCTGCGCGGCGAGACCGTCAGCCACCGCACCCGCCGGTACACGCTCGTCGACGCCCGGAGCCAGCTCGCACCGTACGGCGACGGGATCGAGGTCGCCGCCGCGGCCGTCGCCTCGCCGACCGGAGCGCGGGTCGCGGCGCGGCACGGGCTCGGCCTGCTGTCGCTCGGGGCCACGACGCGGGCCGGGTTCGACGCGCTCGCGCTGCACTGGGACGTGATGGAGGAGCAGGGCGCGCGGTACGGCCTGCCACCGCGCCGGGACCGGTGGCGGCTGGTCGGGCCGATGCACCTGGCCGAGACCCGCGAGCAGGCCGTCGAGGACGTCCGGTTCGGGCTCGACGACTGGGCCGACTACACCCAGGACGTGATGGCCGCGCCGCACTTCCGGGCCGCCGGCCGGACCTTCGACGAGCGGCTGGCCTGGGTCACCGGCACCGGGCTCGGCGTGATCGGCACCCCGGACGACGCCGTCGCACAGATCGAGCGGCTGCAGGAGCAGTCCGGCGGTTTCGGCACCTATCTGCTGATGCACCACGAGTGGGCGCGGCCCGCGGCGACCACGCGCAGCTACGAGCTCTTCGCCCGGTACGTCGCGCCGCGCTTCCAGGGCACCGGGCCGCGGCTCGTCGAGTCCGCCCGGCTCGCCCGGTCGCGGCGCGCGGAGCTCGACCGCCGGCAGGCCCAGGCCGTGGCCGCCGCGACGGCCCGGCACGCGGCGGATCAGGCCCGGTCGGCCCCGTCCCGGCTCACGGCGTCGAGGTAGGCCGCGGCCTCCCGCCGCCCGGCGACGCCGAGCTTGCCGAGGATCGCCGAGACGTGGTGGTCGACCGTGCGGATCGAGAGCACGAGCTGCGCCGCGATCTCGGTGTTGGTCCGGCCCGCGGCGACCAGCTCGAGGATCTCCGCCTGCCGCGGGGTCAGCCCGGCGGGGTGCGCCCGGGTGGCAGCCCGCGCCCCGCGCGGGACCTGCCGCACCCCGAGCCCGCGCAGCTGCGCCCGCACCCGGGCGGCGGCCGCCCGCGCGCCGAGCCGGTCCAGGATCTCCAGCGCCGCGGCGGCCGGGCCGGGCTCGCCCGACGCGCCCAGCTCCAGCGCCCGCTCGTAGGGCGCGCCGATCGCCGCCCAGCCCGCCGCGGCCGCCCTGTGATCGCCGGACAGGGCGGCGACGGTCTCGGTCGGACAGCCCGGGAAGGTCGCGACGGGCTCGCCGAGCCGGGCCAGCCCGCGCAGGACCTCGGCGCGTTCCCGCTCCCGCCCGGGCCGGTCGGTGCCGGCGAGGAGCTCGCGCGCGGCGCCGACGGCCCCGGGCGCCGGTTCCCCGGTCAGCCAGGCGTGCTCCAGGGCCGTCGCCACCACGGGCAGCAGCTGGAACGGGCTCGCGGAGGCCTCGACGTAGGCGAGGGCCTCGGCCACCAGACGGGCGGCGTCGTCGTCGCCGCGGCGGACCGCGAGCCGGGCGAGCCCGGGCAGGCCGTACCGGAGCAGGACGCCGCGGCCGCCGGACCGGTCGAGGATCTCGCGGTAGCCCGCCTCCGCGCCCGCCCAGTCGCCGCGCAGCGCCCGCAGCCGGAGACGGTAGGAGCGGCAGGCGTTGTCGAAGAAGGGGAAGTCGCGCCCCCGGCCGAACTCCTCCCGCTCGGCGAGCAACGCGTCCATCTCGTCGTACCGGCCGCGCTGCCACAGCGCGATCGCGGTGTTGAGATAGCCCATCATCGCGGCGTCGTGGTCGCCGGCCTCGCGGGCGAGCGCCAGGCCGCGCCGGGCCTCGTCGTACCCGGCGTCGTCACCGAGCGCCATCCGCGCCCGACCTCGGAACACGAGCGGGACGGGCGGTGGGCGCCCGTCCACCCGCTGCGCGACGGCGACCGCCTCCTCCAGCGGCCCGAGCGCCTCGGCCTCCCGGTCCAGGTTGACCAGCAGGGTGCCGAGGTGGGTGAGGGCGAAGACGCGTTCGCGGCAGTCTCCGGCCGCCGCGAGCCCCGCCGCGCGCGTCGCCGAGGCCAGCGCCGCCTCCGGCTGCTGGTCCGACCACTGCTGCACGGACAGCACGGCCAGGGCGTGCGCGAGGGCGCGCGGGTCGCCGCCCTCGCGCAGCCGGACCGCCTCGGTCGCGGCCGCCACCCCCTCGCCGCCGCGGTTGGCGTGGAACAGGGCCCAGGCGTAGGCGTCCTGGACGGCCATCCGGGTGGGCCCGTCGAGCAGGTGCGCGACCCGCAGCACCTCCTCGTAGAGCCGGGCACCCTCGGTCTGCGCGCCCGCCCGGCAGGCCTGCGCGGCGGCCTCGGGCCCGTGCTCGGCGACGGCCCGCTCGTCGCCCGCGGCCACCGCATGGTGCACCACGCGGACGAGGTCGGGCGCGGCCCGGTCGAGCAGCGCGGCGACCACCGCGGCGTGGTGCCGCATGCGGTCCAGCACGGGCAGCGCGTCCTCGACGGCCCGGCGGGCCAGCTCGTGCCGGAACGCGACGGCGTCCGGCCGGACCTCCAGGATCCCCCGGCGCTCCGCGTCGGCCAGCACCGTGATGTCACCGAGCAGCGCCCGGGCCAGCGGCAGCTCCACCCCGCCCGGCACGACGGCGAGCCGGTCCAGGGCGTCCCGCGCCGGTGCGTCGAGCACCCGGATCCGGGCGAGCACGGCGTCGACGACCGTGGCCGGCGGTGTGTCGGCGGCCGGGGCGCCGGCGGCGATCACCTCGGTGAGGAAGAAGGGGTTCCCGCCGGTGGAGCGGTGCAGCTCGGCGACGTCCGCGCCGGTGCCGGCGCTGAGCCGGGCGACGGCGGCCGGGGACAGCGGCCGCGGTGCGAGGCGGCGGACCGCGGGCCCGGTGAGGGCGCCGAGCAGGGTGGGCAGGGGGTGGCCGGGCGGCGCCTCGCCGTCGCGGTAGGTGAGCACGAGCACCGCGGGCAGGTCGGGCACCCGGCGCCCGGCGTGGCGCAGCACGTCGAGCGTCCCCGCGTCCGCCCAGTGCACGTCCTCGACCACCAGCACGGTCGGCGGCCCCGGCCCGGCCAGCTCGTCGATCACCGCGGCCATGACGAGCTCCCGGTCGCCGGAGCGGGCGGCCGCGGCCAGCGGGCCCCGCGCGTGCCGGGCCGCGTCGCGCAGCGGACCGAGCGGCCGTGGGGAGAACAGGTCGTCGCACGCCCCGGCGAGGACGCGGGCGTGGCCGGACACCCGGCTCGCGAACGCGCGGACCAGGCTGGTCTTGCCGATGCCGGCCTCGCCGGCCACGAGCACGACCGAGCCGGCGCCCGAGGCCGCCCCCGCGACCGCCGCCTCCAGCGCCTCGAGCTCCGTCCCGCGCTCGAGGAGCGACCCCATCGACCGATCGTGACAGCCCGGCCGGCCCGCGCGGAAGGCCGTCCGCAGGGGCCGGCCGGGCCGGGGGTCACGGCATGCTCGGCCGCCGCGACGGCGGCACCACGAGCGCGCCCAGCTGGAGCAGTCGCTGCAGGTCCTGCGCGGTGCGCCAGATCCGGTCCACCCGGCCGTCGACGATCCGGAAGACGAACGTCGCGGCGAAGACCTGCTCGATCCCCGCCGCGGGCACGCCCAGGAACTCGTCCTGCTCGCAGTGGTTGGTGGCCCGGACGACCACCCGGTCGCCCTCGGCCACGACGTCGTCGACCGTCCAGGTCTGCCTGATCCGGCCGAACGTCGCGACCAGCGCGCGGATGCCGTCGGGCCCGGGCGGCAGGCCCGGCGGGCCGCCGATCATCGTCCAGGTCGGGGTGACGGTGGCGCAGAGCCCGTCGACGTCGCCGGCGCCGACCAGGTCGAGCCAGCGCACGGCGAGCTCCTTGTTGGTGGCCGTGGTCCCGGTCTGCAGGGTGGCGTGCATGGGTCCTCCTCGGGTGGGTCGTCCGACCCGCCCGACGCTAGGCACGCCGCGGCCCCCGGCCATCGGTGAACGGTGCCCATGTCGGCCGCCCGCGCTGCCCCCGTCGGCACCGCGTCCGCGGCGGTTACGCTGGATCACGACGCGTGCCAGGGGGCCGCGGCGGAGGGAGTGCGCAGGTGGTGCAGGTCGGATCGGCCGAGCGGGTGGCGGGGGACGTGCTCGCGGAGGCCGGGCGGCGGCGGTCGTTCGCGGTCATCTCCCATCCCGACGCCGGCAAGTCCACGCTCACCGAGGCGCTCGCCCTGCACGCCGAGGTGATCGACTCGGCGGGTGCGGTGCACGGCAAGTCCGGCCGTCGCGGCGTCACCTCGGACTGGATGGAGATGGAGCGCCAGCGCGGCATCTCGGTGTCCAGCGCGGTGCTGCAGTTCGAGTACGGCGGCGCCGTGATCAACCTGCTGGACACCCCGGGGCACGGCGACTTCTCCGAGGACACCTACCGCGTGCTCGCCGCCGTCGACGCCGCGGTCATGCTGCTCGACGCCGCGAAGGGCCTCGAGCCGCAGACCCTCAAGCTGTTCGACGTCTGCCGCTCCCGCAAGATCCCGGTGCTCACCTTCGTGAACAAGTGGGACCGCCCCGGCCGGGAGCCGCTCGAGCTGCTCGACGAGGTGGAGCAGACGATCGGGCTGCGGCCGATGCCCGTGACCTGGCCGCTCGGCGTCGCGGGGGAGCTGCGCGGGCTGATCGAGGTCGCCACCGGCGAGTTCACCCGGTACACGCGCGCCGCGGGTGGGGCGACCCGGGCGGCTGCGGAGGCCGTGCCGGCCGAGGTGATCGCCGCCGAGGAGCCGCAGTTCTGGGCCACCGCGCAGGACGAGCTCGCCCTGCTCGAGGAGATCGGCGCGCAGTTCGACGAGAAGGACTTCCTGGCCGGCACCGCCACCCCCGTGCTGTTCGGCGCGGCGCTGTCGAACATCGGCGTCGCCCGGCTGCTCGACGCCCTGGTCGAGCTGGCCCCGCCGCCCGGCGAGCGGGAGGACGCCGAGGGCCGCCCGCGCGCGCTCGACGCCCCGCTGTCCGGGCTGGTCTTCAAGGTCCAGGCGGGCATGGACAAGGCGCACCGCGACCGGATGGCCTTCCTGCGGATCCACTCCGGGCGGTTCGAGCGCGGCATGGTGCTCACCCACGCCGCCACCGGCAAGCCCTTCGCCACCAAGTACGCGCAGTCGGTGTTCGGCAACCAGCGCACCACGGTCGAGGAGGCCTTCCCCGGCGACATCGTCGGCCTGGTCAACGCCAATGCGCTGCGCCCCGGCGACACCCTCTACGCCGCCGAGCCGGTGCACTACCCGGCCATCCCCAGCTTCGCGCCCGAGCACTTCGCCGTGGCCCGCGGTGCCGACGCCGGCAAGAGCAAGCAGTTCCGCCGCGGCATCGAGCAGCTCGACGGCGAGGGCGTGATCCAGGTGCTGCGCTCGGAACGGCGCGGTGACCAGGCGCCGGTGCTCGCCGCCGTCGGTCCCCTGCAGTTCGACGTCGTCGCCGCCCGGATGGAGTCGGAGTTCTCGGCCCCGATCACGCTGGAGCACCTGCCGTACCAGATCGCCCGGGTGACGGACGAGGAGGGCGAGCTCGCGCTGGCCCGCCAGTCCGAGTGCGAGGTCCTGACCCGCAGCGACGGGGTGCGGCTCGCGGTGTTCAGCAACAAGTGGCGGATGGACGTGGTGATCCGGAAGTTCCCGGAGGTCCGGTTCGAGCCGCTGCTCGCCGGCACCGTGGCCTGAGCACGGCCGTGACCTGGTCGAACTGGGCCGGCAACCAGCGCACCCGACCCGTCCGGGTCGTCGAGGCGCGAGACGCGGGCGAGGTCGCCTCGGCCGTGAAGGCCGCCGCCCGGGAGGGCCTGCGGGTCAAGGCGCTGGGCAGCGGCCACTCGTTCACCGGGATCGGACTGCCCGACGGCGTGGCGGTCCGGCCGCCCGCCGATCCGCGGCTCACCCTCGACGGCGACCTCGTCACGGTCCCCGCGGGCGTGCGGCTGCGCGTGCTCAACGCGCTGCTCTGGCAGCACGGCCGGGCACTGCCCAACCTCGGCGACGTCGACGCGCAGACGATCTCCGGCGCGATCTCCACCGGCACGCACGGCACCGGCGCGCGGTACCGGGGGATCGCCGCGCAGGTCCGCGGCCTGGAGATGGTGCTGGCGGACGGGTCGGTGCTGCGCTGCACGGCCGAGGAGAACGGCGACGTGCTGCACGCCGCCCGCGTCGGGCTCGGCGCGCTGGGCGTGCTCACCTCGGTGACCCTGGAGACCGTGCCCGCGTTCCGGCTGCACGCCGTGGAGCGGGCGGTGCCGCTGGCCGAGGTCCTGGACGGGCTCGACGAGCTCGCCGCCGCGAACGACCACGTCGAGTTCTACTGGTTCCCGCACACCCAGATCGCGGTGCTCAAGCGGAACAACCGCACGGAGGCGGACGGGCCCCGGCGTGCCCGGGTGACGGAGTGGGTCGGCGACGAGCTGCTCGGCAACGCCGGGTTCGCGACGGCCTGCGGGCTGGGCGCCCGGGTCCCGGCGCTGGTGCCGCGGCTGAACCGGCTGATGGCGGGGCGGATGGCCGCGCCGGAGTACGTCGACCGTTCCTACCGGGTCTTCTGCAGCCCGCGGCGCGTGCGCTTCCTGGAGATGGAGTACGCGGTGCCCCGTGAGGCGCTGGGGGAGGCGTTCGCCGGGCTGCGGACCGCCGCCGCACGCCACGCGCAGGAGGTGACGGTGCCGGTGGAGGTGCGGATCACGGCGGGCGACGACATCCCTCTGTCGACGGCCGTCGGCCGCGACACCGCCTACCTCGCGGTCCACGTCGCGCGGGGGCGCCCGCACGAGGCGTACTTCGGGGCCGTCGAGGCGGTGATGACCGCGCTCGCCGGGCGCCCGCACTGGGGCAAGCTGCACAGCCGGACCGCCGCGCAGCTCCGCGGCCTCTATCCCGGTTTCGACGCGTTCGTCGCGCTGCGGGACCGGCTCGACCCCGAGGGCCGCTTCCGCAACGCCTACCTGGACCGTGTACTGGGCGTTCCCGAGCTGTGAGACGTGTCCGAAATTGAGATTCCGCTTGTTTTGTAGGGGTGGCCAGGGGTAGCTGTTAGACATGGCTAACGCGAGGCCGGCGGTCCGGGAGTTCCGGGCGCTCCGCCGGGCCTGCCTGGCACCGTCCGCCCCTCCCGTCCAACGGTTGCGGCGCCGCGTCGCCGAGCCCTCGGTCCGGCTCGCCGTGGTCGCCGCGGTGGTGATGGTGGTGCTCGCCGGAGGCCTCCTCGCGGCCGTGTCGGCCGGCGCGCCCGCCGCCCTCGTCCTCGGCCTCTGCGTGGCGGCGCTGCTGGTCCGGCCGCTCGCCGTGCTCCGCCACCGCCGCGCCGCCGGCCGCCGCTGACGGGTCGACTCGCTACCCGAGCGGCGGCATCACGCCGCAGCGCTGCAGCCAGCCGAGCCAGTCCCCGAAGTGCCAGACCTCGATCGGCACGTCGTCGTACCAGTGGATGATGTGCGCGCCGGTGGCCTCCGTCGCGAGGCCGGTGGGAGCGAGCGGGAGCAGCGGGGACGCCCCGGTGAACGTGGCGGAGCAGCTCCACCGGGCGGTGGTCGTGCCGCCGTCGCGCGTCTCCTCGTGGATGGTGAGCGCGAAGTCCGGGAAGGCCTGGTGGAAGCCGCTGATCAGCTGCTTCAGGCCCGCCCGGTCCATGTCCTCGAAGGGCGGCATGTGGTAGGCGACGTCGGCGGGCAGGAGCTCGTCGAGGACGTCGACCTTGCCCGTCCGCCAGACGTCGCCGAAGCGGGAGAAGAAGTCGGTCTGCGAGGACATGACACCCCCTGCGGAGTCGCGCCGGTGGAGCGTGGAGCCGTGCCGGCGTCGCGCGGTCGCGTGCCGGGCCGCCCACCGTCCTCGCGCCGGTCGGGCAGGTCAAGCGGCGCTCGGCCCTTGCGGAAGGCGCCCGGGCTCGGTGCTGCAGGTACAGGGCCCGGCCACCCCCGCGCCCGCCGGTAACGTCGCGGGGTGGCCCGCCGGACCCGTACCGCCAAGACCCGCCCCGACCCGCCCGACCTCCCGTCGTCCTACGACGCGGCGACGGGGCCGCCGGAGCCGGGGGACCTGTGGGACGGGATCGAGGCCGGGCCGGACCTCGTCCTGCCGGAGCACGTCGCGGACCTGCGGCTGCACGAGTGCCGGTTCTCCGGCGTCGACCTCGCCGGGCGCACGCTGGGCGGGCTGCACCGTCGCGACACCGAGTTCCACCGCTGCGACCTCTCCGGCGCGGTGCTCGACGACGCCGTGTTCACCCGGGTCACGTTCACTGACTGCCGGTTCACCGGCGCCGAGCTGAACGGCGCGGGGCTCAACGACGTCCGGATCTCGGGCTGCCGCGCGGACCTGGCCCGGCTCCGGATGGCGACCGGCACGTTCCTGCACGTCGAGGACACGTCGTTGCGGGGCGCCGATCTCTACCGCTTCACCGCGCGCGACTGCGCCTTCCTGCGCTGCGACCTCGGCGAGGCCTCGCTCGAGGACGCCCGGCTGGGCTGGCACGGACCTGCACGGCTCGACCGTCGACGGGCTCCGCGGCCCGCTCGCGCTGCGCGGCCGCCGGATCGGGCCCGACCAGCTCGTGCCGGTCGGGGCCCTGCTGCTCGCCGCGCTGGGCGTGGAGATCACCGACCGGCGCTGAGGCCCCCGCCCGGCTGCCGGGGCGGCCGGGGCGTCTCGTGCAGGATCGCCGACACACGCTGCCGGCTGACCCCGAAGAGCTTGCCGATCCGGGTGATCGACACCTCCTCGCGCTGCAGTGCGCGGGCCTCCTCGCGGCGGAACCGGCCGCCGACGGTCCCCAGGTCGTCGAGCGCGCGGGTGAGCGCCTCGACCACCAGCGGGCGCTCCTCCTGGGCGACGATCTCGTGCCAGCTCAGCCCGCTGGCGCGCAGCCGCTCGAGCTGGTCGACGCGCCGACGGGCCTCGGTGAGGTCGGTCAGCGTGCGGTCGAGCTGGGCGCCCAGCTCGCGGAGGGCCTGCACGGCGGGATCGCGGACGGCATCGGTCACCGCAGCGCCATCAGGGCGGTCGCCACCGGCTTCCAGCGCTCGGCGTAGGCCTCGAGCTCCGGCGCCTCGGACCAGGTGGCGTCGATCAGGTACAGGCCCGGGAGGGCGCACGTGCCGCCCAGCTCGGACAGCACCGGCTTGAGGGTCAGGTCCGGCGCCATCGCGTGCCCCGGCCCGGCGCCCAGCATCAGCGGCACGGCCACGACGTCCTGCAGCCCGGTGCCGCCGGCGAACTGGTCCAGGAAGAGCTTGAGCAGGCCGGTGTAGGTGGCCTTGAAGGTCGGGCTGGCGAACACCACCAACGAGGACGCCTGCACGGTCTTGACGGCCGCGGCGACGGCCTCGTCGCCCCAGCCCAGCAGGCCCGGGCCCAGCTCGACGAGGTCGATCACGTGGTCGGGGGCGGCGCCGGTGAGCTTCTCGGCCAGCGCGGCGCCGGCCTGGAGGGTGCGGCTGGCGGGCTTCGGGTTGCCGACGACGACGGTGACGGTCACGTGCGCTCCTGCTCTCGATCTCCGGTGGTCCTCGGAATCAGCATCGCATCCCGGCGACCCGGCGCGCGCCGCCCACCGATCGACGACGCGCGTCCACCGCACGGCCGGGAACCGCCGGACCGGGCACGGCGAAGGGTGGGCGCGGGCCCGCGCCCGGCGTGAGCAGCGGCGTCGCGCGGACGTCGACCCGGGGCACGGCCCTCACCCGGCCGTGGCCACGTGTGCACGCCCGTCACCCTTTTGAGACCGTGTGGGTGTCCGCCCCCAGTCCGCACGTATCTCGGGAGACGCACGTGAAGAACCTCGGACGCGCACTCGGCAAGTTCAGCGCCGGCCTCCTCGACGCCCTGGGCATCCTGGGCGGCTGGAACCGGGGCCGCCGCGCCCGCTGAGTCCGGCAGGCCTGCCCGGCCCGGCACGTCGACCGGCCGGGCGGGCCCTCCCGGTCCGTCCCGCGAGTCTCCCCCGCACTTCTCCCGGGCCTCCCCGACGCCCCTCACCGAGCCCCGGGCGTGGACATTCCTGCCCGCCGCACCGCCCCGCCCGCGGGTAGGGCGCCACCCGGTGTTGCTCGCCCGTCCGGCCCAGCGCCTGTTACCGCGCCGTTTCGGGTTCGGATCGAATCCGGACATCGTGTTCCGTGTGTCGTCACACCCTTGACAGTGGGCGACGTCTGGCCTCAACTTGTTGCGTGTGATGCTGCGTGTTCCGCAGTACGCACAGCCCCCGCCTGTCACCCCGGCATCCGAGGACGCGGCACATGAACTACGCCTGCCAGCTCGCCGATCTCCCGCGCGGCGCCTCCCTGCGACTCACGGACCTTCCCGGCAGTCCGCCCGTCGCCCTCTTCCACACGGACGACGGCGAGCTCTTCGCCGTCGACGACACCTGCACCCACGCCGACGCCTCCCTCGCCGACGGGTTCGTCGAGGACTGCGCCGTCGAGTGCCCGCTGCACGCCGCGATCTTCGACCTGCGCACCGGCGAGGCCGACGGTCTCGTGGCGCAGTACCCGGTCCGCACGCACACCGTGGTGATCGAGGACGGCGCGGTCTACCTGCAGCTGTCGGAGAAGATCCCGCACCTGCCCGCGGGCGCGCAGCGGTACGTCGCCTCATGAGCCGGCCGGGATCCCCTCGCGTCGTCGTCATCGGGTCCGGGGTCGTCGGAGCCGCCGTCGCCGACGAGCTCACCGGACGGGGCTGGACGGACGTGACCGTGCTGGACCGGGGCGCCCTGTCCCTGCCCGGCGGGTCCTCCTCGCACGCGCCCGGGTTGGTGTTCCAGGCGAGCCCCTCCCGCACCCTGGCGCGGTTCGCGAAGTACACCGTCGAGAAGATGTCCTCCCTCGACCTCGACGGGCAGTGGTGCTTCAACCAGGTCGGCGGCCTGGAGGTCGCCACCGAGCCGGCCCGCGTCGACGAGCTGTGGCGCCGGCACGGGTTCCTGAGCTCGGTGGGCGTGGAGTCGACGGTCGTCGGTCCGGACGAGTGCGCCGCGCTGCACCCGCTGGTGCCCGCCGACCGCGTGCTCGCCGGCCTGCACATCCCGACGGACGGGTTGGCCAAGGCGCCGCGGGCGGTCGAGGCCCAGGCACGGCGGGCGATCTCGCGCGGCGCGCGGTTCCTCGGCGAGCAACGTGTGGTGGAGGTGCTGCGGGACAAGGGCCGGGTGACCGGGGTCCGGACGGAGACCGTCGGCGGGCGGGGCGACACCTTCCCGGCCGACGTCGTCGTGCAGTGCACCGGGTTCTGGGGGCCGCTGACCGGGGCGCTGGTCGACCTGCCCACCCCGCTGTTGCCGATGGCGCACCAGTACGCCCGCACCGCGCCGGTGCCCGGGCTGCGGGACCTCGGGACGCAGGAGGCGGCCGCGCCGATCCTGCGCCACCAGGACCGCGACCTGTACTTCCGGGAGCACGGCGAACGCCTCGGCATCGGCTCCTACGCCCACCGCCCGATCGCGGTCGACCCGGCGAACCTGCCGACGCACACCGAGATGCCGTCGTCGTTCGACTTCACGGCCGAGGACTGGGCGCCCGCCTACGCCGACGCGCAGGCGCTGCTGCCCGCCCTGCAGGGCGTCGGGATCGAGCACGGCTTCAACGGCGTGTTCTCCTTCACCGCCGACGGCATGCCGCTGCTCGGCGAGCACCCCGACCTGCGCGGGTACTGGGTCGCCGAGGCCGTGTGGGTCACGCACTCCTGCGGCGTCGCCCGGGCGCTGGCGGAGTGGCTGGTCGACGGGCACCCGTCGCTCGACGTCCACGCCTGCGACCTCAACCGCTTCACCGAGGCCCAGCGCTCGCCGGGGTACGTGGCGCAGCGGGCCGCGCGGAACTTCGTCGAGGTGTACGACATCCTGCACCCGCTCGACCCGCCGGCCGGGCCCCGCCCGATGCGGACCAGCCCCTTCCACCTGCGCCAGCAGGAGCTCGGTGCGGTGTTCACCGAGATCGGCGGCTGGGAGCGGCCGCTGTGGTTCGAGTCCAACGCGGGGCTGCCCGAGGTCGCCCGGATCCCCGGCCGCGGGGAGTGGGCGGCGCGGCACTGGTCGCCGGTCGCGGGGGCCGAGGCGCTCGCGACGCGGGACCGGGTCGGGCTCTTCGACATGACCCCGCTGACCCGCGTCGAGGTGTCCGGGCCCGGCGCCTGCGCCTTCCTCGACGGCCTGACCAGCAACAAGGTCGACGTCGCGGTGGGCCGGGTCGTCTACACGCTCATGCTCACCGAGAGCGGCGGGGTGCTGTCCGACCTCACCGTGACCCGGCTGGGGGAGGAGCTGTTCCAGGTCGGGGCCAACGGCGAGGTGGACGTCGACCGGCTGCGGCGCCTCGCCCCGGCCGGGGTGTCCGTGCGCGACGTGACCGCCGGGACCTGCGGGGTCGGCCTCTGGGGTCCGCGCGCGCTCGACGTCCTCTCGGCGGTGAGCACGGACGACCTGTCGTTCGGCTACTTCCGGGCCCGCCGGATCCACGTCGGCGCCGTCCCGGTGCTCGCGCTGCGCGTCTCCTACGTCGGCGAGCTGGGCTGGGAGCTCTACACCACGGCCGACCAGGGCCTCGCGCTCTGGGACGCGCTCTGGGCCGCCGGTTCCGAGCACGGCATGGTCGCGGCGGGCCGGCACGCCTTCACCAGCCTGCGCCTGGAGAAGGGCTACCGGGCCAGCGGCGTGGACATGACCAGCGAGGACCTGCCCGCCGAGGCGGGACTCGCGTTCGCGGTCAAGCCGGGGGACTACCCCGGCGCCGCAGCCGTGTCGGCCGACCCGCGCCGCCGGCTGGTCCCCGTCCTCCTGGACGACCCGACGGACGTCGTCATGGGCGCCGAGCCGGTCTACTCCGGCGACACCGCCGTCGGGTACGTGACCAGCGCGGCCTACGGCCCCACGATCGACGCCGGCATCGCCTACGCCTGGCTGCCGGCCGACCTCGCCGCCCCGGGCACCCCGGTCGCCGTCGAGTACTTCGGTGCCCGGCTGCCCGGCGTCGTCGCCGCCGAGCCCCTGTTCGATCCCGAGGGGAAGCGTCTCCGCCCGTGACCGCACTCGAGCAACCCCCGGTCACCGCCCCGAGGGTCGGCTCCGCGGGCTCCGCCTCCGCCGGCAGCCTCGTGCCCACCCTGCCGGGGCACTGGTACACCGATCCCGCGATCTTCGAGGCCGAGCAGGAGCGCATCGTCGAGGCGGGATGGGTGTGCGTCGCCCTCTCCGCGGACCTCGCCGAGCCCGGGGCGTACCGGACCGTGCAGGTCGGCCGGGAGTCTGTCGTCGTCGTGCGGGGGCGGGACCGGGCGGTCCGCGCCTTCTTCAACGTCTGCCGGCACCGCGGCGCGCGGCTGTGCGTCGAGCCGGAGGGGAAGGTCCGCAACAAGCTGCAGTGCCCGTACCACGCGTGGACCTACGACCTGGCCGGCAAGCTCATCGCCGCGCCGAACCTGACGCAGATGCCGGACGTCGACCGCATCGGGTACGGCCTCGTGCCCGTCGCGGTGCGGGAGTGGATCGGCTACGTGTGGGTGTGCGTGGCGCCGGAGCCCCCGTCGTTCGAGGAGGAGGTGATGGGGGCGGTGGTGACGCGGCTCGGCGATGTCGAGTCGATCGACCACTACGGCATCGAGGGGCTCGCGCTCGGCCGGCGGATCTCCTACGACGTGGCGGCCAACTGGAAGCTCGTCGTCGAGAACTTCATGGAGTGCTACCACTGCGCGACGATCCACCCCGAGCTCACCGAGGTGCTCCCGGAGTTCGCCGACGGGTACGCCGCGCAGTACTACGTGGGGCACGGCGCCGAGTTCGGCGAGCAGGTCCGGGGCTTCACGGTCGACGGCTCGGCCGGGCACACCCGCATCCCCGGGATCGCCGAGGACCAGGACCGCAGGTACTACGCCATCACGATCCGCCCCGGCGTGTTCGTGAACCTCGTGCCCGACCACGTCATCGTGCACCGGATGACGCCGGTCGCCGCGGACCGGACGCTCGTGGAGTGCGACTGGCTGTTCCTGCCCGAGGTCGTACGGTCCGGTGTGGACCTGGACCGCTCGGTGGAGCTCTTCCACCGGGTCAACGCGCAGGACTTCGCCGCCTGCGAGCGCACCCAGCCCGCCATGTCCAGCCGCGTCTACGCCCACGGCGGCGCGCTGGTCCCCAGCGAGCACCACATCGCCGAGTTCCACCACTGGGTGCAGGCCCGCCTGGCCTGATCCCTCGACACATCTCGGTGACCGGGACGCGCGCGCGGCCCGGGCACGCATGATCGTCGGTCGTGGAGCGGGACGGTCGAACTCCGACCGGTCCCGTCCATGTTCGACGATCATGGGCACGTGTCGGGCGCGGTCGGCGCCACTGCCGGAAGGTGGGGCCGTCCGTCGTGAGCGGGCGTCGCCCTACTCCCACCACCCCATCCTGCGGCTGATGTCCCGGGCGGCCTCGAGGACGGTGGGGGCGAGGTCGTCGAGGCGCTCCGGCGGGAGGCGGTAGCTGGGGCCGGAGAGGGACAGGGCGGCGACGACCCCGCCGCTCTGGTCGCGGATCGGGGCGGCGACGGCGTTCAGCCCGATCTCGTACTCCTCGACGACGACCGCGTACCCCGCCCGGCGGACCCGCCCCAGGTCGGCGTCGATCGCGTCACGGGTCGTGAGGGTGTTCTCGGTGAACCGCTCCGGGTGCTCGAGGACGTCCTTGAGCAGCGGGGTCAGGTCCGCCGGCTCGAGCCAGGCGATCAGCGCCTTGCCGCTGGAGGTGCAGTGCAGCGGGGTGATGCGCCCGATCCAGTTGTAGGTCAGGACCGTCGACGGGCCGCGGGCCTGGTGGACGTTGACGGCGTGCCGGCCCTGCAGCACGGCGATGTTGACGGTCTCGCCGAACTCCTGGGCCAGCCGCTCGCAGGACTCCCGGCCCAGCCGCGTGACGTCGAGCCGCCCGGACACCGCCCCGGCCAGCGGGATCAGCCCGAACCCGAGGGTGTACTTGCCGCGGTCCGTGGCCTGCTCGACGAGCCCCCGGTCCTCCAGCGCGCCGAGCAGCCGGAACGCGGTGGACTTGTGCACGTCGAGCTCCCCGGCCACCTCGCTGACCCCGGCCTCCCCGCGGCGGGCCAGGATCTCCAGGACGGTGATGGCGCGGTCCACGGACTGCACGCCTCCGTCCCGCGCGCGCTCCGTGTTGCCCATGACGGAACTATAGGGGCCGAAATGCCCGGTCTGCTTGACCCTGTACAGGGTTCGGAGCACGCTTCGCGCCGTGCCTGACCTCTTCGTCGACGGCGTGTGGACCTCCGGATCCGGCGGATCCGCGCAGGTGGTGAACCCTTTCGACGCCTCGGTGGTGCGGTCGGTGGACCAGGCCGCGGCGGCTGATGTGGACCGTGCGGTGGCCGCCGCCCGCCGGGCCTTCGACGACACCTCCGGGGCCTGGCGCACCACGGAGGCCCCGCAACGCGGCGCCCTGCTCCACCGGATCGCCGACCTCCTCGTGCGCGACAAGGAGGAGATCGCGCACACCGAGACCCTCGACACGGGCAAGACGCTGACCGAGAGCCGTATCGACGTCGACGACGTCACCGCGGTCTTCCGCTACTACGCCGACCTCGCCGACAAGGACGCCGGACGGCTGGTCGAGACCGGGATCCCGGCCGTCGTCAGCCGGGTCGTGCACGAGCCGGTGGGCGTGTGCGCCCTGGTCACGCCCTGGAACTACCCGCTGCTGCAGCTGTCGTGGAAGGTCGCGCCCGCCCTCGCCGCCGGCAACACGATGGTGATCAAGCCGAGCGAGGTCACCCCGCTGACCTCGATCCACCTCGTGAAGCTGTGCGAGGAGGCCGGGGTGCCCGCCGGCGTGGTCAACATCGTGCTGGGCGACGGGCCCACCGTCGGCGCCCCGCTGACCGGGCACCCGGACGTCGACATGGTCAGCTTCACCGGCGGCCTGCAGACCGGGAAGGCGATCATCCGCGCCGCGGCCGAGACGATCAAGCGCACCGCGGTGGAGCTCGGCGGCAAGAACCCGAACATCGTCTTCGCCGACACCGACTTCGAGGTCGCCGTGGACTACGCCATGCTCGCGGTGTTCCTGCACTCCGGGCAGGTGTGCTCGGCCGGTGCGCGGCTGATCGTCGAGGACACCCTGCACGACGACCTGGTCGCCGAGATCGCCCGCCGCGCCGCCCGGATCCGGCTGGGCAACGGCCTGGAGGAGGGCGTCGAGGTCGGGCCGCTGGTCTCCGAGGCGCACCGGGCGAAGATCGAGGGCTTCGTGGCGTCGGCGCGGGAGGAGGGTGCGACGATCGTCTGCGGCGGCGCCCGCCCGGACGACCCCGGCCTGGCCAAGGGCTTCTTCTACCTGCCCACCGTGATCACGGACGTCCGGCGCGACATGCGGGTGATCCGGGAGGAGACCTTCGGGCCGATCCTCACCGTGGAGCGGTTCAGCACCGAGGAGCAGGCGCTCGAGCTGGGCAACGACACCGAGTACGGCCTGGCCGGGGCGGTGTTCACCCGGGACATGGGCCGCGCGCACCGGGTCGCCTCCGCGCTGCGGCACGGCACCGTGTGGATCAACGACTACCACCCGTACGTGCCCGGTGCGGAGTGGGGCGGGATGAAGCGGTCCGGCAACGGCCGCGAGCTCGGGCACGCCGGCCTCCACGAGTACCAGGAGGCCAAGCACGTCTGGCACAACACCGCCCCCGCGCCGCAGGGGTGGTTCAAGGGCTGAGCACCGGAGGCCTGTGTGAGCACGACCGAGAACGAGCAGCACGACCACGGACTCTCCGAGTTCGGCTACAGCCAGTCGCTCGACCGCAGCATCGGCAAGTTCGCCAGCTTCGCCGCCGGCGTCAGCTACATCTCGATCCTCACCGGCACGTTCCAGCTCTTCTACTTCGGCTTCGGCTTCGGCGGGCCGATGTACTGGTGGTCCTGGCCGATGGTGTTCGCGGGCCAGATCATGGTGGCGCTGTGCTTCGCCGAGCTCGCCGGCCGCTACCCGGTCGCCGGGTCGGTCTACAACTGGTCCAAGCGCCTGGCCGGCCCGACGACGTCCTGGCTCGCCGGTTGGATCATGTTCACCGCGTCCGTGGTCACCCTGACCGCGGTGGTGTTGGCCTACCAGGTCACGCTGCCGCAGATCTGGTCCGGCTTCCAGCTCGTCGGCGACGGCACCGGCGAGACGGACTTCGCCGTCAGCGCCGTGATCTGGGGCGCGATCCTGATCCTGTTCACGACGCTGGTGAACGCGTTCGGCGTGAAGCTGATGGCGCGGATCAACAGCACGGGGGTGTTCATCGAGCTGATCGCGGCGGTGCTGCTGGTGATCCTGCTCGGCGTGAACATCGTCAACCCGCCGTCGGTGCTGCTCGACACGAACGGGATCGGCGCCGGGCAGCCCGGCGGGTACTTCGCCGCGTTCCTCGTCGCGGCGCTGGCCAGCGCCTACGTGATGTACGGCTTCGACACCGCCAGCTCGCTGGGTGAGGAGACGGTCGACCCGCGGCGGACCGCGCCGACCGCGATCCTGCGTGCCGTGATCGCCTCGTTCGTGATCGGCGGGCTGATCCTGCTCTTCGGCATCCTCGCCGCGCCGGACCTGGCCGACCCCGCCCTCGGCGAGAACGGCGGCGGCCTGCAGCTGATCGTCATCCAGGCGCTCGGCTCCACCCTGGGCAAGATCTTCCTGGTTACGATCATCGTCGCGATCACCGTCTGCGCGCTGGCCGTGCACACGGCGGCCATCCGGCTGATGTTCGCGATGGCCCGCGACAACGCGCTGCCGGGCGGCGCGCGGCTGGCGCGGATCGACCCGAAGCGCAAGACGCCGGTCGTCCCGGCCGTCCTGATCGGCGTGGCGTCGGTGCTGATCCTGGTGGTGAACATCGGCTCGCCGGCGATCTTCACCGCCGTCACCAGCGTCGCGATCATCATGATCTACCTGGCGTATCTGCTGGTCACGGGCCCGATGCTGCTCAAGCGGCTCCGCGGCGAGTGGCCGGGTCCCGACGCGCGCACGAGCGGCTACTTCTCGCTCGGCCGGCTCGGCCTGCCGATCAACATCCTGGCCGTGCTGTGGGGTGCGGCGATGGCGCTGAACCTGGCTTGGCCGCGGGCCGACGTTTACGGCGAGGGCGTCCTGCGCTGGATCGCGTTCATCTTCATCGGGGCGGTGGCGTTGATCGGGTTGCTGTGGTTCCGGCTCAAGGGCCGCCACCAGCTCGGCACCCTGCCCGAGCACATGGCCGAGCAGATGAAGCAGATGGAGGGGGAGCTGCCGTGACGGGGATCCACATCGGGGAGGCGCCGGGCGCCGGCGAGGCCGGCACGTTCGACTACGTGGTGGTCGGCGGGGGCTCGGCGGGCTGCGCGCTCGCGGCCAGGCTGTCCGAGGACCCGTCGGTCACGGTGTGCCTGCTGGAGGCCGGCCCGTCGGACGTCGGGGACCCGGCGATCCTGCGCCTCGAGGACTGGATGTACCTGTTGGACTCCGGCTACGACTGGGACTACCTCGTCGAGCCGCAGGAGCACGGCAACTCCTTCCTCCGGCACGCCCGGGCCAAGGTGCTCGGCGGCTGCTCCTCGCACAACTCCTGCATCGCGTTCTGGACCCCGCGCGAGGACCTCGACGAGTGGGCGTCCCTGGGCTGCGACGGCTGGACGGCCGACGAGTGCTGGCCGCTCATCCGCCGGCTGGAGACCAACGACGGCCCGTGGGAGGGGCACGGCCGCTCCGGCCCGGTGAACCTCATGCAGATCCCGCCGGACGACCCGTGCGGCGTCGCGATGCTGGAGGCGTGCGCGGCGGTCGGGATGCCGACGGTCCGGTTCAACGAGGGTGTCACGATCACCGAGGGCGCCGGCTTCTTCCAGATCAACTCGTTCCCGGACGGCACGCGGGCGTCGGCCTCGGTCAGCTACCTGCACCCGGTCATGGGCACCCGACGGAACCTCGAGGTCCGCACGGACTCGTGGGCCTCCCGGGTGCTGTTCGACGGCCCCCGGGCGACCGGAGTCGAGTACCAGCGCGGGATCGGGCCGGGCCGCCAGATCGTGCGGGCGAGCCGTGAGGTGATCCTGTCCGCGGGCGCGATCGACACCCCGAAGCTGCTCATGCTGTCCGGGATCGGGCCCGCCGAGCACCTGAAGGACTTCGGGGTGGAGGTGCTGGTGGACGCTCCCGGCGTCGGGGCGAACCTCGACGACCACGTCGAGGGCCTGGTCATGTGGGAGGCCGCCCGCCCGATGGTCGACCGGTCCACGCAGTGGTGGGAGATCGGGCTGTTCCACTGCACCCGGCCGGGCCTGGACCGGCCGGACCTGATGATGCACTACGGCTCCGTGCCCTTCGACCTCAACACGGTGCGCTGGGGCTACCCGAGCACGGACAACGGCTTCTGCCTCACCCCGAACGTCACCCGCGGCCGGTCCCGGGGCACGGTGCGGCTGCGCAGCCGGGACTTCCGCGACCGCGCCCGGGTCGACCCGCGCTACTTCACCGACCCCGAGGGCCACGACATGCGCGTGATGACCGAGGGCATCCGGCTGGCCCGGCGCATCGCCGAGCAGCCCGCGCTGAAGGAGTGGGTGGCCCACGAGCTGGCGCCGGGGCCCGAGGCCGTGCGCGACGACGAGATCGAGGACTACGTCGTCAGGACGCACAACACCGTCTACCACCCGGCCTGCACGGTGAAGATGGGCCCGGCGACGGATCCGAAGGCTCCGCTGGACCCGCAGCTGCGGGTGCGGGGGGTGGAGAACCTGCGGGTGGCCGACGCGTCCGTGCTGCCCTTCCTGCCCGCGATCAACCCCAACATCACCACGATGATGGTCGGCGAGAAGTGCTCCGACCTGCTGAAGGCGAGCCGGTAGGAGCGGGCACGGCGAGGGCGCCGGCGAGGACCGCGCCACGGGGACCCCGTGGGCCGTCCTCCTGGCGCCCGTCGGCGACCTTGCCGCACACCCCGGTCGTGAGCGATGCTCACGAGAATGCCGAGCAGCGCCGCCAGTCCCGCCAGTCCCGCCAGTGCCGTCAGTGCCGTCAGCACCGTCAGCACCGCTCTCGCCGTCCGACTGCGCGAGCTCGCCGCCGCCGGGCCGGACCGCCCCGCGCTGACCGACGAGCGCGGCGGCGTCACCCGCCGGGAGCTCGACGAGCGCTCCACCCGGCTCGCCCGCCGCTTCGCCGGGCTCGGGGTCGGGTACGGGGACTTCGTCTCCATCGCGCTGCCGAACGGGATCCGGCACGTCGAGTGCTCGCTGGCCGCGTGGAAGCTCGGTGCGGTGCCGCAGCCGCTGTCCCACCGGCTCCCGCCCGCGGAGCTCGCCGCGCTGGTCCGGATCGCCGACCCGGCCCTGGTCGTGGGGCTGGACCCGGGCGACGGGCGGCCGTGGCTGGCCGGGGACGAGGACCTGTCCACCGGCGACGCGACGCCGCTGCCGGACGTCGTCGGACCGTCGTGGAAGGCGCCCACCTCGGGCGGCAGCACCGGCCGCCCCAAGCTGATCGTGGCGGGGCAGCCGGCGAGCGTGGAGGCCGTGCTCGCGCGCGCCCCGCTGCTGCGGATCGACCGGGACGGGGTGTTCCTGTCCACCGCGCCGCTCTACCACAACGCGCCGTACATGTTCTCGCTGATGGCGCTGCTGCAGGGCCACCACGTCGTCCTCATGGGACGGTTCGACGCCGCCCGCGCGCTGGACCTCGTCGCCGCGCACCGGGCGACGTGGCTGTACGTGGTGCCGACGATGATGGGCCGGATGCTGCGGCTGCCCGCCGAGGTGCGGGAGGCCGCGGACCTGTCGTCGCTGCGGACCGTGCTGCACGTCGGCGCGCCCTGCCCGCCGCACGTGAAGCGGGGCTGGCTGGACTGGGTGGGGCCGGAGACGGTGATCGAGCTGTACTCGGGCACCGAGGCGCAGGCGAACTGCATGATCGACGGCCGGGAGTGGCTGGAGCGGCCCGGCTCGGTCGGGCGGGTGCAACGCGGGCGGATGAGCGTGCGCGGCGAGGACTTCCGCGAGCTCCCGCCGGGCGAGGTCGGCGAGATCTGGATGCGGCCGGACGGGGAGGCGACGACCTACCGGTACATCGGCGCCGAGGCGCGCGAGCGCGACGGGTGGGAGTCGTTGGGGGACATGGGCACCTTCGACGCGGACGGCTACCTCTACCTCGCCGACCGGCAGACCGACATGATCCTGGTCGGCGGCGCGAACGTGTACCCGGCGGAGGTCGAGGCCGCGCTCTGCGAGCACCCGGCGGTGCTGTCGGCCGCCGTGATCGGTCTGCCCGACGAGGACTACGGCAGCGTGGTGCACGCGATCGTGCAGGTCGCGGGGGAGCAGCCGGGGGAGGAGGAGCTGCGCGGGTTCGTGCGCGGCCGGCTCGCCCCGTACAAGGTGCCGCGGACGGTCGAGCTCACCGCCGAGCCCCTGCGCGACGACGCCGGCAAGATCCGCCGCAGCGCCCTGCGCGAGGCCCGCCTCCCGCAGGCGTCCTAACCCCGCAGGGCCTCCGGCAGCACCCGCGCGGCCTCCACCAGGCTCGGCCCGTACCAGGTCAGCAACCGCCCGCTGACCAGCACGGACGGAGCGGTGAAGGCCTCCGGGCCGTCGTCGGCGGTGAAGAGGTAGGGCTCGTCCGGCAGCACGACGAGGTCGTGCGCGGGCAGGTCGGCCGGGTCGAACCGCGGGTAGCGCTCGGGGGAGTCGGCGAGCACGTTGTCCACGCCGAGCCGGGCGAGCACCGCGCCGGTGAAGGTGTCCGAGCCGCAGGCCATCCACGGCCTGCGCCAGATCGGGACCACCGCGCGGCGCCGCTCGGCCGGCTCGGGCAGGGCGGCCCACAGGCGGCGGGCCTCGGCGAGCCACACCGGCTCGTCGAACCCGCAGGCGGCGAGCATGCGGCCGAGCGAGTCCAGCCCGCCGTCGACGGTCCGGATGTCGGTCACGTAGACGGCGAGCCCCGCGTCGCGCAGGCGCTGCAGGTCGCCGGGCCTGTTCTCCTCCTGGTTGGCCAGCACCAGGTCCGGCTCGAGCGCGACGATCGCCTCGACGTCGGGGTTCTTGGTGCCGCGCACCCGCGGCACGTCGAGGCCCTCGGGATGGGTGCACCAGTCCGTCGCGGCCACCAACCGGGAGACGTCCGTGGCCCCGACCGCCTCCGTCAGCGACGGCACGACGGACACGATCCGCTCGACCTTCGCCGGCACGTCGACGGCGCGGCCCTCGTCGTCGACCGTCACGAGTCGATCACCACGGGGTCGATCACCGTCCGCATGCCGCCCAGGCTAGTCACTCCACGAGGGCGAGGCTGATCACCGGGACGAAGGTGACGATCAGCAGGGCCACCAGCAGGACCCCGGCGCTGGGCAGCGCCGCGCGCGCCACCCGCAGCACGCTCATCCGCGAGATCCCGCTGGCCACGAACAGGTTCAGGCCGAGCGGCGGCGTGATCATGCCGATCTCCAGGTTCATCACGATGATGATCCCGAGGTGGATCGGGTTGACACCCAGCTCCGTCGCGATGGGGAAGAGGATCGGGGCGAGGATGAGGATGGCGCTGGAGGTCTCCATGAAGCAGCCCACGATGAGCAGCAGCACGGTGACCAGGAGCAGGAACTGCCACGGCTGCAGGTTCAGGCCCAGCAGCGCGCCCGTCACCTCGCCCGGGATCCGCTCGTAGGTCAGCACGAAGGAGAACAGGATGCCGTTGGCGATGATGAACATGACCATCGCGGACGTCCGGGCCGAGCGCAGCAGGATCGGCCCGATGTCGCGCCACGACAGCTCGCGGTACACCAGCAGGCTGACCAGCAGCGCGTAGAACACGGCCATGGCCGCGGCCTCGGTCGGGGTGAAGAAGCCGCCGTAGATGCCGCCCAGCACGAACGCGGGCAGCAGCAGCGACAGGATGGAGTCCCGGAAGGCGCGGACCTTCTCGGCCCGCGTCATGTCGACGGCGTCGGCCCCCGTCCCGTAGCCCCGCCGCCGGGCCACGACCACGACCATGACCAGCAGGAACGCCCCCGCCAGCAGGCCGGGCAGGATCCCGGCGAGGAACAGGTCGCCGATCGAGGTCTCGGTCGCGATGCCGTAGACGATCAGCGGGATGGACGGCGGGATGAGGATTCCCAGCGACCCGGACGTGGCGATCAGCCCGGTCGAGAAGTCCCGGCCGTAGCCCGCCCGGATCATCGCGGGGATCAGCAGGGTGCCGACGGCCACCACGGTCGCCGGGCTCGAGCCGGAGATCGCGGCGAAGAAGACGCAGGACAGCACGGCCGTCATCGCCAGCCCGCCGCGGTACCCGCCGACGGCCGCGAGCCCGGCCTCGGTCAGGCGCCTGCTGATCCCGCCCCGGCTCATGATCGTGGCGGCGAGGACGAAGAACGGGATCGCGACGAGCGGGAAGCTGTTGAGCGCGTTGGTGAGGGTCTCCGGGACCTGCGTGAGCGGGATGGTCGTGAAGTAGAAGAAGTAGAGGAAGGTCGTGAGCCCGAGCGCCACGGCGATCGGCGCCGAGGACAGCAGCAGCACCACCAGGGTGACCAGGAGGGCGATCGCGGCGGCGCTCATCGGCCGGCCTCGCCGCGGCCCGGGCCGTCGTCCGTGGGCCCCTCGTCCGGTGGGCGCCCGATCGCGCCCTCGGCCTCCAGCTCCGCGGCCTCCTCGGCCTCCCGTTCGGCCGTCCGCGCGGGGTAGGGATCCCGGCCCGAGAGCATGCGTGAGGCGATCTCGCAGGCGCGCAGGAACATCAGCGTGAAGCCGACCGGGACCGGGAGGGTCGCGAGCCAGAGCGGCAGCTTCAGCGCCGGGGTCAGGGTCAGCCGGGCGTACGGCTCGGCGAGGACCAGCCAGGCGAAGGCGCCGACGATGCCGAGGTAGACCAGGGTGACCGCGATCCCGATCAGCGCCAGCACCCGCTTGCCGCGCTCGGACAGGAACAGGGCCACCAGGTCGACGTTGACGTGCTCGTCGTAGCGCAGGGTCACCACGGCGCCGAGGAAGGTCGAGGTGATCACGAGGAGGATCACGGCCTCCTCGGACCAGAACAGGATCTGTCCCGTGGTCGTGCGCAGCAGCACCGCGACGATCGCGACCAGCGCGGCGAGCCCCAGCGACCCGGCCGCCAGCACGTTCTCGACCCGGGTGAGGACACGGTCGAAGGCCGCCATCACGCACCGCCCGCCCGGCGCTGCGCCAGCAGCTCGTCGACGACGTCCCGGCCGATGACGTCCGCCTGCTCGTCCCACACCCGGGGGACCACCGAGGCCTCGAACGCGGCCCGCTGCTCGGGCGTGAGCTGCACGATCTCCGTGGTGCCGGCCTCGGCGATCGTCTTCTTCGCCTCCTCGTTGAGCTGGGCGGCGACCTCGCGGTTGTACCGGGCGGACTCCGTGGCCGCCTCACGGACCACCTGCTGCAGGTCCGGCGGGAGCTCCTCGAAGAACGGCCGGTTCACGGTGAGCACGTAGCCGACGTAGCCGTGGTTCGACTCGGTGATGTACCGCTGCACCGTGTGCATGTTCTGCGACTCGATGTTCGACCAGGGGTTCTCCTGGCCGTCGATGAGCCCCTGCTGCAGGGCGTTGTAGACCTCGGCGAAGGCCAGCGGGGTGGACTGGGCGCCCCAGGCGGCGAACTGGGCGCGCAGGACGTCCGACGGCTGGATGCGGAACCGCAGGCCCGAGAGGTCCTCGGCCGCCGTCATCCGGGTGTTCGAGGACAGCTGCTTGAGGCCGTTGTCCCACAGCTCGAGCACCAGGATGTCGCGGCGGGCCAGCTCGGGGTTGCCGAAGATCGCGCGCCCCACGGCGGTGTCCGGGGAGGCGACGCGCGGGATGTCCTCGACGTCGCGGAACAGGAAGGGCAGGTCGAGCACCTGCAGCGCGGGGGCGATCGTGGTGAACTTCGCGCTGGCCGGGGCCAGCATCTGCACCGCGCCGGACTGGAGGGCCTGCAGCTCGTCCTCGTCGCCGAAGAGCTCGGAGTTCGGATAGATCTCGACGGCGATCCGGCCGCCGGAACGCTGCTCGACGATCTCCTCGAACCGCTGGGCCGCCTTGCCCTTCGGCGTCTTGGCCGTGACGACGTGGGAGAAGCGCAGCACGTACGTGTCGCTGCCGCCCGCCTGCCCGGCGCCGCGAAGCCCGCAGCCGGCGAGGAACACGCACAGGACCGCGAGCAGCCCTCCGATCGCGCGACGCCGCATACCCGACCCTCCTCACCGAGGACGGGACGCCGGAATGCGGCGCCGTCGCCCATTCCGGACGGAAGGTAGGAAGCGCCGGAGAGGCTGTCAAACGCTGGCGAACAGCGGGGCGTCCCGGTCCAGCAGGAACCGGCGCAGCGCCCGCACCGGCGCGCTGGCGGGCCGGTCCCGCGACCACACCACGCCGATCACGCGGCTCGTCCGCGGGCTCGTCACCGGGAGTTCGACGACGCCGGGTGGCGGCTCCCGGTGTGACACCGGCAGCAGGGCGACGCCCAGGCCCGCCCCGACGAACCCGCGCAGCGTCGCGGTGTCGCCGCCCTCGAAGGCCAGCCGCGGGGTGAACCCGGCCTCCCGGCACCAGGCGTCGACGATGGTCCGCAGGCCGTACCCCGGCAGGAAGCCGACGAAGGCCTCGCCCGCGGCGTCGGCCAGCGGGATGCCCTCGCGGCGGGCGGCCAGCGGGTGGTCGGCGGGCACCGCGAGCCGCAGCTCCTCCTCGCCCAGGGGCTGCGCGGCGAGCCCGGCCTCCTCGGGCAGCGGGGAGGTGAGCGCGAGGTCGGCCTCGCCGGCCCGCAGCCGCTGCAACAGGACCGCGTGCGCATCCTGGACGAGGTCGAACCGGATGCCGGGGTGCCGCGCGCGGAACTCGCCGATCACCCCCGGGACGACATCGGCGCCCAGCGTCGGCAGGAAGGCCAGCGTGACCCGGCCGCGGACGCTGTCGACCTCGCCGGCCAGCTCGCGGGCCCCGGTGGCCAGCTCGGCGAGGGCGCGTTCGGCGTAGCGCAGCAGCAGCCGGCCCTCGCGGGTGAGCCGCACGGAGCGGCCGCTGCGGACGAATAGCGAGGTCCCCAGCTCCCGTTCGAGCCGGGCGATCCCGCGGGAGAGCGTGGACTGCGGCACACCCAGCTCGTCCGCCGCGTGCGTGACGTGCTCCGCCCGCCCGACCGCGACGAACCAGCGCAGCCGGGGTGCGAGCGCGGTCAGGAGCACCGGCTCATCCACTCCTGCATCATCGCACGGGCTCTCTTGCATTGGACGCATACTGCCCCCGGTCGTACGGTCGTTGGCGATGACAACGACAGCCCCTGCACCCCTCACCTCCGCCCTCGGTCACGAGCGCGGCAGCCCGGGCTACCGCCGGCTCGGGCTGGCGATGTGGTGCACCGGGCTGGCGACGTTCGTGCTGGTCTACGCGGTGCAGGGGCTGCTGCCCACGCTCGCCGACGAGTTCGGCGTGTCCTCGGGGACCTCCAGCCTGGCGCTCTCGGCAACCACGCTGACCCTGGCCCTCGCGATCGTGCCGCTCTCGGCGGTGGCCGAGGCCTGGGGCCGCGCCCGCGTGATGACGGTCGCCCTGGCCGCGTCGGCCCTCCTCGGCGTGCTGGCCCCGCTCGCCCCGACCTTCGGGGTGCTCGTCGGGATCCGGGCGGCGCAGGGCGTGGCGCTGGCCGCGCTGCCGGCGCTGGCGATGTCCCACGTGACCCGCGAGGTGGCCCCGCGGCACCTCGGCGGCGCGGTCGGGCTGCTCATCGCCGGCAACACCATCGGCGGACTGTCCGGCCGGCTGATCGCCACGGCGGTCGCGGACGTCGCGGGCTGGCGGCTCGCGCTGCTCGCCGTCGGGCTCGTGTCGCTCGCCTGCACCGTGGCCTTCCGGATGTTGCTGCCGCCGTCGGTCGCCCCGGCCGCGCCCCGCGTCCGGGTCCGCGAGCTGGGCGTGCCGATCCTGCGGCACCTGCGCGACCCGGGCCTGCTGTGCCTGTTCGGCATCGGCTTCCTGCTCATGGGCGCGTTCGTGACCGTCTACAACTACCTGGGCTTCCGGTTGCTGCGCGCACCGTTCGGGCTGCCCGCGGCGCTCGTCGCGCTGATCTTCCTCGGGTACCTGGCCGGCTCCTACGCGTCGACGGCCGCGGGCCGGCTCGGGGACCGGTTCGGCCGTCGGAAGGTGATGTGGATCGGGATCGCCGTCGCCGCCGCCGGCGCGTGGGTCACCACGCCCGCCTGGCTGCCGACGGTCCTCGCCGGGCTGCTCCTCGTCACGGTCGGGTTCTTCGCCGGCCACTCGCTGGCGAGCAGCTGGGTGGGGCGGCGCTCGTCGATGCTGGCCGAGGGCTCGCCGGGCATCGCGTCGTCGCTGTACCTGTTCGGCTACTACGCGGGCAGCAGCGTGGGCGGCACCGTCGGCGGGGTGGTGTTCGACCACGCCGGCTGGACCGGGGTCGTCGGCTACCTCACCGTGCTGCTCGCCGGCGCGCTCGCCCTGGCCCTCGCCCTCCGCCGGATCCCCGCCCCCCGCGTGACCCCCACCCGACCCCGGTGAACGGCACTCTCGCTCACACCTACTGAGCGAACGTGCCGGTCGCTCATCCTCGCCGGACGTACTCCGTGGTGTACGGGCGCGCGGCGGTGGTCGGCTCGCCGAGCGGGTACGCCCGCTCCCCGCGCCGGTTGGCCGCGAGCGCGGTCGCCCAGCTCAGCAGCGTGGTGAACCGGTTGTGCACGCCCGCGAGGAACGCGATGTGGATACCGCCCCACAGGATCCAGCCGGTGAACCCGTCGACCCGCAGCCGGCCCTTCTCCAGCAGGGCGTGCCGGCGCGAGATGTAGGCGGCGTTGCCGAGGTCCCGGTACCGGAACGGGCGCGTCGGCTTCCCGGCCAGCACCCGCCGGACGTCCTCGCCCGCGTGCCGCCCGGACTGCATCGCCACCTCGGCGACACCGGGGAGGTCGCCGAGGCTCATGACGTCGCCGACCACGCGGATCTCCGGATGCCCCGCCACGGTGAGGTCCGGCTCGACCGGGATCCGGCCCTGCCGGTCCTGCGTCACCCCGGTCTCCTTGGCGACGTTCTCCAGGAACGGGACCGCCTCGACGCCCGCGGTCCACAGGACCGTGCGGGCCTCGTAGCGGCGCTGCTCCCGCCGCCCGTCCGGGCCCGGCTTCTTCGCGGTGGTGACGATCCCGCGCTCGTCGACGTCCGTGACGTGCACGCCGAAGACGGTCTCGACACCGAGCTTGTCCAGGGCCTGCTGCGCCTTGTCGGTGAGGTTGTGGCCGAAGGACTTGAGCACCCGGTCGCCGCCGTCGAACAGCAGCACCCGCGCCTCCCGCGGGTCGATGTGCCGGTACTCGTGCTCGATCGCGTGCAGGGCGAGCTCGCGGATCTGCCCGGCCAGCTCCACCCCGGTCGGGCCGCCGCCGGCCACGGCGAAGGTGAGCCACTCCGCCCGGTCCCGCGGGTCCGGCAGGGTCTCCGCCATCTCGAACGCCCCGAGCACGCGGCGGCGGATGGCCAGCGCGTCGTCGATGGTCTTCATCCCGGGCGCGTGCACCGCGAACTCGGGGTGGCCGAGGTACGACTGCCGCATCCCCGCGGCGACGACGAGCTGGTCGTAGGGCAGCTCGAAGGTCGTCTCGTCCGGGCGTCGGGCGGTGAGCACGCGCGCGGTCGCGTCGAGGTCGCACGCCTCGCCGAGGACCACGCGCACGTTGCGGTGCCGGCGCATCAGGGTCCGCAGCGGGGTCGTGATCTGCCCCTCGGACAGCAACCCGGTGGCGCACTGGTAGAGCAGCGGCTGGAACAGCGAGGTCGTGGTCCGGTCGAGCAGCGTGACGTCCGCGTCCGCACGGGCCAGCCGGCGGGTCGCGTAGACCCCGCCGAACCCGCCGCCGACCACCACGACCTTCGGCCGCGCCATGCGTTCCCCTTCCCACGGACCGTCCGGGTCCGCATACCCGGCAGGGGCGGTGGGCATGCCGTCGTCCCGTTCCCACCCCGATGAGCGAACGGCGCTCTCGCTCACGCCTAGTGAGCGAGAGCGCCGTTCGCTCACAGGATCACCAGGTCTTGGCCAGCTCCCGGGCCCGGGCGTGGGCGGCCTGCCGGGCCGTGTCCGCGTCCGCGGTGACGAGGTTCGGGCGGAAGTGGATCTCCTCGACCTCCTCGATCCCGGCCCAGTGCAGCCAGTCGGTGAAGAAGGTGGCCTGGAAGTCGCGGCCGAACGCCGGGCCGCGGCCGGCGCCGTAGACCGCGCTGGTGTAGACGACGGCGGCCTTCTTCCCGTGGAGCAGCCCCGTGTACCCCTGCTCCGGGTCGAAGCCGAACACCAGGCCCGGTTGGCTGATCACGTCGATCAGCTGTTTGAGCACGTAGGGCACGCCGGCGTTCCACATCGGGACGCTGAACAGGTAGCGGTCGGCCGCGTCGAACCGGCGGAACTCGGCGGTCGCCGCGGCCCACGCCGCCGCGCCCTCGCCCTCGGGCTCCCGGCCGGCGAACACCGCCATCTTCGCCTCGGCGGCCGGGGGGCCGAAGGCCGGCAGCGTGCCGTCCCACAGGTCGCGGTGGGCGATCTCGGCGTCGGGGTGGGTCTCGGCGTAGACGTCGAGGAAGGTCCTCGCGATCGCGCGCGACTCGGAGGCGGCCCCGCGGGGCGAGGCGGCGACGTGCAGCAGGCGGGTCATGGGACTCCTTCGAGAAGAGGTGCGTGCGCACGCACAGGATAAGCACGATGTGTGCGCACGCACAAGCTATGCTGCGCGCATGGATCCCGACGACGCGGGCGTGGCGGCCTGGGCCGCGCTGCTGCGGACCCATGCCGCGGTGCTCCGCGAGCTGGAACGCGACATGGAGCGCTCCCAGGGCATGCCGCTGACCTGGTACGACGTGCTGCTGGAGCTCGGCTCGGCCCCGGACCGCCGGCTGCGGATGCAGGAGTTGGGGGAGCGGGCGGTGGTGTCGCGCTCGCGGGTCAGCCGGATCGTCGACGAGCTGGTGCGGGCCGGGCTCGTGGTGCGCGAGCAGGACCCGGCCGACCGGCGGGGGAGCTGGGCGGTCCTGACGCCCGCGGGCCGGGAGCGGCTGCGCGCGGCGGCTCCGGGCTACCTCGACGGGATCGGGCGGCACTTCGCCGACCACCTGACGCCCGAGGAGCGCGACGCGATCACGGCCGGCCTGCAGCGTGTCCTCGCCGCCCATGCCGCTGAGCGGCCCGGGCCGAGGTGAGCGAGCGGCGCTCTCGCTCACTAGGAATGAGTGAAAGCGCCGTTCGCTCACCGGGTCGTGAGAAGGGTGTCGCCCCGCACTGACCAGGTGCGGGGCGACGGGGGGTGGGAGGGGCGCCGGCTACATGTTGCGCCGGTACTGGCCCCCCACCTCGAAGAAGGCATCCGTGAGCTGCCCCAGCGAGCAGACCCGGGCGGCCTTCATCAGCTCGTCGAACACGTTGCCCTCGCCGGTGGCGACGTCCTGCAGCCGGCGGATCGCCTGCTCGGCCTCGGCCTTGTTCCGGGCCTGGAAGTCCGCCAGCCGCTGGAGCTGGGACTGCTTCTCGGCCTCCGTGCCGCGGGCCAGCTCGATCTCGACGGGCTCGTCCTCCTCCGGCTTGCGGAAGGTGTTCACGCCGATGATCGGGAGCTCGCCGGTGTGCTTGCGGTGCTCGTAGAGCATCGACTCGTCCTGGATCTTGCCGCGCTGGTAGCCCGTCTCCATCGCGCCCAGCACGCCGCCGCGCTCGGCGATCCGGTCGAACTCGGCGAGCACGGCCTCCTCGACGAGGTCGGTCAGCTCGTCGACGACGAACGAGCCCTGCAGCGGGTTCTCGTTCATCGACAGGCCCCACTCGCGGTTGATGATCAGCTGGATCGCCATCGCGCGCCGCACCGAGGACTCGGTCGGGGTGGTGATCGCCTCGTCGTAGGCGTTGGTGTGCAACGAGTTCGCGTTGTCGTAGAGCGCGCAGAGGGCCTGCAGGGTGGTCCGGATGTCGTTGAAGTTCATCTCCTGCGCGTGCAGGGACCGGCCCGACGTCTGGACGTGGTACTTCAGCTTCTGCGAGCGCTCGTTGGCGCCGTACTTCTCCCGCATCGCCACGGACCAGATCCGCCGCGCGACCCGGCCGATCACCGTGTACTCGGCGTCCATGCCGTTGGAGAAGAAGAAGGACAGGTTCGGCGCGAAGTCGTCGATGTCCATGCCCCGCGCGAGGTAGCTCTCCACGAACGTGAAGCCGTTGGACAGCGTGAACGCGAGCTGGCTGATGGGGTTCGCCCCGGCCTCGGCGATGTGGTAGCCCGAGATCGACACGGAGTAGAAGTTCCGCACGTTGTGCCGGATGAACCACTCCTGGATGTCCGCCATCATCCGGAGCGAGAACTCGGTGGAGAAGATGCAGGTGTTCTGGCCCTGGTCCTCCTTGAGGATGTCGGCCTGCACCGTGCCGCGGACGTTCGCGTAGGCGAAGGCGGTCAGCTCCTCGCGCTCGGCCTCGTCCGGCTCGCGGCCCTCCTCCTCGCGGAACTTGTCGATCTGCTGGTCCACCGCGGCGTTGAGGAAGAACGCCAGGATCGTCGGCGCCGGTCCGTTGATCGTCATCGACACGGAGGTCGTGGGCGAGCAGAGGTCGAAGCCCGCGTAGAGCTCCTTCATGTCGTCCAGCGTCGCGATCGAGACGCCGGACGTGCCGACCTTGCCGTAGATGTCCGGGCGGGTGTCCGGGTCGTGCCCGTAGAGCGTCACCGAGTCGAACGCCGTCGAGAGCCGCTTGGCCTCGGAGTCCGCGGACAGGTACTTGAACCGGCGGTTGGTGCGGAACGGGTCGCCCTCGCCGGCGAACATGCGGGCCGGGTCCTCGCCCTCCCGCTTGAACGGGAACACCCCGGCGGTGAAGGGGAACCTCCCGGGCAGGTTCTCCCTGCGCAGGAAGCGCAGCAGCTCCGCGTCCTCCGTGTAGCGCGGCAGGGACACGCGCGGGATCTTGTTGCCGGACAGCGTCTCCCGGGTGAGCTGGGTGCGCAGCTCCTTGTCCCGGACCTTCACCACGAGCTCGTCGCCCGAGTAGTCCTCGACGACCTGCGGCCAGGTGTCGAGCAGCTGCGCGGACTCGCTCGACAGGTCCTGCTCGGCCTTCTCCAGGGCCTCGTCGACGCTGTCGCCGACGAGCTCCCTGGCGGTGCGCAGGTGCTGGCGGACCCGGGCCTTGGTGGCCTCGGACTCGGTCTCGGCGTGGTAGTTGCGCACGGTCTCGGCGATCTCGGCCAGGTAGCGCACCCGCTCCGGCGGGATCACCGCGGCGTACTCGGTCGAGGTCTTGCGGTCCACCTTCGGCAGCCGGCCCTCGTGCAGCGTCAGGCCGTTCTCGGACAGCAGCTCGCCGAGCTCGTGGTACAGCGCGGTCACGCCGTCGTCGTTGAAGGTGGCGGCGGAGGTGCCGTAGACCGGCATGTCCTCCCAGCTCGCGCCGAACTCCTCGCGGTTGCGCACGAGCTGGCGGCCCACGTCCCGGCGCGCGTCCTCGGCGCCGCGGCGCTCGAACTTGTTGATCGCCACGACGTCCGCGAAGTCCAGCATGTCGATCTTCTCGAGCTGCGATGCGGCGCCGAACTCCGGCGTCATCACGTACAGCGAGCGGTCGACGAAGGGCACGATGCCGGCGTCGCCCTGGCCGATGCCCGGGGTCTCGACGACGACCAGGTCGAACCCGGCCGCCTTGAGCACCGAGATGACGTCGCCGAGGTTCTCCGGGATGACGCCGTCGTTCCCGCGGGTGGCGAGCGAACGGAAGTAGACCTGGTCGCCCTTGAGCGCATTCATCCGGATCCGGTCGCCGAGCAGCGCGCCGCCGCCCTTGCGCCGGGTCGGGTCCACGGCCAGCACCGCGATCCGGAGCTTGTCCTCCTGGTCGAGGCGGAAGCGGCGGACCAGCTCGTCGGTGAGCGAGGACTTGCCGGAGCCGCCGGTGCCGGTGATGCCCAGGACCGGGACCTGCTTCTCGGAGGCCTTGACCCGCTCCAGCACCTCGGCCGGCAGCGCGCCGGACTCGGCCAGGGTCAGCGCCCGGGCGAGGGTCGCGGTCTCGCCGGTGAACACGCCGTCGTACGACGCCGGGGGCTCGGCCGTGAGGTCGGTGTCGCACTCCCGGATCATCAGGTTAATCATGCCGGGCAGGCCCATGCTCTGGCCGTCGTCCGGCGAGAAGATCCGCGAGACGCCGCGGGAGTGCAGCAGCTCGATCTCCTCGTGGACGATCACGCCGCCGCCCCCGCCGTACACCTTGACGTGCCCGGCGCCGCGCTCGCGCAGCAGCTCGACGAGGTAGGAGAAGTACTCGACGTGCCCGCCCTGGTACGAGCTGATGGCGACGCCCTGCACGTCCTCCTGGATGGCCGCGGTGACGACCTCGTCGACCGAGCGGTTGTGCCCGAGGTGGATCACCTCGGCGCCCTGCCGCTGCAGGATCCGCCGCATGATGTTGATCGCCGCGTCGTGCCCGTCGAACAGGCTCGCGGCCGTCACGAAGCGGATCGGGTTCTTCGGGACGTAGAGCTCGCTGTCACCCATGGATCGGACCTCCTGCACGACGACGTACCCCGCACATTTAGTTTGACATCCTAGTATCGGACGTACAAGAGATCACGATGTGACGTCGGTCGGAGGCGTCCCCGCAGCTCAGCACGGGGTCGACGGGGCGGGGCGCCCTTCCGGAACTACAGGAGGGCGTCGAGCGCGGTGTGCACCTCGGCGAGCGTGGGGCGGGCGGCGGGATCGGTGAGCAGGCACCCGTCGAGCACCGACGCCACGCGCACCGGGAGCCGGCGCCGCGACCGGAGCCGGGGCGCGGCCCTGAGCAGCTGCGGGTAGAGCCGGCCGAGCTCGGCCCGCGGGTGCGTCGAGTCGGTGCGGGAGAGGCTGTGCGAGCCGGTCTGCTCCGGGTCAGCCACGCCGTCGGGGAAGGGGCGGACGCCGGTCGCGGCCTCGTGCAGGACCACGCCGACCGCCCACACGTCCGTCGCCGGCGTGACGATCCCGCCGAGGATCTGCTCGGGCGCCATGTAGCGCGCGCTGCCGACCTCGGCCGGCGCCGGACCGGGCGCGCGGGCGAGCGCGAGGTCGATCACCCGGGTCACGCCGGCGCTCACCACGATGTTGCTGGGCTTGACGTCGCAGTGCACCCGGCCGTGCTCGTGCAGGTACCGCAGTGCCGCGCCGAGCTGCTGGCCGAGGTGCGCGAGCGCGGCCTCCGGGAAGCGGCCGTAGCTGTCGAGCGCGTCGGACAGGGTGCCGCCGGGCAGCGACTCCAGCACCATCACGGGGTTCGGGCCGCGCTCGTCGACGAGGTCGAGCAGTCGCACGATGTAGGGGTGGCGCAGCGCGCGCAGCAGCTTGGCCTCGCGCAGCAGCCCGCGCCGGGTCCGGACGTCGCCCACCAGGTCGGGGCGGAGCACCTTCGCCACGGTGTGACAGTGGTGGACGGCGCTCCACGCGTCGTAGGTGTCGTAGTCCTCGCCGCGGCGCAGGTGCTGGACCACGGTGTAGCCCGGCGCGACCTCCCGGCCGGGCGGGAGCGGGGCGGGGCCGTCGAGCGCCGTGTCCGGCTCCGCCGTCGCGTCGACGTCCGACCCGACGGGCTCGGGAGCGGGCGCCGAGGTGGGCCCGGAGCCGGGTGCCGGAGGGGGCCCGGCCTGTGCCTCGCCGACGTCCGCGGGCGTGCGGCGGGGATGACGGCGCGTCGTCTCGGCGGCGACCCCGCCGGCGAGGCCGCGGCCGCGGCGGGCCCCGCCGACCCGCACCTCCCGGAGCTCGCCCGGAGCCGGGTCCGGCTCCAGGGCGGCGGCACTCATCGCGCGCACCGGTCCGGCCCGGGCCGGCGGTGACGCCGGCCCGGGCACGGGGCGACCCGGAGGTCGGTCACCGCCGACCGCCGTGGCGCGCGCTCCAGCCGGTGGTCACGCCGAGGTCCGCGCTGTCCGCTCCCCGCATCCCGTCGACCCCCGCACCGAACCCTGCGCCGTCGAATCGTGCGCCGTCGAATCCCACGCGGCCGATCCTCGCGCGATGCCGCCCGCCGGGCACCTCGGAGCTCCCGTCGACGGTGGCGAAGCGCTCCGTGGGAGCGGCGTCCGGTCCGGTCGTGGGGCCGCCCGACGGGCCCGTCACCGGCTCGACGACGGTCGTCCGGCGGGCCGGGAGCGCCCAGCGGGACAACGCCTCCGGTCCGGACACGGGCGCGAGCTCGGAGAGCCCGACGTGCGGGCCCGGGGTCCGGAAGGTCGGCAGCAGCGTGGTCTCGGCCCAGGGGTCGGCGGGCCAGGAGGCCGTGCGGGCGTCCGCGACGTCGTCGCCGAAGTCGTCGTCGCCGAACCTCGCGTCGAGCTCGGCGTCGAGCTCGTCGAGCGCCGCGAGCTGGGCGAGGTCGTCCCGCAGTGACGCCGGGAGCTCCTCGGCCGCGGGCTCCTCGCCGGGGTGGTGCAGCCGGTAGAGCTCGGCGTAGCCGAGGCTGCGGGTGAGCAGCTCGCGGTGCCGCCCCGTGGCGGTGATCCGGCCGTCCTCGAGATACACGATCTGGTCGGCGTCGGTCACGGTGAGCAGGTTGTGGCTGATCACGAGCGTGGTGCGGCCCGCCATCAGCCGGCGCAGCGGGGTGAGGACGCGCTCGGTCGCAGCCGCGTCGAGCCCGGTCGTCGGCTCGTCGAGGATCAGCACGGGGGCGTCCCGGACCATCGCCCGCGCGATCGCCAGCCGCTGCCGCTGCCCGCCGGAGAGCAGCCGGCCGCGCTGGCCGACCCGGGTGTCGTAGCCGTCGGGCAGGGCGGTGATGAACTCGTGGGCGTCCGCGGCCCGGGCCGCCTCGACGATCTCGGCCTCGCTCGCGTCGGGCCGGCCCCACAGGATGTTCTCGCGCACCGTGCCGTCGAACACGAGCGTCTCCTGCAGCAGCGCCGCCACGTTGCGCCGGACGTCCGCGAGCGCGAGCTCGCGGAGGTCGTGGCCGTCGAGGACCACCGAGCCGGCGTCCGGGTCGTAGAAGCGCAGCAGCAGCTTCGTCAGCGTGGTCTTTCCGGCGCCGCTCGGCCCGACCACCGCCACGGTGTGTCCCCGCGGCACGAGGATCGACACGCGCTCCAGCGCGGGCTCCGCGGTCCCCGGGTAGGTGAAGGTGACGTCCTCGAGCCGCAGGTCGCCGCGCGCCCGCTCGATCCGGACCGGGTCGGGCCGGTCGGTGACCTGGGGCTTCTCGTCCAGCAGTTCGATCACGCGCTCGGCGCCCGCCGCCGCGGCGTAGATCGTGGTGCCCATCTCACCGAAGCCGCGGACCGGCCCGAACAGCTGGCTCAGGTACCCGGTGAAGACGAGCAGGCCGCCGAGGGTCAGGTTGCCCCGGGACATCTGCCAGATGCCGACGCCGAGGACGGTCAGCACGCCGACGACCTCGAGCATCCCGACGAGCGGCCCGAACAGCGACTTGAGCCGCACGGCCACCATCTGAGCGGCGAAGGCGCCGCGGCTCTCCCGGTGGAACCGCTCGGTCTCGCTCGCCTGCCGGCCGTAGGCCTGCACGAGAGCGACGTTGCCGAGGCTCTCCTCCGCGACGGCCGCGATGCCGCCCGTGCGCCGCCGCTTCTCCCGGGACGCCGTCTTGATCCGGCGGGCGAAGAACCGCGAGGCGAGGCCGAACACCGGAGCGGCCGCGACGGCGATCAGCGCCAGCTGCCAGTTCAGGTAGAAGAGCAACGCGGTGAAGACGATCACCTGGACGCCGTACGTCACGGCCACCGCGACACCCGTCAGGACGAGTTCCTCGATCGCGCCGATGTCGCTCGACAACCGCGACATCACGTCACCGAGTTGGCGCCGTTCGAAGAATCCGAGCGAGAGTCGCTGCAGATGCGCGAACACGTGAGTGCGGAGGACGAGGACGAATCGCTCGCCGACCCAGGCGGAGATGTACGAGTCGAAATAGTCGATCACCCCGCCCACGACGGAGATCACCAGATAGGCGCCGATCACCCACGGCAGCAACGCATAGTTCTGCGGCGTGAGCACGTCGTCGATGAGGATCTTGAACAGCCACAGGCTCGCGGCGACGGCGAGCGGGCCGAGCGCGGAGAGGAACAGGCCCAGCGCGAAGCGGCCGCGGAAGCCCGCGGTGTGCGGCCAGAACCGGCGGAAGATCTGCCGGACCGTGAGGTGGGGGGCCTCGGGCAGCAGGGCCCCCGCGTCGCGGAGCGGACCGGCGGGGCCGGGATCGGGATCGGCGTCGGGGGCCGGCCGGCCGCCTGTGCCGGCGTCGTCGGCCGGCTCGACGGCGACGGCCGGGAAGGGCTCCGGGGTCGGTTCCGGCTCGACGACCAGGCTCGACACCGGGGGTCCGGTGACCGCGCCGACCTCGATGGCGGCGGTGGCCGCGGTGGTGTCGGCCTCGTCGCGCGCGGCGGTCTCCGGGAGAGCGTCGGCCGCACGGGCGTCGGTGGGCCCGACGGGCTCGATTGGCTCGACTGGCTCGGCGGGCTCGGCCGGCCCGGGCGCCGCAGCGGCCTCGAGGGCCGCGGTGAGCTCGGCGGCGGGCCGGGCCGCACGGCTGGATCCGCGCCTCGTCGCGCGGTGACGGGCGGTGGTGGACGGCATCGTCACGTGCCTCCGGTGGTCCGGGAGGGATCGGGGGAGTGCGGGGGCCGGATCGTCGGGGGAGAGGGTGGGGCGGGGCGACGGGGAGGGCGACGGGGAAGACGACGACGGCCCCTCCCACCGCAGCGCGGGAGGGGCCGCCGCACGAGCATCGCTCTCAGAGCACCCGGGTCACTTGTGCCCGTGCTTCTTGTGCTTCTTGCCGTGCGACTTGCTCCACGACTTCTTCGACTCCGAGCACTTGTCGTGCTTCTTCGGCTTCTCGGGACGGCCGGGGCCAGGGAACAGCAGAGCGAAGGGGTCCATCTCTCTTCTCCTCTTCCGGGGACGCGGCGCTATTCGCACCGCGTATCCCGCCTAAAGCGCGAGAGGGAAAGAGGTTGCGACGTTCTCGACACGCCACTCGATCGGGCTAAACGGTGGGTGATCGGAAGGCGTGCGGCGTCCGGGCGAGGCCGCCACGACCAGGTGATGTGATCGGGCCGTGATCGATCACCCGGAGCGTCGGAAGACCGTACTGCCTGCTGTGAGAGTCGTCACGACGGGTCGTCCCGGATGGTCCGGGTCGTCCCGTGGTCACTCTCCGCGGGGACCGGGGGAGATCTCGGGAGGTGCGGCGCCTCAGGCCGCGCGGCGCTCGGTCAGTGGATCGACGACGGACTCCACCGCCTCCTCGAGGGCGTCGGACACCTCGGACACCGTCTCCTTGACCGTGCCGACGACCTCGGCCCCCACGACCTCGACGACCTCCACGCCGCTCGCGCCCGTCAGCGCGGGCGGCGCACCGGCCGCGCGCCGCGCCCGGACCCGCCGGCGCAGGACCCGCGCCGCGACCGTGCCGGTCGCTCCGATGAGGGCGAGGGCGGCCCCGGACAGCACGATGGGGAGGATCCCTGCGTCGGGGAACACCGCGATGAGCACGAACGAGGAGAGGGGCCACCACAGCAGGGATCGTCCCGCACCGTGGCGCGTCCAGTCGTGATGCTCGGGCGCCATGGAGATCGCTTACCCAGGCCGGTGACGGATCATGCGTCGGGTCGGGAAGAAGGGGCGGCCGGCGGCGCGGTGTGGGTTAGGTTCCCGTCATGAGCGACACCGCCCCCACCACACCCGCGCTCGACGTCCGCGCCGCCCTCCTCGGGGAGAACGCCCGGTTCGCCGAGCTGGTGCGCACCGCCGACCACGGCACCGAGGTCCCGACCTGCCCGGGCTGGACGCTGACCCAGCTGCTGCGCCACGTCGGGCGCGGCCACCGGTGGGCGGCCACGATGATCACGGAGCGGGTCACGGAGCGGCTGGACCCCCGTGAGGTCCCCGGCGGGAAGCCGCCCGCGGACCTCGACGGGACCGTCGCGTGGCTCCGCGAGAGCGCGCAGGCCGTGCTCGACGCCGTCGACGCCGTCGGGCCGGACGCCCCCGCGTGGACCTTCACCGGGCCGAAGCCCGCCGCCTGGTGGATCCGCCGGCGGCTGCACGAGGAGACCGCACACCGGGCGGACGCGCAGCTCGCACTGGGGCAGGACAGCGACCTCGACCCGGTGCTCGCGGCCGACGGGCTGTCCGAGTGGCTCGACCTCGTGGCGGCCCGCCGCGGGCGCGAGCTGCTGCCCGAGGGCGTCACGCTGCACCTGCACGCCACGGACGGCGACCTCGGTCCGGCGGGGGAGTGGACGGTGCGCCCGGACGGCGAGGGCGAGCGGGCCGGGATCGCCTGGGAGCACGGGCACGCCAAGGGCACCGTCGCGGTCCGCGGGCCCGCCACCGTCCTCTACCTCGCCGCGCTGCGCCGGGTGCCCGCCGACGACCCCCGGCTGGAGGTCTTCGGCGACCGCTCCGCCTTCGACGCCTGGCTCGCCGCCACCCCGTTCTGAGGTCGCCGGCCCCGCCGGCGGGCGTCAGGCCGCGGCCGGCTCCGGCGCCTCCTCGGGCGCCGGCCCGGCCGTCCCGGCCCGCCGGGGGAGCAGCACGGTCAGCGCACCGGCGACGACGGTCGTCACCGCCACCACGACCAGCACCACCCGGAAGCCCGCGGTCATCCCCGCACCCGCGGTCACCTGGAACCACACCGTGCCCACCGTGGCGACCCCGACGGCGGCGCCGAGCTGCTGGACGGCGTTGAGCACGCCCGAGGCCGAGCCGACCAGGGGGCCGTCGACGCCGGCCAGCACGATGTCGAAGAAGGGCGCGAGCAGCACGCCCATCCCGGCGCCGCAGACGACCAGCGCCGGGGCCAGCGACCACCCGGTGACCGGGTTGGACCCGAGGGCCGGCAGCAGGCCGAGCACCCCGGCCGTCATCACGCCCGCCCCGAGCTGGATCGCACCGCGGCCCAGGCGCGGGGCGAGCACGCCCGCGCCGAGCACCGAGCCCGCCGCCACCCCGAGCGCCCACGGGGCCTGGGTCAGCCCGGCCTCCAGTGGGGTGAAGCCCAGCTCGAGCTGCAGGTAGAGGCCCAGCACCAGGACCAGCCCGGTCATACCCGCGAAGAACACCAGACCGACGACCGTGCCGCCGGTGAACGCCCGGATGCGGAAGAGCGCGGGCTCCACCAGCGGCGGGCGGCCCGCCCGGCTGCGCCGCACCTGGTGCCACCCGAACACCGCGAGCAGCGGGACCGCAGCCACCGGCAGTACCACCGCCCACACCGGCCAGCCGAGCTCCCGGCCCTGCACCAGCGGGACGACGGCCACGGCCAGGCCCAGCCCGGCCAGCAGCATCCCGCCGAGGTCGAGGGACCGGAGACCGCCCCGGACGTCCTCGGCCCGCGACTCCGGCAGCACGGCCCACGCCAGGGCCAGACCGGCGAGCCCGATCGGCACGTTGACCAGGAAGACCGCGCGCCAGCCGAGCCCGGCCACGTCGGCGGCGACGAGCGCGCCCGCCACGATCGGGCCCGCCACCGCGGCCAGCCCGATCGCGGGCCCGAAGGTCCCGAAGGCGCGGCCGAGCTCCGCGGGCGGGAACGCGGTCCGCACGATGCCGAAGCCCTGCGGGACGAGCACGGCCCCACACAGCCCCTGCAGCACCCGGAAGGCGATCAGCGCGCCCGGCGTCGTCGCCAGCCCGCAGAGGGCGGAGGTCAGGACGAACCCGGCCAGCCCGACCAGGAAGACCCGGCGCCGGCCGAGCAGGTCGCCGAGGCGCGCCCCGGTCACCAGCCCGACGGCGTAGGCGAGCGTGTAGCCGGCGGCGACCCACTGGATGGTGGTCGCGCCGCCGCCGAGGTCACGCTGAACGGACGGGGCGGCGACCCCGACGATCGTCGCGTCCAGCAGGTCCATGATCTCGGCGACCAGCACCGCGCCGAGCGCGAGCCACCGCCACCGGTACGGCGTGTCCACGACGTCCCCCTCCTGACGAACACTGTTCGAAGCGAACGCCGTTCTACTCCCGAACACTGTTCGCGTCAAATAGAATCGTCGATGTGGAGCACGACCTGCCCGAGCCGCCCTGGCGCACCCCGCGCAAGCAGCCGGCGCGTCGCTCCCTGTCGAGGGAGGCGATCGTCGAGGCCGCGATGGGCGTGCTGCGCAAGGAGGGGATCGACGGCGTGAGCATGCGCCGGGTCGCGACCGAGCTGTCGACGGGCGCGGCCTCCCTCTACGCGCACGTCGCGAACAAGGACGAGCTCGTCGAGCTGCTGTTCGACGAGGTCGTCGCGGAGATCCCGCTGCCGGAGCCCGACCCGGCACGGTGGCGGGAGCAGCTGACCCAGCTCTGGGTCGACTCGCGGGCCGCGCTGATGCGCTACCGGGACATCGCCCGGGCCGCGCTCGGGTCGGTCCCGCTCGGCCCCAACGCCCTGCGCGTCACCGAGACGACGATGCAGCTGCTGCGGCTGGGCGGGGTCCCCGACCAGGCGATCGCCTGGGCCACGGACGTCGTGGGGCTCTACGTCAGCGCGAGCGCGGTGGAGGGCGCGATGCGGGCCCAGCGCGAGGAGGGCCGGCTGGACGCACGGGGCCGGTACATCCAGGGCGAGGACCAGGCCCGCCAGCTGCAGGAGTACTTCGCGGCGCTGCCGGCGGACCGCTTCCCGACCTTCGTCGCGCTGCTGCCCCACCTGACCACGGGCACGGACGACGAGCGGTTCCGGTTCGGCCTGGACCTGCTGGTCGGCGGCCTGACGGGGCTGGCTACAGGTCCCCGGGCAGCAGGTCCATGAGCAGCCCGTCGTGCCAGGTGCCGTCGGCGGCACGCTCGTAGTTCCGCATCACGCCGACCCGCCGGAACCCGACCCGCTCGTAGCTGCGGATCGCCCGCTCGTTCGTCGCGGCCGGGTCGATGACGATCCGGTGGTGCCCGCGCACGTCGAACAGGTGCCGGGCGAGGGTGCGCACGGCGTCGGCCCCGAGACCCTGCCCGTGCGCGTCCGGGTGGAGGGCGACGTCGATGCCCGCGTGCCGGTAGTCGGGGTCCTCCTCCTCGTGGAACATGATCAGCCCGACGGTCTCGCGGTAGGCCTCGACGGCGTAGCAGTGCGGGCCGAGCAGCTCCCGGCGCACGCGCTCGAGGTCGTAGCCGGCCCACCAGCGCGCGACCTCGGGGTGCTGCAGGACCTGCAGGAACTCGCCGACGTGCCGCGGTTCGGTGGGCCGCAGCACCACGGTCTGCCCGGCCAGCGCGCCGGTGCCGTCCGTCTCGGGCGGCTCGTCGCCGCGCAGGGGGACCGCGCCGGGTCCCGGGTGTCCGAGCATGCTCATGCGTGGTCCTCCGCGCTGAGGGTGACGCGGGCCCGTTCGTGGAGCGCGGCGGCGGACCGGGGCTTCTCGAAGAGCACCTCGGCGCGCCTGCCGTCGACGAGCAGGGTCGCGATGTGGTTGCCGAAGAGGGGAGTGCCGACCCGGTCCCACCGCAGGCCGGGTGCCGGGGCGCCGTGGTGGGCGGCCCAGGCCCGGGCCCACGCGGCGGCGGGCTTCGACCAGGCGAGCGTGAACGCGGCCCGGATGGCGCCCGGGACGTGGTTGTGCACCGGGGAGCAGACGACCTGGTGGACGCGCGCCCCACCGGCGGGCACGTCGGGCAGCTCCGCCCGGGCCGTGTAGCTGTGGTGCACGTCACCGGACAATACCGTCACGGTCGCGGGCGGCCGCGGGCCGGCGACCCCGCGGGCGGCCCGCCCGACCAGCGCGCCCATCCGGTCGAACGAGGACCGGAACGCCGGCCAGTGCTCCATGTCCGCGGCCTGCCGGACGGCCTCGCCGATCCGGCCGCGGAGCCCGGGCCGGGCGGCCGCGATCTCGTTCACCGTCTCCAGGTCGCCGAGGGCGGGCGGGAGCAGCCAGGGCACGGAGGTGCCGAGCAGCACGTGGTCGACCGGCACGCCCCCGGCGCCCGGTGCCGTGACCTGCTCCTCGACCCAGGAGAACTCGCGGTCGCCGAGCATGAGGTGCTCGCCGCCGTCGAGGATCCGCGAGTTGCGGGAGTCGATCATCACCAGCCGGCTGCGGCCCATGTCCCAGCGGAAGCTGAAACGCAGCCCCTTGTTCCCGTCCTCCTCGGCGTCGGCGCGGTCGGCCAGGTCCACCAGCAGCGGCCAGACGTCGCCCTCCGCGGCCTGCACCTTCGTCCAGTCCGGGTTCTCGGCCAGCTCCTCGGGGGAGAGGTTGCCCAGGTGCTGGTAGACCCAGTACGAGGCCAGCGCCGAGCGGATGCGGTCGCGCCACCAGGGCGTGCGGGCCATCTCCGCGCGCCAGGTCGCCGAGGTGTTCCAGTCGTCCCGCACGTCGTGGTCGTCGAAGATCATCGCCGTCGGCACGGTCGACATCACCCAGCGGATCTCCGGGTCGATCCACGAGTCCCGGTACAGGCCGACGTACTCGTCGAAGCCCACGATCTCGTCGTCCGGCCAGTCGGGGTGCCGGTCCCGGCGCCCGGCGATCCGCCGGCGGGTCTGCGGGGTGAGCTCGTCGGCGTACACCTGGTCGCCGAGCAGCAGCAGCGCCGAGGGCCACTCCTCGGCGGGGGCGCCGGCCATCCGTGCGGCGTACGCGTCGAGCGCGTCGAGGCCGTAGAGCGCCGCCTGCTTCCGGTCGGAGAGCTTGACGTAGCGGCAGGACCCGAACACGACCCGCGCCCGCCCGGCGGTGCGCGGCCCGCGGGTGGGGATCACGCTCGGCGGGAACGGGCTGTGCGGCAGCGGCCACACCCGCTCGCCGTCGACGTGCACCTCGTACGGGATCCGGGCGTCCGGCTCGAGTCCGGTCACCGTGACCAGCGCGTAGTGGTGCCCCGCGACCTCGAAGGTGGGCGCGGTGCTGCCGAGGACCTCGACCGTGGCCGGTGCCGCCGTCTGCACCCAGACGAGCGCCGTGGTCTCGCCGACGTGCCGGAGGACGGGGCCGAGGAGGAGGGTCACCTGAGCACGCTAGCGGGTGACGGGGTCGTCGGCGTGGTCGAGCGCGAGCAGAGCCGCGCCGATCTTGCCGGCCGCGCTGCCGAAGGTGCTCGGCAGGACCGGGACCAGCGGCCGGACCGACTTCGCGTAGGCGAACTCGGCGGCGGCCTCGCGGAGCGGGGCGAGCAGCAGCTCGCCGGTGTCGACGACGCCCCCGCCGATCACCACCGCGTCGAGCTCGAAGATCGTGGTGACCGAGGCGATGCCGATGCCGAGCCAGCGGGCCAGGGTCTGGAACAGCCGCCGCGCAGTGGGATCGCCCTGCAGCGCCGCCTCCGTGACGACCTGCCCGGTGACCTCGGAGTTCTTCTCCCGCGCGAGCCGGGCGATCAGGCCGTCGGGCTCCGCGGCGGCGGCCTCGCGGCCGGTGCGGGTCAGCGCCGTGCCCGACGCGAGCGACTCGAGGCAGCCGCGGTTGCCGCAGCCGCAGAGCGGGCCGTCCGGGTCCACGATGATGTGCCCCAGCTCGGCGCCCAGCCCGCGCGGGCCGCGGTAGATGCGACCGCCCAGGACGATCCCGCTGCCCACCCCGGTCCCGACGGTGACCAGCACCATCTCCTTGTAGAGGGTGTCGCCGAGGCGCGCCTCGGCCAGCCCGGCCACGTTCGCGTCGTTGTCGACGACGGCGGGCAGGCCCGTCGCCTCCTCGATCTCCGCCCGCACGGCCCAGTCCCGGTAGGCGTTGTTCGGTGCCCACAGGATGCGCCCGCTCGGCCACGCGACGGTGCCCGCCGCGCCCACCCCCACCGCCGCGACCTCGGGGTTCTTGCCCCTGAGCGTGTCGACCATGCCGAGCAGCAGCCGCGACATGGTCGGCGCGTCCGAGGTCGCGGGAGTGGGTTCGGTCAGCTCGTCGACGACCGTCCCGTCCTCGGCCACCACGGCGCCGGCGACCTTGGTGCCGCCGATGTCCAACCCGATCGCGTGTCTCGCCACCCCGGCATGATTCCGAACCCGGGGGGTCGCCCGCCAGCGGTACCCCCGTGTTTGCCGCGCCCGGGCATGGGGAACGCGGCCCCATGCCTCTGTTGCGACGTGTGGCCCGTCCCATGCTGGCCGCCATCTTCATCTCGGGCGGAATCAACGCGTTGCGTCAACCCCAGGCGCACGCCGAGGCCGCCAAGCCCGTCCTGGACTACGCCGCGCCCGCGATCGACAAGGCCGTGGAGATGTCCCCGCTGGAGAGGCGCCCCGACGACGAGACGCTGGTGAAGGCCGAGGCCGGCGTCAAGGTCGCGGCCGGCACTCTGCTCGCGCTGGGGAAGCTGCCCCGCACCTCGTCGGCCGCGCTCGCCGCCACCCTGATCCCGACCACCCTGGCCGCCCACCGCTTCTGGGAGGAGTCCGACCCGGAGGCCAAGCAGGCCCAGCAGATCCACTTCCTGAAGAACGTCAGCCTGCTCGGCGGCCTGATGATCGCCGCGGCCGACACGCACGGCAAGCCGTCGGTCGCCTGGCGCAGCCGCAAGGCCGCCGAGGCCGCGGCGGCGGCGCTGGAGAAGCGCGCCGAGGCGATCTCCGGGGCCGCGCACAGCGCCACCGACTCGGTGTCCGGGCTGGTCTCCGGCCTCGGCGGGTCGGGCTCGTCGGCCGGGGGGTCGGACCTGGTCGGCAAGGCGTCCGCGCTGTCGGACTCGCTGTCGGCCACCGTCGCGGACAAGGCGCCGGTCGTGAGGGCGCGGGCCGCGGAGCTGAGCACCGTCGCGGCGGAGCGTGCCGCGGAGCTGAGCACCGTCGCGGCGGAGCGCGCCGCCGCCCTCGGCGCCGCCGCCACCGCGCTCGGGGCCACGGCCTCGGACCGCGCCTCGGGGTGGAGCGAGGACCTGTCGACGCGGGCCGCGAAGGCGGCGGCGCGCGCCGAGAAGCGGGGCGCGGCGCTGCGCAAGGAGGTCGACAAGCGCAGCGCGGCCTGGCAGAAGGAGCTCGACAAGCGCGGCAGGGCCTGGGAGAAGCTCGCCGACCAGAAGGGCGACGAGTGGGCGAAGGCCGCGGCGAAGAAGCGGGCCCAGTGGGAGAAGGCCGCGGACAAGAAGCGCGCCGAGTGGGAGAAGAGCGCGCGCAAGGCCGCCGCGAAGGCCCGTAAGCAGGCCCCCGGCTACGTCGACCAGCTGACCGCGCTGGCCGCGCACGCCGGTGAGCAGGTGTCGAAGTTCGGCAGCGACGTGGCCCACCGCGCCGCCGACGCCGGCACCACGGCCTCCGCCGCGGGCGCGAAGGCCGTCGAGGGGATCGCCCGGGACGCGCGCAAGCGCGCCAAGGCGCTCGCCTGAGCCGTTCCCCGGCCTCCGGCCCCGCCACCGACGTGCCCTGGTGGCGGGGCCGTCCCATGAGTCGCGCCGCTCGCGGACGGTCACGTACCGTGGCCGGATGCCCGCAGCCTCGGAGGAGGACTGGGACGACTGGGTCGCCGCCCGGACGCCCCGGCCGGACCCCGCCGACGAGACCCCGCCCGACACCTACTGGTTCGTCGGCGGCCCCCTCGACGGCCGGGTCCGCACCCGTCCCGCGGAGCAGGAGGCGCCGGCCGTCGTCCGGCACGTCCACCTGCACGGCGGTCCCAAGATCGTCCACCACTACGACCTCCACGAGGTCGCCGGGCACGGCGGCGAGTACCGGCTGCGCGAGGAGTGATCGTGCGGTAGGACTCGGGGAATGGGTCCTGCGTACGTGATCGGCACGCACGACACCAAGGGCGCGGAGCTGCGCCACGTCGCGGAGCTGCTCCGCGCCGCGGGCCTGGCCGTGACCTCGGTGGACGTGTCCACCTCCGACAAGGGCGCCGCGCGTGCGGACGTGCCCGCGGCCAAGGTCGCCGCGGCACACCCCGACGGACCCGACGCCGTCTTCACCGGCGACCGGGGCAGCGCCGTCGCGGCGATGGCCGTCGCGCTGGAGCGCTGGCTGCCGCCCCGGGAGGTCGGCGGCGTGCTCGGCCTCGGCGGGTCCGGCGGGACCGCGCTGGTCACCCCGGCGATGCGCGCCCTGCCCGTCGGCGTGCCGAAGGTGATGGTCTCGACGGTCGCCTCCGGCGACACCGCACCGTACGTCGGGGCCGCCGACATCGCGATGCTCTACTCGGTCACGGACGTCGCCGGCCTCAACCGCATCTCCCGGCGCGTCCTCGGCAACGCCGCGCACATGCTCGCGGGGGCGATGACCCACGAGGTCCCGGCGGGGGAGGACCGCCCGGCCGTCGGGCTGACCATGTTCGGCGTGACGACGCCGCTGGTCACCGCCGTCGTCGAGCGGCTGGGGTCCGAGGTGGACCCGCTCGTCTTCCACGCGACCGGCACCGGCGGGCGGGCGATGGAGAAGCTGGTCGACGACGGGCTCGTCTCGTCGGTCCTCGACCTCACCACCACGGAGGTGGCCGACCTGCTCGTCGGCGGGGTCATGGCCGCCGGGGAGGACCGGCTCGACGCGATCGCCCGCACCGGGGTGCCGTACGTCGGTTCGGTCGGCGCCGTCGACATGGTCAACTTCGGACCGCGGGACACGGTGCCGCCGCGCTTCGGGCACCGGCTGTTCTACGAGCACAACCCGCAGGTCACGCTCATGCGGACCACCCCGGAGGAGAACGCCGAGATCGGTGCCTTCCTCGCCCGCAAGATCAACGCGTTCACCGGCCGGGCGCTGGTCCTCGTCCCGACCGGCGGGTTCTCGCTGCTCGACGTGCCCGGCCTGCCGTTCCACGACCCGGAGGCCGACGCCGCGCTGCTCGCGGCGCTCGAGTCCGACCTGGTGCACCGGGCCGTCCTGCGGAGGGTCCCGGTGGCGATCAACGACCCCGAGTTCGCCGACGCGGTCGTGGCCGCGTGGCGGGAGGTGACCGCATGAGGTTCGCCCGGTCCGAGCTGATGGAGCGCTTCCACGACATGGCCCGCCACGGCGAGCCGATCGTCGGCGGGGGAGCGGGCACCGGGCTGTCGGCGAAGTGCGAGGAGGCCGGCGGGATCGACCTCATCGTGATCTACAACTCCGGCCGCTACCGGATGGCCGGGCGCGGCTCGCTCGCCGGGCTGCTCGCGTACGGCAACGCCAACGACGTCGTGGTCGAGATGGCCGCCGAGGTGCTGCCGGTCGTGCGGCACACGCCCGTCCTGGCCGGCGTCAACGGCACCGACCCCTTCATGCTCACGGAGCGGTTCCTGCGCGAGCTGGCCGACCTCGGCTTCTCCGGCATCCAGAACTTCCCGACCGTCGGGCTGATCGACGGCGTCTTCCGGGCCAACCTCGAGGAGACCGGGATGGGCTACGGGCTGGAGGTCGAGCTCGTCGCCGCGGCCCGGGCACAGGACCTGCTGACCACGCCGTACGTCTTCTCCGCCGACGACGCCCGGGCGATGACCCGCGCCGGCGCCGACGTCGTCGTGTGCCACATGGGCCTGACCACGGGCGGCTCGATCGGCGCGGAGACCGCGAAGACGCTCGACGACTGCGTCGCGCTGATCGACGAGTGGTCCGCCGCGGCGCTCGCCGAGCGCGACGACGTCCTCGTCCTCTGCCACGGCGGCCCGATCGCCATGCCGGAGGACGCCGCGTACGTGCTGGGCCGGACGACGGCCTGCCACGGGTTCTACGGCGCGTCCTCCATGGAGCGCCTGCCCACCGAGACCGCGCTGGTCGAGCAGACCCGCGCCTTCAAGAACGCACTCGTCACGAAGGAGTGACCATGCCCCGTCCCTACGCCAGTGGCGTCGTCAAGGCCCCCGCCGACCAGGTCTGGGCGCTGCTGCGTGCCTTCAACGGCCTGCCCGACTTCCTGCCCGCGATCGCGAAGAGCGAGATCGTCGAGGGCACGGACGGCGCGGTCGGGGCCGTGCGCAGGTTGACCCTCGCCGCGGGCGGCGACCCCTTCGACGAGAAGCTGCTCGCGATGGACGACACCGACCGCACCCTCACCTACGCCTTCACCGGCGCGAACCCCTTCAACGCGCGCCGCTACGTGTCCACGGTCCGCGTCGCCCCGATCACCGACACCGGCGAGTCGTTCGTCGAGTGGTGGTCGGAGTACGACGCGGACGCCGGGCAGGAGGAGGAGCTGAACCGGACCTTCGCCCAGGGCGTCTACGCCGGCGGCATCGACGGCCTGCGCAAGAAGCTCGCCTGATCAGCTCGCCGGCGCGAGCTTGAGCAGGAACTCGATCTGACCCGTCGGGTCGACCTTCACGAAGTCGCCGATGCTCGGCGGGGTCACGCCGAAGTCGGCGAAGGCGACGGGGACCGAGCCGGAGACGTCGATCCCGGTGCCGTTGCGGACCGCGGTGACCGGGAAGGTGACCGGCCGGGTCACGCCGCGAACGGTCAGCTCGCCGGTGGCGTCCGCCGTGGCGCGGTCGCCGCCGGTGAAGCCGGCCCCGAGGTCGACGGGCTGGGTCAGCCGGAAGGTCGCGGTCGGGTACTCGGCGACGTTCATGATGTTCCCGGTGAACTGGTTGTCGCGCCGGGCCTGGTCGCTCGTCACCGTCGCGAGCTGCACGGTGATCTCGCCGGCGGTGACCTGCGATCCGCTCAGCGTCGCCGAGCCCGACACGTCCCGGGTCCGGCCGACGGCGTCGATGCTCTGCCCGCCCAGGATCTCGTGCACCCGGTAGCCGGACTCGGACCCGGCCGACACGGTGTAGGTGCCGGACAGCTCGCCGGTCGCGGCGGTCTGGCCGGCGCCGACGGCGAGCGGCGCCGCGGCGTCACCCTCGATCACCCTGGCGTAGAACAGCGGCCCGCCGACCGCCAGCACCACCAGCAGCGCGACCGCGCCGAGCAGGTAGCGCTTCCAGTAGGTCCGCAGCTTCACGGGCACCCCCGATTCGTCTCGCTCGTTCCCAGTTGAAGGTTCAACGAGTGACCGTAGTGAAGGTTGCTGAGAGCGAGCTGAACATTCAACGAACGAGCGATCTCGGGCGGTGCTGCCCGTCAGTCGCGCCCTGGGCTTCCGCGAGTCGCGCTGTGGGCTTCCGCGAGTCGGGTGTTCCGGCAGCGCGAGTCGGGAGTTCTGGCAGCGCGAGTCGGGAGTTCTGGCAGCGCGACGCGCGCCGTGGATGTGGGCCGCTAGCCTGTCGCGCGAGGGGCAGTAGCTCAGTTGGTCAGAGCAGCGGACTCATAATCCGTCAGGTCGTCGGTTCGAGCCCGACCTGCCCCACTACCTGACCAGCGCCTTCGTGAGTAGCTTCGGTGGATGCACGGACCCGGTCACCAGGCGCCGACATGATCTCGTCGAGAACGTGCCCGAGGGCCCGGACGCCGCCCTGCGTGCCGAGAAGGCCATGACCAAAGGGCCACCGCAGGTGGTTTCGCGGATTCTGCGGATTTCTGCGGGCAGGTGTTCGACGACCGTGACGTGCGACGGAGATCGTCTACCCGCGGGGCATCACCGCCGCAGGGGATCGAGGTCTCGGACTCCCGCCTGCATGCCAGGGGCGGACGTGAGAACGGCGGCGGCTTGCGAAGCGGCCTCGACCCGGGCCCGGGAGAGAAGCCGAATGGTCGAGGTCCCCTTCGCAACGACCTGGCCCGCAGCGTCGAGCAGGCGGCCCTCGGCGAAACAGGTGGACCGGCCGTTCAGTTCGATCCACCCCTCCGCCGTGACCAGGCCCGGACGCGCCGGAGCGAAAAAGCTGATCTTGAGTTCGAGCGAGATCGGGGAGACGTCGTGGTCGCCGCGCTCGCCGTGCAGCCCGATGACCGCGTGGGCCATCGCCGCGTCGATCCAGCCGCTGACGAACCCGCCCTGCACCACACCCCCTGAGTGGCACATGTGCCTGCCGGCGAGGAACTCCAGGCTGGCGCGACCACCGCCCAACTCCACGATGCGCTGGAAGCCCAGCGTCTGCAGCATCTCGTGAGGAGAGTCCTCCGCTCCTTCAGACACTGCCTCGCTCCTTCCCCTCCGGCGACCGCGCTTTCAGTGAAGAGGCGGCCGACGGCGCTGAAAAGAGGGAAATCAGTGGTTCACCTCACAGCTCGGAAATCGTGCGACCACTCGCTGGTCGGGCTTCGCGTGCCACGGAGCATGCGTAACCGCAGGCCGCTGCCCTCCACGCAATCAGCGCTCAACCGCCGCCACGGCGCGCCTCCATCGAGGCCGGCTCGAGCTGTCGTACAGCCCGGGGCCGAGGTCCCCGATCGGCGCCGACCGGGAGCGCAACCGCGAGATCTCATCGCGGATCACTGTGCACACTTCTGTCGTCTCCCTCTCGCCGTGGGCGCCGATCCCTTCCGCAAGAAGGCCGGAGTGCGCGCCCTCGCCGACACTGCCGACGGGCGCCGGAGCTGCTGTGCCTGTTCCGCAGCGCCGTTGCCGACTCGACACCGGAACCGGCCGTACCGGCGCTCGTCGCGCAACCAGAAGGACGCCAACGCCGCGCACGCCCGCCAGCGCGGGCCGGGTGAGCGCGTCAACGCGAGCTGAAACAACTAGCGGATCCTGCGCGAGATCCGTTCGTGTTCCAGCCGGGCTTCGCAGCTCGTCGTCGCTGTTCAGACGCTCATGATCGCCGAGGCTTGATCAAGTTGGGAAAGCTCTCTGGCCCTCAGGGCCGCCGGCGGTAGGACAGCACCACCAATTCGGGCTGTCCTGTCGACGGGCGCCCAGTGGCGGCGCTGTCAGGCCGCGGGCTGAGCCGCGGTGGTCAGCAGCGGCTTGACCCGCTCGCCGAACTTCGTGACGCCGTCGACGAAGTCCGGCCAGGTCAGGAGGGCGCCGTCAACACCCGTGGTGGCGGCGATCTCGTCGAACTGGCGGGCGACGGACTCGTAGGAGCCCTTGACCACCGGCAGCGACAGGAAGGCCATGTTGCCCTCGTCGGCGGGTCGCGCGAGGCTGGCCAGCAGCTGCGCGGAGGTGCCGTCCTGGTTGGTGTCGAGCGCGGCACCGCCGAGCATCAGCGAGATCGCTTCGGTGTCGGCGTGGTCGAGGATGTGCTGGCACAGCCGCTCGGCCTCGGCGTCGGTCTCCTCGGCGATCACGCAGTAGAGGGCGAACGTTCCCACGTCCCGGCCCGCCTCCCGGCCGAACTGCTTCACCCCGGACGCGATCGACGCGACCTGGGATCGTTCGGCCATGATGAAGTTGCGGTCGCCGTGTTCCGCGGTGAAGCGCTGCCCCTTGGGAGACTGCCCGGCGCAGACGATCGGGACCTCGTGCAGCGGCTTGGGTCGCACGTCGCAGTCGGTCAGGGTGAAGTGCTCGCCGCGGAAGTCCGCGTTGCCCTCGCTCCAGAGCGTGCGCAGGACCTGCACGTACTCGGCGGCGTAGGTGTAGCGCTTGTCGAAGTAGTCGTCGCCGGGCCAGAGTCCCATCGACTCGTACTCGGGCTTGTTCCAGCCGGTGACGATGTTGAGCCCGCACCGCCCCTGGCTGATCTCGTCGATCGTGGCGACCATCCGCGCAGCGAGTACGGGGTGGGTGGCCAGCGTGGTGACGCTGGGGAAGAGCTGGAGCCGCTCGGTGTGCGCCGCCAGCGCCGCCATGAGGGTGAACGACTCCAGGCAGGCACCCCAGAAGTCGCTGCTTCCGGGGATGCCGTGGTGCTTCATCATCGACAGGACGAAGTCGAGACCCTGCTTCTCGGCCTCCTGGGTGATCGCCAGGTTGTGCGCGAAGCTCGGGCGGTACTGCGGGCTACCGGTGGAGATGATGTAGCCGTTGGTGGCGTTGGGAATGAACACGCCGTACTGCATGGGAGCCTCCTGGTCAGCCGAGGTGGGTCAGGACGTCGTCGAGGTCGACGACGTCGGCGTACTTGGCGTCGAGATCGGTGAGGTTGCGCTCGTGCAGGGCCGGGTCGCGATCGGCGCAGGCCTGCCGGACCACGAGCGCGCGCAGCCCGTGCTGCAGGCAGTCGGTGGCGGTCGCCCGCACGCAGCCCGAGGTGGACACGCCGGCGACCAGGACGCTGTCCGCCCCGAGAGCGGTCAAGGTGGCGGCGAGCGAGGTACCGGCGAATGCGGAGGCGTACTGCTTGACCACGACGGTCTCGCCGGGCGCCGGAGCGAGGGACAGCGCGCCCCAGTCGCCCGAGGCGCCCTCGGCGAACGCGGCCAGCGCGGGGACCTTCCGCACGAAGAGGCCGGCGTCGGCGAGGTCGGCGGCGTACCGGACCACCGTCCACAGCACGGGCACGCCCGTGGCGCGGGCGGCCTCCACCAGGGTCTGGGTGGCGGTCACCGGCGGGTCGGGTAGCGCGAACGGTCCGTCCGGCTCGGTGTAGGCCCGTACCAGGTCGACGACCAGGACCACGGGGCGCTCGCCCCAGCCCAGCCTGCCCGAGAAGGCGGCACCGTGCGGACCGTTCACGAGGCACTCCGGAGCATGACGGCGCGGGCGTTGCGCAGGTGGGCGACCATGATCGCCGCCGCCCAGTCGGAATCCCGGGCGCGCAGTGCCGCGACGAGCTCCTCGTGATGGGCGAGGCTGCGGCGCAGCGAGTCGTCGTCGTAACGATGGAAGTTGCGCAGCACCACGGGCGGGCGGACCGCGCCCGCGAGGGCCGTGGCCAGCGCCGGGGAGTCACCGGCGGTGACGATCAGGCCGTGGAAGCGGCGGTTCAGCGCGGCCAGCTCCTCCAGGTCCTGTCCCGGACCCGTCGGACCGCACCGGAGCATCCGGCTGCTGAGCCGGGCGAGCTCATCGGTCGCCGCCGGGGTGATCCGGTCGGCGGCCAGCGCCGCCAGCCGGGGCTCGGTGGCCTGGCGGACGTCGAACAGCCCGGCGAGCTCCGCGGCACTCCAGGTGCGGACCCGCGCACCCCGGTGCGGGACCAGCTCGACCAGCCCCTCCGCGGCGAGCCTGCCCAAGGCCTCCCGCACGGGCGTCCGGCTCACGTCCAGCCGCGCGGCGAGCTCCGACTCACCCAGGCGCGAGCCCGCGACGAGCTCGCCCCGCAGGATCAGCTCTCGGAGGGTCTCGACCGTGCGATCGGACTGGGTCGACTTCATTGTGTGCAATGTAGGCATCAGAGGCCCTGATCGCTAGACTACGCGCGCTGGTTGCATGCAAAATTCCTGTTTCGGAGGATCCCTCGTGTCCGGACTCTTGAGCTCGCGCACTCCCCGCGCCCGGCTGCGCGACCTGCTCTGCGGGCCCGGCCCGCTCCTCGCGCCCGGCGCCTACGACGCCCTGTCCGCCCGGCTCGTGGAGCAGGCGGGATTCGACGCGGTCTACATGACCGGGTTCGGGACGACGGCGGGCCTGCTGGGGCGCCCGGACGTCGGCCTGCTCACCGGGACCGAGATGGCCGACAACGCCCGGCGGCTCGTCGCGGCCGTCGACGTGCCGGTGATCGCCGATGGTGACACGGGCTACGGCAACGCGATCAACGTGCTGCGCACCGTGCAGACCTACGAGCAGGCCGGGGTCGCCGCGATCCAGCTCGAGGACCAGGTCACGCCGAAGAAGTGCGGTCACATGAGCGGCAAGGAGATCGTGCCGCTGCCGGAGATGCTCGGGAAGATCCGGGCCGCCACCGAGGCCCGCCGCGACCCGGAGTTCCTGATCATCGCGCGCACGGATGCGGTGGCCGTCGAGGGTGTCGACGCGGCGATCGAGCGGGCCCGGGCGTTCCGGGACGCGGGCGCGGATCTGCTGTTCGTCGAGGCGCCCACCTCGGAGGCGGACATCGAGCGGGTCGCGGGCGAGCTCGCCGGCGTCGCCCCGCTCGTCTTCAACTGGGCCGAGGGCGGGAAGACCCCGCCGCTGACCCTGGAGCGCATCGCCGAGCTGGGGTTCGCGCTGGTGCTCTACCCGATCGGCACGCTGCTCGCGGCCACCGCCGGGATCCGGTCGCTGCTGGAGACGCTGCGCAAGGACGGCACGCCGCAGGCCGCGCTGCCCGGGCTGCCCGCCTTCGACGAGTTCACCTCGCTGGTCGGGCTGCCCGAGGTGCAGGAGCTGGAGCAGCGGTACCGCTGAGCCGTCAACCGCTTGCCGAGTAGCGTCTGAACCAGCACGACCACCACGCCGAGAACTGCGGATATGACAGACGCGCCTGGTTCTGGCTGTTGCGCCGCGCCTTCGCCTGTTCGAAGGGCTTCAGGGTGAGTCCTTCGCGACCAGCACCTCGCCCTCGAGCCCGTCCGGTCGCGGAAGAAGAGGCTGTGGACGCGGCCGAAGTCGTTGACGGTGCCATCGCTTGCTCCGGCGTCGATGAGTCGGCGGCGGATCGTCGCGAAGGCCTCGGGTGAGGCCGCCTGGAGACCGACGTGGTCGATCCGGCCGCGGCCCCACATCGGTGTCTGGCGCTGGGCCTCGGTGTTGCCGGGGATGACGAAGATGTTCAGCTCGGTGTGGGGGCCGATGCGGATGACCGTCATGGTCTCGCGGCCGTCCTCGCCGTGTGGGCGGGTCGGGCCGACCTCGGCGTCGAAGATCTCGGAGTAGAAGCGTCCCAGGCGTGCGACGTCGTTGGAGATCCATGCGATGTGGTTGATTCCGTCGAGCAACATGTCGTCCCCCTGTTCCTCGATCGCGGCGCAGCAGCGGCACGGCGTGTTTGATGGCAGCGGACTGTGCGGCCGGGTGCAAGTCGCGCATCGCCTGTGGGCGGTGGGCGGTGGTCGGGCACCTCGGGGTCGCGATGGGTCCGGTCGAGGGGTGCGTCGCGGCGTTGCTGGCCCGGATGCTCGACGGAACCGGCGCGCTGGCGCTGAGGTACGACGTGGGCATTCGCCCTGAGATCACGACCCTTGAACGCGTCCGGCTCTCCGTCCTTCTCCCCGCCGGACACCCCGTCGCGGTGCCTGGGTCGAGGTTGCTGCGCGAGCTGACGGACGAGCCATGGTCAGGCTCACCAGGCCCCCAGCGCGGCGATGTTCCGCGAGGTCCTCGCGGCCGTCGGGGTGGACCAGACGTGCGCTTTCCACCACTCACTCCGAGTCGGGTTCCTGGTCGCCGGCGGCGCGGGCTACGTGCTACAACGCCCGTCCCGGACGCCACATGCACCGGCCCGCCGTGATCCACGGCGCGATCCTCGATGAGCGCGGCACGATCACCCGCAACAGCCGCCGACGTGGCCGATCCGGCCCTAGTCAGCTAATCAGCACTCCGAGCTGGCGGGGGAACCTCAGCCGCACGAGGGTGCGGTGGAGGTGGCCGGGTCGGTCCGAGGCCGGGGACGGCGCCGGGCGCGCTGGCCGCGTCGTTCACGCTGGCCGGGCTGGACGGTGGGTGTGCTCGACGATCCGGATCCTCTGGGACCGCGGGGGCCAGGCGAGATCTTCTCGCCCGGCCCTACGGGCCGTCGCAATCGAGCTGGCGCACCGTGCTGGTTGACCGCAGCGCGCCGGCACCCGGTTCGGCGCGGTGCCGGAGGGCCGCGCTCAGGAGCGGGATGGCGCGGACGCGGGTGCCGATGAGTTCTGCCCACTCAGGGCGTCTACACCCCGAGCACACCCCACGACGGCTGGAGCCTCCGATGACCGAGATCACCGCCACCACCACCGCCACCAAGTCGCGCGCCGCGAACGTCGGCCTCTGGACGCTGCAGGTGCTCCTCGCCGCCGTCTACGCCTTCTCCGCGTTCGGGAAACTCACTGCCGACGCGCAGAACGTCGCCGGCTTCGAGGCCATGGGCCTGGGCACCACCGGCATGTACCTCATCGGCGCCTTGGAACTGGCCGGCGCGATCGCCATGTTCGTCCCGCGCCTGACCGGGCTGGCCGCGCTGTGCTTCGTCGCCCTGATGATCGGGGCAGTGACGATCACCTGGATCGCGGTGGGCGGTGCGCTCGTCGTGATCCCCGCGACCGTCGGTGTCCTGGCCGCGGTGGTCGCCTGGGGCCGCCGCGACAGCACCCGACGGCTGCTCGCACAGCTGCGTCGCTGACCAGCCGGACAGGGCAGGCCAGACCCGGACAGGGCAGTTCAGACTCCGGACGTGGACACGGCCGGGCTCCGTCCGGAGCGGTACCCTCCCCGGTCCGGGTACGCGCCGCGGCAGCGTTGAACGAGGACACCGCCTGCACGGCGGAGAGCGCGTCGAGCAGGCTGGTCCGGCGCATCTCGGCGAGGGCGACCCGGCGGTCGGCCGGGTCGACGTCGTGGTCGAGTAGGTGGGTGCCCACCACCTCGGCCCTGAGCATGGCCGCGCCCGGCAGCAGGGCCGCCGTCGCGACCAGCCCGGGAGCCGGAGTGCGGCCGAGCGCTCCCAGGGTGATCCGGCCAGTTCGCGCCGTCGCGCACAGGACGAGCCCCGCGGTCAGCCCTGGGTGACGCCGCCACAGCAGTTGAGATCGGCGGTGAGGGTGACGCCGTGCAGCAGGACCAGGGTGGTCCCACTCGCGGCGCCGGGCACCTCCCGGACCGTCGTAGGTCCGCGTCCGGGAAGCTCGAGCACCCGCAGGTGCGACGGATGCCCGATGGTGCTCGCCTGCATCGTCGACTCCTTCCCGGAGTACGCCGACACTCGGTGGTCCACGCTCCGAGCAGGAGTGTGCGCGAAGGGAGCGTGCTCGAGCGAGCAGGCGCGGGACCGCCGGCCGTCGTTCCGGCGCAACGGCCATCAGGGTCGTTCGGCCGGGGGACCCAGGGCCCTTCGTCGTGTTGTCCCGCTGTGCCGCACCGGTGACCGTGGGGATCGCGCCGGTGACCGTGGGGACACGGCAGCCACGGCACCGCGTGCCCACGGGGTTACGTGGGGCACCTCGCGCCGGACGCTCACCGCCTGCCCCGGCCCGTCGGTCGGGGCCAAGAGAGGACAGTATGCCGACGACCGTGCGGACCGACCCTTCACGCGTCCTGTCACCCGTCCTGCCCGCCTACGACCGCGGCGCCACAAGCTACGACTCGCGCACGGGTCTGTTCGCGTCCTATCGCCGGCGCCTGGTCGACCTGCTCCCGTTACGCGCCGGCGACGTCGTCCTCGACGTCGGGTGCGGGACCGGCCTGTGCTTCGCGCGCATCGAGGAACGCATCGGACCTGGCGGTCGGATCGTCGGGGTTGATTCCGCGCCGCGGATGCTGGACCTCGCCGCGAAGCGGGCCGCCGCACACGGCTGGCACAACGTGCTGGGGATCGAGGCCCCTGCGGCCGAGGCCGAGCTGCCGACCGTCGACCACGTGCTGTTCTGTGCGGTCCACGACGTACTCCAGTCGCCGGCCGCGCTGGACAACGTGCTCGCCGCGGTGCGCCCGGGCGGCACGGTGGCCGCCGGAGGTGGCAAGTGGGCCCCCGGGTGGGCGCTGGCCGTCAATGCCGCCGTGTTCGCCCTGCACGCTCCCTACGTCACGAGCCTGCAGGGCTTCGGCCGACCGTGGGCCCTGCTCGCCGAGCGTGTGCCGGATCTCGCGGTGCAGGAGGTGGCCATGGGTGGCGGGTACCTGGCCCGGGGTCGACTGCCGGCCTAGGTTGCGCTGGTCGGCGTCCGGTCGGTTCGAGCCCGACCTGCCCCACGGCGAACTCCCGTCGCAGATCAAGGCTCCGGAGCCCGCGACCGGACGGGTTCGTGACCTCAGCCCTGTCCTTCCTGCGGGTGTGAGTCGTCGTTCCGGCGGGATCGGGCTGCCCGGGGACGGAGCGTGGGGTCGACCCAGAGCAGGACGAGCAGCGGTAAGCCGACCATGAGGACCAGGGCGAGGACCAGTCCGAACCAGTCGGCGGGCACCAGGACCAGGACCATGGCGAGGACCGCCAGGGCCTGCACGACCCGGTCCACCTTCATCCGCGTCGGCGAGCGGGTCGCCGGCGGCCTGGAGAGTTCGGCACCGAGGCTCGGGTCGTCGGCCTGCAGTTCGGCGCCGAGCTCGGCGAGGACCTTCTTCTCCCGCTCGGTCAACGGCCGGGCCGGGTCGGGCTCGGACGACGGGGAGGAGGGTGGTGGTGGCGGCGCCGTAGGCATCGTGGGCTCCGGGCACGTCGGCGACTCGGTCGCCGACCAGACTTCCCGGCACGCCCCTGCCCACTTTACCGGAACGTCCGGTTGCGGCCAGGGGTCGACGGTGCAGTGCCATGGTCGGCAAGGTCGGCCCGGGGAAGACGTGTCCTGCCACTGATCGGACCCTTCTGGGCGTCCGGCACCGGCGCTACACTCCGCCCCAGGTGAGCCGGGAAGCCTGGTCGGCAGCAGTGGACGGTTGGTGCTCTGTTGCCGGAGGTGGCCCGTGTCGTCGTTGTCCCGTGCCTGGTCCGTGGACGCCCCTGTGGTCCGGACCGAGGGTTTGTGCAAACGCTACGGACGGACGCGCGCGCTGGACGGGCTGGATCTGTCGGTCCCGGCGGGGCAGGTCTTCGGGTTCCTCGGCCCGAACGGAGCGGGGAAGTCCACGACCATCCGCCTGCTGCTGGGGCTGGCCCGCCCGAGCGCAGGCCGGGCCTGGGTGTGCGGGGTCCCGGCCGCGGAGGTCGCCCGCGCGCACCGCTTCCTCGCGTACGTACCCGCCGACGTGGCCCTGTGGCCGCAGCTGACCGGCGCGGAGACCCTCGAGCTGCTGGGGCGCCTGGGGCCGGGGGTCGACCCGGCGTACCGGGACGAGCTGGTGGAGCGGTTCGCGCTCGACCTCTCGACGCCGGCGCGGGCGTACTCGTCGGGGAACCGGCAGAAGGTCGCGCTGGTCGCGGCGTTCGCCACGCGGGCGCCGCTGCTGGTCCTCGACGAGCCCACGAGCGGGCTGGACCCGCTGATGGAGCAGCAGTTCCGGGCGGCGGTGCGGGAGGCCCGGGAACGCGGTCAGACCGTGTTCCTCAGCTCGCACCAGCTCGCCGAGGTCGAGGCGATCTGCGACCGGGTCGCGATCCTGCGCAGTGGACGGTTGGTCGACGTCGCCGAGGTGACGGCGTTACGGGCGTTGCACCGCACCGAGGTCGAGGCCGGGTTCGGCGGGGCGGTGCCGGTCCTGGACGACCTGCCCGGGGTGGCCGACGTCGAGGTGCCGGCGCCCGGGCGGGTGCGGTTCACCCTGACCGGGCCGCCGGGCCCGGCGTTACAGGTGCTGGCGTCGGCCGGTCCCGACTACCTGCGGGTGCGCGAGCCCGGTCTCGAGGAGATCTTCCTCGGCTACTACGGGAGCACGAACGGCGGCATGCGATGAGCACGCTCGCGCCCCGCGCGACCCGGGGGCCGGCCGCGCGCCGGCTCGACGCGCGGCCCGGCCGGGCGGTGGCGGGTCTCGCCGCACGGAGCGTCCGGCGTGGCGCCACGGTCCTCGTCGTCGCGGCGGCCGCGATGAGTGCGGTCGTGGCGTTCACCTACGAGAGCGTGGTCGGCGGCGCCCCCGGTGGCGCGGCATCCCTGGCGGTTCTGGCGCAGAATCCCGCCATCCGCACGCTCTTCGGCGAGCCGGTCGCCCTGGACACCGCCGGCGGGTTCACCGTCTGGCGGACCGGCGCCGCGCTCGGGGTGCTGACCGGGATGTGGGCGCTGCTCGCGGCCACCCGGCTGTTGCGCGGCGAGGAGGACTCCGGCCGGTGGGCCCTGCTGGTCGCCGGCACCCTGCCGGCCGAGCGGGCGACCGCACGTGTCCTCGCCGTCGTCACCGCCGTGCCCGTGCTCGCGGGTGCGGGAGTGGCGCTCGCGCTGGTCACGGCCGGGACGCCGGTCCGCGGGGCGGTCCTGCACGGGGCGGGCCTCGCTCTCACCGGGATCTTCTTCGGCGGCCTCGGCGCGATCGCCGCGCAGGTGGCCGGCCGCCGGGCGGCGGCCACGGGCGCGGCGACGGCGGTCCTGGCCGCCGGGCTGCTCGCGCGGATGATCGGCGACGGCGTACCCGCCCTGGGCTGGCTGCGCTGGCTGTCCCCGTTCGGGCTGACCGCGCAGGTCGCGCCGTTCCACGCCGACCGGGTCGGCCCGATGGTCGTGCTCGCGGTCGCGGCCCTGCTCGTCCTGGCTGTCACGCCGGCACTGGCCGGACGGCGTGACGTCGGCGAGGGGCTCGTGCGTCCGGCCGGCGCCCGGCGGCCTCGGCGTGGGCTGCTCGGCTCCCCGGAGGCGTTCGCGATGCGCACCGTGCTCGCTCCGTGGGCGGGCTGGTGCACCGGTGTCGGGGCCTACTACCTGCTCGTCGGGCTGCTCACCGTGTCGCTGACCGGATTCCTCACCGCGAACGCCGCCTTCGCCGACCTCGCGGCCGGCGCGGGATTCGCGGGGCTCGACACCGCGCGCGGGTACGCGGCGACGTTGTTCGCGCTGCTGGCCATGCCCGTCGGCGGGTTCGCCGCGGTCCGGATCGGGGCGCTCGCCGCCGACGAGGCCGCCCGGCGTCTGCCGCTGCTGCTGGCCGGACCGCTCACCCGCACCCGGCTGCTCCTCGGGCACGGCGCCGTCACCGCGGTGGCCGCGGTGCTGCTCAGCGGCGCGGCCGGGCTCGCGTTCTGGGCGGGCGCCGCACTGGTCGACGCGCCACTCGGACCCGGTGAGGCGGTGGCAGGGGCCCTCAACACGGTGCCGGTCTCGCTGCTCGGGCTCGGCGCGGCGGTTCTGGCACTGGGCTGGAGCCCGCGGCTGGTGGTGGCGGCCGGGAGCATTCCCGGCGTCGGCGGCTTCCTGTGGCTGGTGATCTCCCAGAGCATCGACGCGCCGCGCTGGGTGACGACCGTCTCGCCCTTCGCCCACCTGGCCGCCGTACCGGCCGCGCCGGCGGCGGTCACGGCGACCACGGTGATGCTGCTGGTCGCGGCGTGCCTGGCCGGGCTCGGGGTCGTCGGCTACCGCCGCCGTGACCTCCGGCCCGCCTGACGGTTCGGGCGGGATGTCTGTTTGATCGGTCGGTGCCGGGCTATCACGCGGTCATGCCGATCGCGAACCACCTCCTGCCCTGCATCGACCGGTGGACCGTGGGCGCGTAGCCGCGTGGACCTGCTCGACCTGACCTACGCCCTGGTCGGTGTGGGTGCCCTGCTGGCGGGCCTGCTGCCACGCCTGCTCGCTCGTCGTCCCCTGTCGATGCCGATCGTGTTCCTCGGTCTGGGCGTGGTGCTCTTCGCGCTCCCGTTGGGCCTGCCCGACCCGGACCCGCTCGCCCATCCCGGGATCGCGGAGCGCCTCACGGAGCTGACCGTGATCGTCGCGCTGATGGGTGCCGGGCTGAAGCTCGACCGGCCGTTGTCCTGGCGGCGCTGGTCGTCGACGTGGCGGCTCCTGGCCGTCGCGATGCCGCTGAGCATCGCGGCCGCGGCACTGCTGGGTTGGTGGTGGATCGGGCTCGCCCCCGCCGCGGCGATCCTGCTCGGGTCCGCGCTCGCTCCCACCGATCCGGTGCTGGCCTCCGACGTGCAGGTCGGTGAGCCCAGCGAGGACGAGGACGGCGAGGACGAGGTGCGCTTCGCCCTGACCTCGGAGGCGGGGCTCAACGACGCGCTGGCCTTCCCCTTCGTCTACCTGGCGGTCACGCTCGCGACGGTCGGCGCCACCGCCGGCGGGTTCGGCACCTGGTTCGCCGAGGACGTGATTCTCAAGGTCCTGATCGGCGTGGTGGGCGGCGTCGTCACCGGGCGGCTGCTCGGCCTGCTGTTCTTCCGCCCGCGGTCGACGGTCCTGCACATGGCCTCGCACGCCGAGGGGTTCACCGCCCTCGCCGCCACCTTCCTGTCCTACGGGCTGACCGAGGTGGCCGGCGGCTACGGGTTCCTCGCGGTGTTCCTCTGCGCCCGGTCGATCCGGGCCGCCGAACGCCGCCACGACTACCACCAGGTGCTGCACGACTTCGTCGAGCAGATCGAGCGGCTGCTGACGGTCCTGTTGCTGGTGCTGCTCGGCGGGGCGATCGTGCGGGGGTTGTTCGAGGGACTCGACTGGCGGATCGCCGCGGTCGCTCTGGTCGTCGTCCTCGTCGTCCGGCCGCTGACGGCGACGCTCGCACTGTGGCGGGGACACGGGGACCTGGGCGAGCGGACGGCGATCGCCGTGTTCGGCATCCGCGGGATCGGCACCTTCTACTACATCGCCTACGCCACGTCCGAGGCCGGCTTCGGCGGTGTCGAGCAGATCTGGGCGACGGCCGGGCTCGTCGTCGTCCTCTCCGTCGTCCTCCACGGCATCGCGGCGACCCCGGTCATGACCCGGCTCGACCGGAGGCGCCAGGCCAGGAGCGAGCATTCCCCGCGACCGGGACGGGGCGTGGGGGAATGACGATGCGCCCACAGCCCGACATCCGGCAGCCGCACCGGCTGCCGGATGGCGTCGCGCTACTGCTCGCCGTGCCCCGTCAGGGCCGGCGATCCCGAGCTACTTCTTGAACACGTCCTTGGCGGCGTCCTTCACCTTCTCGCCCGCCTGCTTGACGTGCCCCGACGCCTGGTCCCCGCGGCCCTCGGCCTCGAGACCCTCGTCGTCCGTGGCGCGACCGACGCCCTCCTTGGCCTTGCCCTTCAGCTCCTCGGCCTTGTTGTCGATCTTGTCGTCCGTGGCCATGGTCCACTCCTCCGGTCGGTTCGCCCGAGCTGATGCTGCCTGACAGCACGTGGGCTACCCGGAAGTCGACGCCGCGGAACGTCTCCTCCGGGGTCAGAGCGAGCAGTCGAGGAACAAGGCGACCCGCGCGCCTCCGCCCGGCCGGGCACCGATGACCAGGTCGTGACAGAGCTGGCGGGCGAGCCAGAGCCCGGAGCCGACGACCCCGGTCCGGTCCGCGGCGAGGGGCGCGTCGACGCCGGTCCAGGGATCCGGGACGCCGGGCCCGCGATCGGTGACGACACAGAGCCACTGCCCGTCCCCACGGTGGAGGTTGACCCCGACCGGCGGCCTCCCGTGCTGCAGGGCGTTGCTGACGACCTCGTTCACGGCGGCGACGAAGTCCTGCGCGCGCTCCCGCTCGACGCCGGCCTCCCGCAGGGCGTGCTGCACGGCCCGTCGGGCCGCGGCGGGGGAGCGGCAGTCGAGCAGGCCGACCAGGGCGGGGCCGCTCTCGAGGGGGTGGCGGTCCGGCCGGGCGAGCTGGTCGAGGACGTCGGCGGCGGTGCGGGCCCGGGGGCCGGGTCGGGTGCCCTCCGCCGTGACCACGTGCTCGTGGGTCGCCAGGGCGAGGTCGAGCAGGGCGGGCGGGGTGGTGCGGGTGTCGTACCGGCACTGGCCGTAGAAACCGAACGGTCCGAGGACCCGGCCGACGAGCGCCTCGTAGCGCATCCACTCGGCCTGCGACGCCGGGTCCGGGCCGAGGGGGACGACGCCGCTGGAGCGCACCCGCCGGCCGGCGGCGTTCTCCTGCGCGCACAGCCGCTGGTACTGCCCGACCGTGGCCATCATGTGCTGGTAGCGGCCGGTGTTCGGGGTGAAGACGACGCGCGGGTCGTCGCCGACGCTCGCGCGCAGCACCTCGACCTCGTGCTCGGGTCCGTGCACCAGCACCAGGTCGCCGGCGGCGATCCCGTCGACGATGAACTCCCGGCTCGCCGCCGCCAGGTCGGCGTCCGAGCCGAACAGCACGACGTCGTGCCGGTAGCCGGGGTGCTGACCGCCGGCGGGCTCACGCACGGTGGACGACATGGTGGTGCGCTCAGTGCTCCTCGACCGACGATCAGCACCGGCCGCAGGGTGACCCTCGGTCGACCCGCGCCGGGCTCGAGGCGGTTGCCTCCCGTGCCGGGACCGGCTGCTGCGGTCCCGACAACCCTACGACTCTAGCCCGGCCCCGCCTGCCGCCGTCGCACCGCTCGCGCCGGGAGGGCCGGCTCAGGGAGTGCCGGTCGACCGGGGTGTGGCGGCGCTGCCCTCGTGGGCGCCCCGTTACTGCTCGGCGGGCGTGGCCTCGCGGGTCGCGGCGAAGAGGCCCAGGATGTTGCCGTCCGGATCGGCGAACATCGCGATCTCGCCCATGTCGCCGACGGGGGCCGGGCCCATCACCCGACGCGCCCCGAGCTCCTCGGCCCTGCTCAGGGACTTCTCGAGGTCGTCCACCCCCACGTAGACGGTCACCCAGGGCTGCATGCCCTCGGGGGCCTGCATGATCCCGCCGCCGATCCCGGTGCCGGAACCGGTGTCCACCACGCCGTAGTCCTCGCCGCCCGGGAAGGGGGTCACGGTCCACCCGAACAGGTCGGCGTAGAAGCGGCGGGACCGGTCGCCGTTGGCGGCGCCGATCTCGAAGTGCACGACGGGCGCGCCCATGCGCCACCTCCTCGCTCGGCCGGCGGTTCGGCCGGCTCGGTCACGTGATCAGAGGATCGCGAGCGTCTCGTCGTGACGCGAGGGCCGCTGGTCCCGACCAGCTGCCCCGGAGGTCCCGGGGCGGGCGGCACCGCGGCGTCGGTGGCGCCGTGCCACCCCGCGTACCGCAGGTCCCCGGTGCTCCGGTCCGACGGTCCGGGCTGTCGGGCCGGTGGTCCGGAGGCCCGGGTCCTTCGACACCTGCCGCGCATCCCGTCGGCGGTCGACCGTGGACGGGGACGACGCTCCGCGGTGGACGCGTCGGGACCGGGAGGACGTGATGAAGGTTCGCGACGCCATGGCTGCGTCGGTCACGACGTTGCGGCCCGACACGCCGCTGCAGGCGGCGGCGTCCATCCTCGCGGCCCACGGTCATCGCGCGGCGCCGGTGGTCGACGACGAGGGGCACCTCGTCGGCGTCGTGGGCGAGGCCGACCTGACGTGCGGGCACCTCCCGAACGGCTGGGCGGTCGAGATCGACCCGGAGTGCGTGGTCGCCGCGGTCATGACGCACCGGCCCCCGTCCGCCGGTCCGGACGACGACCTGGCCGACGTCGTGAACGAGATGCTGGAGAAGGGGGTGCGTGCGGTGCCGGTGGTGGACGGGCACGACGTGGTGGGGATCGTGACGAAACAGGACGTCCTGCGTCTCGTCGCCGACCCACGACTGTCGTGCGGGCAGACCGGGACGGAACGCGGCGGCGACGGCCGCCGTGACCGGAGGACCACGTGATCGAGAAGTTGACCGGACTGCCGGACGGCGTCCTCGGCCTGCGGGCCGGGGGCCGGCTCACCCAGCAGGACTACGAGGACGTTATCAGGCCCCTGGTCGAGGAGGCCGTGCGGGAGGGCCGCCGGCTGCGTTGCCTGATCGAGATCGACGACGACTTCGGCGGCCTGACACCGCCCGCGGTCGTCGACGACATGACCCTCGGCCTGCGCACCGTCGGGGCCTTCGACGGGGTCGCGGTCGTCACCGACCTCGCCTGGATCCGGACGCCGACGCAGTGGGCGGCGTTCGTGGTCCCGTTCCCGATGCGCGTGTTCCCGAGGACGGATCGGGGCCCGGCGGCCGAGTGGCTCGCCGCGCTGCCGGCCGGGGCCAGGATCGAGGTCACTCTCGACGAGACCACCGGCGTCGTCACCGCTGAGGTGAGCGAGGCCCTGCGGATCGAGGACTTCGAGCGCCTCGCGGCGACCGTCGACCCGTGGATGCACGCGCACGGCGAGCTGCCCGGCGTCGTGCTCCACGTCCGCCGGGTCCCCGGGTGGACGAGCCTGGGCAGTCTGCTGCGGCACGTCCGGTTCGTGGTGGGACACCAGGGCAAGGTCGGGCGCCTCGCGCTCGCCACGGACGTCCCGGCCGCCGAGGTCGTGGCCTCCGTCGCCGGCCAGGTCATGCACCCGCAGATCCGCGCGTTCGGCTACGAGGACCTCCGGGCGGCGCAGGTCTGGGCCGCCGGCCCCTGACAGAGGCCCGGGGTCCTTCGGCCTCGGGGAACGGGCCGGAGCGCCGCTGTGCTCCGGGCCCCGGCCGACCGACCGTGGGGCGATCGTCCGGACACCGGGAGGAAGCATGGCGGGCATGGTCGGCGGCGCGGTCGTCGTGGGGATCGACGGCTCGGATCACGCCCTGGAGGCGGTGCGCTGGGCGGCGCCGGAGGCGCGCGGGCGGGGCGTGCGGCTGCGCCTGGTCGCCGCCGTCCGCCCACCCCGGGCCGATCTGGTGCTCCCGCCGCGGGAGGCGGACACGCAGCACCTGGCCAGGATGCAGGCGGCCCGGAAGTCGGTCGAGACGGCGGCCGCCGCGGCCGCCACGGCCGCGCCCGGTCTGGAGATCGACGGCGAGGTGGTCGGCGGGATGCCGGCCGCCGTCCTGGCCGAGGAGTCGCGGACCGCGGCACTGGTGGTCGTGGGCAACCGGGGCCGCGGCGGGTTCACGGGCCTGCTGCTCGGCTCCGTCGGGCTCACGCTGGCCGCGGAGGCCACGTGCCCGGTGGTCGTGGTGCGCGGCCGCACGGACCGGGGACGGGGCGTCGTGGTCGGAGTGGACGGCACGCCCCTCGGCGACGCCGCGCTGGGCTTCGCCTTCGCCGAGGTCGCGGAGCGCGGCGGCCTGCTCGTCGCCGTCCGGGCCTGGGCGGAGGCGGCGCTCGACCCGTTCCTGGAGCCGCTGCTCGACTGGGACGCGATCGCCGCGGACGAGCGCGAGGTGCTCGACCGGGCGCTGGCGCCCTGGGAGGAGAAGTTCCCCGGGGTCGGCGTGCGCCGCGTGCTGGTGCGGGAGAACGCCGCGAAGGCGCTGATGGAGCAGGCGGGGACCGCCGCCCTCGTGGTGGTCGGGTCGCGCGGGCGGGGCGCCGTCCGCGGCCTGGTGCTCGGGTCGGTCGGGCAGGCCCTGCTGCACCACGCGCCGTGTCCGGTCGCGGTGGTCCATGCACCGGTCGCCGCCGAGGGCCCGACCGCGAACGAGTCGACCGCCACGGAGTCGACCGCCACCGATGCCACACAGGAGGTCGTGCGATGAAGCCGCTGGACCCGCGTTGGATCCGGCTCCTGTCCGAGGTCACCGCGGCCGACGCCCCGGTGGTCGGCGCCAAGGCCGCGAACCTGGGCGAGCTGGTCGCGGCCGGCTTCCCCGTTCCGAAGGGGTTCGTCCTCACCGCCGACGCCTACCGGGACTCGACGGCGGCCGCGGGCGTCCAGGAGGAGCTCGGGACGCTGTACGGCGAGGCGATCCGGGCCGCGTTCGAGCGCCAGCGCCAGACGACGCTCGCCGGTCTCTGCGAGCGGATGCAGGACCTGGTGCGCAAGGTGGGCCTGCGGCCCGAGCTGGTCCAGCAGGTGCACACGGCGTACGCGGGCCTGGGGATCGAGGACCTCGGCCCGGTGAGCGTCGCCGTCCGCTCCTCCGCCCTCGGCGAGGACAGCTCCGCGACGTCGTTCGCCGGCGTGCACTCCACGTTCACGGACGTCCGAGGCGCGGGCGAGCTCGTCGAGCACATCGCCGACTGCTGGGCGTCGGCGCTGTCACCGCGGGCGCTCGTCTACCGCGCGGAGTTCGGCGACAACACGCAACCTGCAGTGGCCGTCGTCGTGCAGCTGATGGTGAACGCCCAGCGCTCCGGCGTCGCCTTCACCGCCGACCCGACGACCGGACGGCGCGACCGGGTGGTGGTCGAGGCCGCGCTCGGGCTGGGCGAGGTCGTGGTGAGCGGGGCCGTCGAGCCCGACACCTACGTCATGGCCGTCCCGGACCTGAGTGTGCAGTCGGTGCGGATCGGGCACCAGACCCACGAGATCGTGCCCGGGGCGGACAGCCGCGGCGTGAGCGTGCGGCTCACCGACGAGCGGGCCGGGGCCCGGGTGCTCGGCGACGCGCAGGCGCAGGCCGTCGCGCGGCTCGCCGTGCGGGTCCAGGAGCATTTCGGCCGTCCCCAGGACGTGGAGTGGGCGATGGCGGGGCAGCAGCTCTGGCTGCTGCAGACCCGACCGGTCACCACGAAGCTGGGACCCGAGGAGCCGACCGAGGAACCGGTGACGGCGGGCCCGCCTCGCGGCACCGTGCTCGCGGCGGGTCTCGGCGCCGCACCGGGCCGGGCGTCCGGGCCCGTCCGCGTACTGCACGAGCCGCGCGACGGGGATCGGTTGCGCACGGGGGACGTGCTGGTCGCGCCCCGGACCGACCCGGACTGGTTGCCGACGCTGCGCCGCGCCGCCGCCGTCGTCACGGACCAGGGCGGGGTGACCTGCCACGCGTCCATCGTGGCCCGCGAGCTCGGCATCCCCTGCGTCGTCGGGGCGCGCACCGCCACGGCGGACCTGCCGGAGGGCGAGCCGGTCACCGTCGACGGCGACACCGGCGAGGTGACGCGCGAGGGCGAGGCACGGGTGGTGCCGGCCGCCACCACCGAGGTCCGGGCGGGCGAGCCCGCTCCGGCTCCCGCGCGGATCCCGACCGGCACCGAGCTGCACGTCAACCTGGCGATGCCGGAGGCCGCCGAACGCGTCGCCGCGCTGGACGTCGACGGGGTCGGGCTGCTGCGCGCGGAGCTGGCCCTCACCTCGGCGCTGGACGGCCGGCACCCGCGGGCGGTGCTCGCCGCCGGCGACGAGGCGGGCTTCGTCGAGGCGATGGCCGGCGCGGTCGGCCGGATCGGGGCGGCCTTCGCCCCGCGCCCGGTGCTCTACCGCACGACCGACCTGCGCAGCAGCGAGTTCCGCGGGCTGCAGGGCGGGGAGGCGTACGAGCCGGTCGAGCGCAACCCGGTGATCGGCTACGGGGCGCGTACCGGTACCTGCGGGAGCCGAATCTGTTCGCGCTCGAGCTGCGGATGCTCGCCGAGGTCCGCGAGCGCCACCCCAACGTGCACCTGATGATCCCGTTCGTGCGGACCCGGTGGGAGCTGGCGGCGGTGCTCGACCTCGTCGACGGCAGCCCGCTGGGACGGCAGCGTGGCCTGCAGCGGTGGTTGACCGCCGAGGTGCCGTCGGTGGTGCACTGGCTGCCGGAGTACGTGGGCCTGGGCATCGACGGCGTGTCGATCGGCAGCAACGACCTCACCCAGCTGGTGCTGGGCGTCGACCGCGACTCCGAGCGGCTCGCCGAGCTCTTCGACGAGTCCGACCCCGCGGTGCTCGCCGCGATCTCGTCGATCATCGAGCAGGCCACCATGTCGGGTGTGCCGACGTCGTTGTACGGGCAGGCGCCGAGCCGGGAACCCGGCTTCGCCGAGTTCCTGGTCCGCGCCGGGATCACGTCGATCTCGGTGAACCCGGACGCGGTCGGGGCCGCGCGGGCCGCGATCGCCGCCGCGGAGCAGCGGGTGCTGCTCGAGTCGGCCCGGCGGACGGAGGGACGACCGTGACCCCCGTCGACCTGCGGGCCAGGTCGGGGACTGGCTGGTGGTGCCGCCCGGACCGCACGAGTCCCACGGCCGGCGCGGCCAGGTCGTCGGCCCGGCCCACCCCGACGGGTCGCCGCCCTACCGGGTGCACTGGCTCGACGACGACGAGAGCCTGGTCTTCCCGCCGCCCGACGCCCACCTCGAGCGGCACCCGCACCACCCCGTCGAGGGGGCCACCGGCAGGTGACCGCCCGGGTCCACCGGCCCCCTCGCCGAGGACCCGCGACCCGTCTCGCCCGCGACCCCGCGCGCGGAAGGCTCCCTCCCGAAGGCCGGGACGAGGCCGGCGCGGGAAGGGGACGAACCGTGGACGCACCGACGATCGTCGTGGGGGTGGACGGCTCGGCCGGCGCGCGGACCGCCCTCGAGCACGCCCTGCGCGACGCCGCCCGGCGGGGCGCACGGGTGCGGGTCGTGATGGCCTTCGAGGCACCCGACTACTGGCCGGAGTTCGACCGGGTGACCGCGCCGCCGACCCCCGCCGAGGTCACCGACAGGATCGAGAGCGGCCTGCGCGAGGCGGTCGCCGAGGCCCGGGCCGATCTCGTCCCGGGCGACGCGCGCGTCGCCGACGTCCCGGTCGACGTGCTCGCGCTGCCGGGATCCCCGGCCCCGGTGCTGCTGGCCCAGGCCCGGGACGCCGATGACCTCGTCGTGGGGCACCGGGGCCGCGGAGGCCTGGCGAGCACGCTGCTCGGCTCGGTCGGCCTGCAGTGCGTGCTGCACGCGCCCTGCCGGGTCACCGTGGTCCGCCCGCCCCGGACGGCGCCGGTGTCCGGCGGGACGACCCGGACATCGGGAGGTGCGCGTTGACCGCCCCGCCCTTGCGGCGGACCCTGGTCCGCGACGTGATGTCCACACGCGTGGTGTCCGTCGGGCCCGACACCGAGTTCGACGAGGTCGCACGTCTGCTGGCCCTGCACGCCGTCCGTGCCGTCCCGGTCCTCGAGGGCACCCGGCTGCTCGGGGTCGTCTCCGAGGCCGACCTGCTGCGGACCGCCGAGTTCGGCGACCCGGCGGTACCCGAGCGCCTGCGCTGGCGCGAATCGGGGCGACCGACGTCGGCGCGGACGCTGATGAGCACCGCGGTGGTGACGGTGCGACCGGAGGCGTCCGTCGCGGAGGCGGCGCGCCGGATGCGGGAACGCGGGGTGGGCTGGCTGGCCGTGACCGAGTTCCACGGCACGGCCGAACACGTCGTCGGGGTGGTCGGCCGGACCGACATCCTCGGCATGTTCCTGCGCGACGACGCGGAGCTGCGCGCCGAGATCGTCGACGGCGTGCTCCGCCCGCTGCTCGGCGCCGCCGCGGACGCGGTGACCGTCGAGGTCGAGCGCGGTGTCGTCACCCTGCGCGGCGCCGTCCCCCGCCACGGTCACACGTCCCGGGTGGCGGCGCTGGTGGGACGGCTGGAGGGCGTCGTCGCCGTCCACGCGGAGCCGGCGTCCGAGGAAGCGACCGACCCGGCCGAGGGCCCGCGCGGGGTGGGTCCTCCGGCCGCGGGGACCGGGCCCGGTGTCCCTGCCGCCCCGGCTCCCCGCGGCGAAGGCTGACGACCATGACGAACTCCGCGTACCCGGTCCGGGTCACCGGTCGGCTCGAGGGCGAGCCGTCGCGCTGGCTGTGGCTGCTGAAGTGGCTCCTGCTCGTACCGCACCTGATCGTGCTGGCCGTGCTGGGGCTCGCGTTCTGGGTCCTGACCGTGGTCGCGTTCGTCGCGATCCTCGTCTCGGGCCGCTATCCCCGGGCGATCTTCGGGTTCAACCTCGGGGTCCTGCGCTGGGGGTGGCGGGTCGCCTACTACGGCTACGCCGCGAACGGCACGGACCGCTACCCGCCGTTCACGCTCGCCGACCGCGCGGACTACCCGGCGCGGCTCGAGATCGACCACCCGGAGCGGTTGTCCCGCGGCCTCGTGCTGGTGAAGTGGTGGCTGCTGGCGCTCCCGCACTACCTCGTGCTGGTCTTCCTGATCGGTGCCGGCGGCACCGTCGTGTGGCGCGTCGGCACCACGGGGGCGACCGGCTTCGACGGCGGCCTGGTCTCCGTGCTGGTCCTGTTCGCCGTCGTGGCGTTGCTGTTCACCGGGCGCTACCCCCGCGGGTTGTTCGACCTCACGCTCGGACTCGACCGCTGGGTGCTGCGGGTGGTCGCGTACGCGGCCCTGATGACGGACGCGTACCCGCCGTTCCGGCTCGACCAGGGCGGGGACGAACCGCTCCCGCTGCCGCCGCCCCTGCCGTCCGGCGGGCCGGGCGAGGCCGCGGTCCCGCCCGCCCCGCAACCACCCGCCGTCACACCCGGCGCGCCGCCGGCCGCGCCCCGCTCCGGTGGTGCCGCGGTCCTGGACCGGCCCGTCGGCGCCGGCGCCCCTCCGGCCCCGCCCGTCGCGCCGGCGCGGACGACCTCCGTGCCGCCGCCGTCGGCCGGCCGGTCCGTGCTGCTCGTCCTCGGCGCGGTCGTCACGGCGATCGCGCTGGGCCTGACCCTGGCCGGGTTCACCGGACTGGTCACCGACCGGGTCGGTCGGGACGCCGCGGGGTTCATCGACTCGGGCGTCGGGACGGCCTCGACCCGCGGGGCCGCACTGCGTACGGAACAGGTGCTGATCGACACCGGGGCGGACACGGACGCGGTCGCGCGCGTCGCCGGAGAGGTCGCCCTGCGTGCCACCTCCCGCACCGGCGACGTGTTCGTCGGGATCGGCCCCAGCGCCGCGGTCGACCGCTATCTCGCCGGCGTCGCGCAGGGCGTGTGGCGCGGCGAGGCCGTCGCGGGCACCCCGCGGGTCGTGACCCGGGTCGACGAGCTCGGCGGCGGGGCGCCGGCGACCCCGCCGGCGGCGCAGACCTTCTGGGTGGCCTCGGCCTCGGGCCCGGGCACGCAGACCGCGCTGTGGACGCCGGAGTCGGGCAGCTGGACCGCGGTGGTGATGAACGCCGACGGCACCGCCCCGGTGGCCGCGGACGTCCAGGTCGGGGCCCAGGTGCCCGTGCTCGGCGCCACATCGGCCGTGGCCCTGTGGACCGGCCTCGGCCTGCTGGCCGTCGGGATCGGAGTGATCGTCGCAGGCGCGCGGACGCGCCGGGAACAGGAGGCGGTCCGTTGATGTGGCAGGCCGTTGCGGCGATCGCGCGCGAGCACGCGCCGCCCGGGTGCTCCCGGTCGACGACATCGCCGCCGTACTCGTCGCCTCGCTCGGGCACGGGGTGACGACGCCGACCGGCCACCCCCGGTCCGGGCACGGACCAGCGGAGCGGCGCCTGAGGCGTCGCTCCGTCCGCAGCACCGTCGACAGAGGAACCGCAGGGAGCACCAGGAGGACACCGTGCACGAGGCGAAGCACTGGACCGTGTCGATCGACATCGACGAGTACGAGGGCAGGACGCGCGCGGTGGCGCGGCTGCACACCCGCGACAGCGACCGTGTGGTGGGGACCGGCCTGGCCCGGTTGAACCCGGCCGACCGGGACGTGCCCGAGATCGGGGACGAGCTGGCGGCGGCGCGGGCGCTGTCGGAGCTCGCCCACCGGCTGCTGGACATCACCGCGAACGACCTCGAACGGGCCAACGCGCCGGTGCGGCACGGCGGTTGACCGCGTCGAGGGCGGTCGCCCCTGATCCCCGCCCGTGCCGCACTCGCCCCTGATCCCCGCCCGTGCCGCACGGAGCCGGACCGGCGGCGACCGACCTGCGGCCCGGGGTGCGGGACCGGCGGGATCAGGGCCCGGGCGTCGGCCCGGGTTCGGGTGGCGGCCCGGGCTCGGGAGGGGGTACGGGTGGTTCGGGCTCGGGTGGCGGCCCGGGTTCCGGCGGGGGGACTGGCTCGGGCGGCGGGAACGGCGGCCGCGGCCCGGGCGGTGGTTGCGGTGGGGGCGGTGCCGGGGTGGGCTCGGGTGGCGGGACCGGCGGCACGGGTGGCGGTTCGGGCCCGGGCGGACCGGGCGGCCGGGGGCCGGGTGGCGGCTGGGGCCCCCGTTCGGCTCCCGCTCGCAGGGTCGCGAAGGCCGTGACCGGCCCGCCGGCGGCCGGGTCCCGGACAGGCCCGCCGGCGTCCGGGTCCAGGACGCCGGTCACGCCCGCCTCGCCGACCGCCGGATGCGGTACGAGCGTGCTCTCGACCTCGGAAGGCCCGACCAGGTGGCCGGCGGACCCGACGACGTCGTCGGCGCGGCCGACGAACCAGTACCAGCCGTCGCGGTCGCGGCGGGCGATGTCGCCGGTGAGGTACCAGCCGGCGGCGAAGCAGGCGGCGTACCGCTCCGGCTCCCCCAGGTAGCCACGGAACATCGACGGCCACCCCGCCCGCAGGGCCAGCTCGCCCTGCGCCTCGCCGTGCAGCACCTTGACCCGGCCGTCGGGGGCCACGAGCGCGCGCCCGCCCGGGCCCTGTTCCAGCAGCCCGGCGCCGATGCCCGGCACCGGCCTGCCCATCGAACCGGGCCGGATGTCCGAGCCCGCGAAGTTGGAGATCATGATCGCGCCGGTCTCGGTCTGCCACCACGTGTCGTGCACCGGGCGTCCGAGCACCGTGTCCGCCCACACCACGACCTCGCCGTTGAGCGGCTCGCCGACACTGGCGATCAGCCGCAGGGCCGACAGGTCGTGCCGCCGCGCCTCCTCCGGGCCGGCCGCCATGAACATCCGCAGCGCGGTCGGGGCGGTGTACCAGACCGTCACGCGCTGCTCGTCGAGGACGCGGTACCAGCGGCGCACGTCGAACTCGCGGGCGTCGGCGACCAGCGTCGCGCCCACCACGAGAGGGGCGACGATCCCGTAGGAGGTGCCGGTGACCCAGCCGGGGTCCGCAGTGCACCAGTAGACGTCGTCGGGCCGCAGGTCCAGCGCCTCGCGGGCGGTGGCATGGTGGGCGACCACCGCCTCGTGCACGTGCAGCGCACCCTTGGGGGTGCCGGTCGTGCCGCTGGTGAAGTGCAGCAACGCCGGGTCCCCCGGGTCGGTGGGACCGATGCGGTACTCGGGGCTCGCCGCGTCCAGCAGGGCGTCCAGCGAGCAGCCGTCCTCGCCGGGCGGCCCGACGAGCAGCACGTGGCGCAGCCCCGGCAGGGCGGCCCGGATCGGGGCGACGCTCCGCCGGTACAGGGCCGACGTGGTGACCAGGACCGCGGCCTCGCCCAGCTCCAGCCGGCGGCGGACCGGTTCCGGGCCGAAGGCGGAGAACAGCGGGGCCAGCACCGCCCGCGCCTTCAGCGTCCCGAGGGCGGTGACGTAGAGTTCGGGCCTCGTGCCGAGCAGGGTGAAGACGCGCTCGCCGGGCCGCATCCCGAGGGCGTCCAGGACGTTGGCGAACCGGTTGCTGCGGCGCGCGAGCTCGCCGTAGGTCAGCTCGTGGACCGTGCCGTCGCGGTCCAGGAACCGCACGGCCGTCCGGCCGCGGCGGGCCGGGTGCGTGGCGTGCCGGTCGACCGCCTCGTGGGCGATGTTGAGCCCGGCTCCGCCCGGCAGCCCGGACAGCTCCAGCCGGGCGTGCGTCCAGCTGAACTCGCGCCGGGCGCGCGCGTAGTCACCCATGATCGCGGCGCGCCGCACGTGGTCCGGCTTGCCGATCGTCGCGGAGGACATGCGACGAGCCTGGCGGGGACGGCGCCGACGTGGCAGGGGCACGGGGCCTCGCGCCGGGGGGACCTCCGACCCCGACGCGGGACGCCCTCGGGCCGTCCGGCTCGCCGCCGGGCGCTCAGCTCACGGGTTGGGCGAGCGCGGACCAGGCCCCGTACCCGCCGATCAGGTCGGACACGTCGGCGAACCCGGCGCGGCGCAGCAGCGAGGCGGCGACGCTCGAGCGGTAGCCGCCGGCGCAGTAGGCCACCACGGGCCGGCCCGGCGGGATCTCGGCGAGGCGGTTCGGCAACTGCGCGAGCGGGATGTGCCGGGCGCCCGGGATCGCGCCCTGGGCGAGCTCGCCGCGGTTGCGGACGTCGAGCAGCACCGGTGGCACCGCCCCGCGCACCGCGCCGGCCAGCTGCGGAGCGGTGACCCGGCTGGCGCGGGCGATCCGTTCCGGCGTGCCGAGGAACGCGCCCTCGGGTTCGCGCAGGTAGCCCGCGACGCGGTCGAACCCGATGCGGGCGAGCCGGACCACGATCTCCTCCTCGCGGTCCTGCGGGGCGACCACGACGACCTGCTCGTCGGGGCGCACGACCGTGCCCGCGGTCTCGGCGAACCGGCCGTCTGCCGGGACGTTGAGCGACCCGCGCAGGTGGCCGACGGCGAACTCCTGCGGGTCACGCGCGTCGACCACCACCGCACCGGCCTCCTGCAGCCGGAGCACCTCGGCCAGGTCGAGCGGCTGCGCGTGGCGGGCGGGGTCGAACACCTCGTGGGCGCGGCGGTTGAGCACCGCGTCGTAGACGAAGTAGCCCGGCATCGCCGGCTGGCCCGCCGTCACCAGGGCGACGAAGTCCTCCTCGGCCATCGCCTGGCACGCGTAGTTCCCGGTCCGCTGGTCGCCGATGGTCGACGAGCGCTCGGTGGAGAGGTTCTTCCCGCACGCCGAGCCGGCGCCGTGGGCGGGGAAGACCCGGACCTCGTCGGGCAGGGTCATCAGCCGCCGGACCGACGCGTACAACATCCGCGCGAGCTCCTCGGCGGTGTGTCCGGCGGAGGCGAGCAGGTCCGGCCGCCCGACGTCGCCGATGAACAGCGCGTCCCCGGTGAGCACGCCGTAGGGCACCTCGTCGCGGTCGTGCTCGTGGACCAGCACGCTGATCGACTCGGGGGTGTGCCCGGGGGTCTCCCAGATCTCGAGGACCACGTCGCCCAGCGCGACGCGTTCACCGTCGGCGAGGTGGCGGACCGGGAACTCCGCCCGGGCCCGGGAGCCGAACCCGATCCACGCCCCCGTCGCCTGGGCGAGCTCGAGGTGCCCGGCCAGGAAGTCGGCGTGGAAGTGGGTGTCGATCACCCCGACGATCCGCAGCCCGTGCGCCTGCGCGTCGGCGAGGTACTCGCCCACGTCGCGACGGGGGTCGACGACGACCGCCTGCCCGGTCGTCTCGTCCCCGACCAGGTACGACGCCTGGGACAGACAGTCCAGGTAGTACTGGGTGAAGATCATGACCGGCACTCCTCGCTCGGCGGCGGTGCTGTCACCCGGGGAACCCTCGGGGGCGTGCCTCTCCTTCCCGCCGATCTGCCCGTTCCCCGGGGGCCGAGGACCCGACGCCCGGGACAGGACGACCCGACCACGCCTCCGGGTCCGACGGTAGGGGCTCTCGTCCTGTCCGCGGACCTCCGGACGCGTCAGGCGGGGAGGAAGAGCCGGCCCCGGACGCTGCCGTGGGCGGTGCGGGCGGCGGCGTGCGACGGACCCTGCGCGGGGTGTGGCCGGAGGGCCCCGTCCCGGCCGGACCGGCCCGCGAGCTCCTGCGTCTCGCCGGCGCGCACCTGACGGGTCGGCGGGTGGTCAGAGGGCCAGCAGGTTCTGGACGCCGACGAACGACCCGACCGCGACGAGCAGCCACGCGAACGCGATCCCGAGCGTGCGCCCGGAGAGCCGGTCGGAGATCCGCTTGCCGAGGAGCGTGCCGACCACGGCGGCCAGGGCGAACGGTACGACGACCCGCCAGTCGAGGTGCAGGGCGCCGAGGCGCGAGACCATCGACGAGGCCGAGTTCACCGCGATGATCAGCAGTGATGTGCCGATCGCGAGGGACATCGGCATCCGGAGCATGATCACCAGCACCGGCACCACGAGGAACCCGCCGCCGACGCCGAGGAAGCCGGTGAGAAAGCCGACCGACGCCCCTCCCACGGCGATCTTGGCCGAGGTGGCGAGGAGCGGACCGGCCCGCGATCGCCTGTCCGTCGCCAGGGCCGTTCCGGCCGTCCCCGGTTCGGGGGCGGGTGCCGTCGCGGCGTCGCCGCGCTCGTCCGGGTCGTCGCCGGTCGGGTCCGCCGCGGCGGGCTCGGCGGGCTCGGCGGCTCGTCGCCTGCCGCGGGCGTCGAGCAGCATCGCCACCGCGGCGACCAGGGTCAGGCCGGCGAAGGCGAGCATGAGGGTGGGGTGGTCGACGCGCTGGTTGAGGGAGGTGCCCAGCCAGGCCGCCGGGATCCCGACGACGCCGAACATCACGCCCGTCCGCCAGTCGACGCCTCCGGACCGGCCGCGCGCGATCACGCCGACGGTGGCCGTGACGCCGACGATGACCACGCTGGCCGTGGTCGCGGCCTGGGCCGACTGCCCCAACAGGTAGACCAGCGCAGGCACCGTGAGGACCCCGCCACCGCCGCCGAGGCCGCCGATGACGGCGCCCATGACGAGCCCAAGCAGCGCCGCCAGGACGACCATCAGGCCACGCTGCCCGGCGTGCCGTCGTCCCGGACGACGGCACCGCCCTGCGCCGCCCACGCCTGCATGCCCCCGGCGAGGTTGCGGACGTCCCTCCCCGCGGCGGCGAGCAGCCGCGCGGCCTCCGCGGAGCGGCGGCCGGAGCGGCACACCGCGACGACGACCCGGTCGGTGGGGACGGCCGCCGGATCGACCGCGGCCAGTGGCAGGTGGACCGCGCCGGGGATGTGGCCGGCCGCCCACTCGGCGGGCTCGCGGACGTCGAGCAGGAGGGCCCCCCGCGCGGCGAGTGCCTGCGCCTCGGTGGGGTCGACCTCGCCGACCGGGTCTGCTGCGCTCATGATGCGGTCCTCAGTCGTGTCTCAACAAATGAGAGAACGTCTCTTTAATGTACGGTCATTTGACGGGTGCGGCAAGCGCCGAGACCCGGATCGTCACATCCCCTTGTCGTCGGGTGGTGGCGGATGGTGAGCTGGTCACGTGAGTTCCCGGGGCAGGTCGACGCCGCACGCGTTCTGCGTGTGCCTCCTGGCGGCGGACCAGCTCTCGGTCGACGACCGGCGCTGTCGCCCGCAGTCGTAGCGCCGCTCGAGCCGGGCCGGCGCCCGTCGTCCGTACCGACCAGACCCCGAGGACCCGCCGTGCCCGCCGACGCCCGCTCCACCGCCACCCCTCGCGTGCCCGTTCCGGGCGCCGGGCGGGACCGCCCGACGCCCGACCACCACACCACCGTCCCCGAGTCGTCCCGTGGCCTGCCGGCCCGGTGGGTGTCGCTGCTGTGGCGCATCGGCGCCGCGGTCCGGGCGGCGCACTCGTCGTCCGTCCCCTTCTGACCGCCCGACCCGGAGCGGCCCCGCCCGGTCGAGGTCTCACCGGACCACGACCGTGGCCATCATCCCGGCGTCCTCGTGATCGAGGATGTGGCAGTGGTACACGCTGCGGCCGGTGTGTGTGGTGAAGGCGATGCGCACCTTCACCCAGCCGCCCGCCGGCACGAGCACCACGTCCTGGGGAACACCGGCAGTCGGTCGGCCGTCGCTGGCGGCCACCACCGTGAACGGCCAGACGTGCAGGTGGAACGGGTGGGCGAGCGGACCGGAGTTGAGGACCGTCCACTCCTCCACGGTGCCGGCCGCCACGATCTGGTCGTCACGGTCCGGATCGAACGGGCGCCCGTCGATGGTCATGACCGCCTGCCCGCCGCCCATCATGGGACCGCCCATGCCCATCCGGAACGTCGTCGAACGCCGCGCGGTGGCGGGCGCGACCGCGGACTCGGCGGGCAGCGTGACCGGCAACGCGGGCGCGGGGGCCGCCTGCCCGTCCACCACGAGGGTGGCGAGGGTGATCGGGCCGCCGGACCGGGTGCCGCCCATCATGGCGTTCCCGCGGTCGAACGGGTCGAGGATCAGTGCGAAGCGCCCGGCCACCACGGGCGAGACGACGACGTCGATCCGGTTGCCCGGGGCGAGAACCGCGCGCCCTTCCGCGACCGGGCCCGGGAGGAAGGTGCCGTCCTGCGCGATCTGCGCGAGCGTGTGGCCCTCCAACCGCAGCGCGAGCACCCGCGAGGTGCAGGCGTTGACGATCCGCCAGCGCTGGGCCTCGCCGGACGTGGCCGGCACCACCGGACGGTGCTGCCCGTTGACCAGCACCAGGTCACCCTCGCGTCCCCGCATCCGGTCCATGGGGCCGACGGCGGCGACGGAGCCGTCCGGTTCGAGCGTGATGTCGGTGACGAGCAGGACCCGGTCGTCGGCGACGGGGAGCGCCGGACCGCCGTCGACGAGCAGGGCGCCCGCGAGGCCACCGAAGAGCTGATCGGCGACCGTGCGGTGGTGGTGCGGGTGGTACCACTGCGTGCCGGGCGGGTGGTCGGGGGGAACGCGGTAGCGGTAGTCGAACGACGCGCCCGGCTCGATCCGGACGAAGGCGTTGTCGCCGTCGCCCTGCGGGGAGACCCGCAGGCCGTGCGTGTGCAGGTTGGTGGGCTGGTCCAGGTGGTTGGTCATCCGCACCGCCAGCTCGTCGCCCGGCCGCACACGCAGCGTCGGCCCCGGTGACGAGCCGTTGAACCCGAGGGCCCGGGTGTCACGGCCCGCGATCCGGACCCCCGCAGCCGCAACCAGCTCGACGTCCAGCCGGCCGTCCCGCCCGACCAGCTCCGCAGGCCGGGCGAGCTCCTCGTCCGGGGAGCCGCCCTGGACCCGGTCGCCGACCGGGGTGATCGGGCCGTCGGTGGCCACCCAGCCGGCGGCGCCGGCGATCGTGGCCGCGACCCCCGCACCGCCGAGCGCCAGTGCCCGGCGGCGGCTGATGCGTGTCATCGCACGTGCTCCCTCCACCCGCCACGGTGTCCGCGGATCGAGTCCCGGAGCAGGGGAGAAGGGCCCGGATGCCGACCCTGTCCGGTGCGCCTGACGCCGCGGTGCGTGACGTCCTCGCCACCCGGGAGGGCGCTACGCGCTCAGCACGCCCGCGGCACGACCAGCACCGAGCAGGGCGCGTGGACGACGGCGGCGCGGGCGGTCAGCCCGAGCTCGTCCGGGCCGTGCGGGCGCGGACCACCGACGACCAGGAGATCGGCGTCGAGGGTCTCGTCGAGGACCTCGTGCGGCCACGCACGGACGAGCTCGCGGCCGACGGGCACACCCGGCTGCTCGACCGTGCCGACGGAGGTCACCAGTCGGCGCCCGCGCTCCACCGCCTCGGCGAGGCCGATGCTGCGCTCACCGAAGGAGCGGGGCACGGCGTGGACGATCCGCAACCGCGCGCGGCAGGCCGCCGCCGCGGAGGCCGCCGCCGCGACGACGGGCCGGTCCGCGTCGTGCTCCTGGACCGCCGCCACGATCCGGCGAGGCGGGGAACCGCCGTCGTGACGCAGGAGCAGCACCGGTCCGCGGCGGGTCCGGTACGCCCGCGCGATCGCGACGTCGTGCGCGCCTGCGGGGGCCAGCTCCGCCGTCGCTCCCGCGTGGTCCACCCAACCGCGGACCCAAGTGGGGAGCGCGGGCGTGTCGACCTCGTCGGCGGGCAGCACGAGCATCGTGCCCAGGCCTGTGGGGACGGACTGGTCCAGCACGGTCATCGGGCGCTCCGGGGCGTCGGTTCGGTACGGGTCCAGGGTGGGTCACCGGAGGCGGTCGTGGCAGGGCCGGTGGGCCCGTCCACCCCGATCGGGGACGGGGCCGCCCTGCCGGGTCCAACGTCCCGTCACGACGGGTCGATGCGCAGCGGCGCCCCGACGACCGGACGTCGCATCCTCGGATCCACGGAACGGAGGCGGCCATGACGGAGCGCGCCCGGCAGTCCCCGGGACCGGGCGGTCGTCGCGGGGATCGACGGCTCCCGGACGTCGATCGACGCCGCGACCCGGGCGGCCCGGGAGGCGGACCGGCGAGGCGCCCCTGCGTCCGGCACCACGGGGTGACCCGAACAGATCCGGGAGGAGCGGTCATGGTCGAGCTCAGGTTGACCCACGAGGAGGCGGAGACGGTCCACGAGGTCGTCAGCGCGCTCCTCGGACGCATGTCCATGGAGATCGCGGACACGGACAACCCGCGATACCGGACCTACCTCAGGCAGCGGCGGGAGATCCTGCTCCGGGTGCGCGACACCCTGGCGAACGCGGTCCTGTGACCGTGCGTGGACCGAGGGCCGGGCGGTCCCGCTCGTGACCGCCGCCGCGCGGGTGCAGGACGACTGGACCCTGGTCCTCGAGGGGTTCGATCCCGCCGACGAGGGCCGGCGCGAGGCGCTGTGCACCCTCGGCAACGGCTACCAGGCGGTGCGCGGCGCCGCGCCGGAGAGCCCCGCGGGCGGCCCGCACTACCCGGGCACCTACGCCGCCGGGTTCTTCAACCGGCTCCGCGACGAGGTGGGCGGCGCGGTCGTCGAGACCGAGAGCATGGTCAACCTGCCCAACTGGCTGGTGCTGCGGATCGCGGTCGAGGGCGAGTGGATCGACCCGCTCGACCCCGCCCACCTGCTCGACCACCGGCTCACCCTGGACATGCGACGCGGGCTGCTGAGCCGGGTCCTGCGGTTCACCGACGGGGCGGGCCGCCGAACCGCGGTGCGCCAGCGCCGCTTCGTGCACATGGGCCTGCGGCACCTCGCCGGCCTGCAGACCGTCGTGACACCGGAGAACTGGTCCGGGCGCCTGCGCCTGCGCTCCGGCCTCGACGGCCGGGTCACGAACAGCGGCGTCGCGCGGTACCGGGACATGGCGGACCGGCACCTGCGGGTCGCGAGCACGGAGGAGGTCGACCCCGAGACCCTGCTGCTCGTCGCCCGGACCACCCAGTCCGAGCTGCTGGTGGCCGAGGCGGCCCGTACCCGCGTGGACGCCGGCACCGGCATCGCGACCGGCCGCCGCACCGTGCGCGAGCGCGGACGGATCTCCCACGACCTGGAGGCGGACGTCGCCGAGGGCCGCGCGCTGACCGTCGAGAAGATCGTCGCGCTGGTCACCTCCCGGGACGTCGCGGTGTCCCACCCGGCGCTGACGGCCGTCGAGCAGCTCGCCGAGGCCCCGTGCTTCCAGGCCCTGCTGACGAGCCACGAGCTGGCGTGGGACCAGCTGTGGCGGCGCTTCCGCGTCGACCTCACCGACGGCCGGGGGACCGCGACGGCCGAGACCCTCCGCACCCTGCGGCTGGACCTGTTCCACGTGCTCCAGACCGTCTCGCCGCACGACCTCGATCTCGACGCCGGCATCCCCGCGCGCGGCCTGCACGGCGAGGCGTACCGCGGGCACGTGTTCTGGGACGAGCTGTTCGTGCTCCCGGTGCTGACGCTGCGCATGCCGCAGCTCGCGCGGGCGCTGCTGCACTACCGCGTCCGCCGGCTCGACGCCGCCCGCCATGCCGCCCGGGTGGCCGGGCACCGCGGGGCGATGTACCCGTGGCAGTCCGGCAGCGACGGTCGCGAGGAGAGCCAGCGGGTGCACCTCAACCCCCGCTCGGGCCGGTGGATGCCCGACACCAGCCACCTGCAGCGCCACGTCGGGCTGGCGGTGGCCTACGACGTCTGGCAGTACTACCAGGCCACCGGCGACCTGGACTTCCTCGCCGGGCACGGCGCCGAGGTCGTCCTCGAGGTCGCCCGGTTCTTCGCCGACCTCGCCCGGCACGACCCGGCGTCGGACCGTTACAGGATCCGGGGCGTGATGGGGCCGGACGAGTACTCGACCCGGTATCCCGGGGCGGCCGAGCCCGGCATCGACGACAACGCCTACACGAACGTCATGGCCGTGTGGCTGTGGCACCGGGCGCGGGACACCCTCGCCGTGCTGCCCAGCACCCGGCGCGCCGAGCTCGTCGAACGGCTCGGGCTGACCCCGGCGGAGCTGCTGCACTGGGACGACCTGTGCCGGCGCATGTACGTGCCCTTCCGGGCCGACGGCGTCCTCGAGCAGTTCCACGGCGCGAGCCTGCTCCCCGAGCTCGACTGGGCGGACTACCGGCGCCGCTACGGCGACCTGCAGCGGCTCGACCGCATCCTGGAGGCCGAGGGCCGGTCGGTGGACGACTACCAGGTCACCAAGCAGGCCGACGCGCTCATGCTCTTCTACCTGCTCTCGGCGGACGAGCTGCGCGAGCTGCTCGGCGGGCTCGGATACGCGCTCCCGCCGGAGGTCATCCCGCGCACCATCGACCACCACCTCGCGCACACGGCGCACGGCTCGACGCTGAGCGCCCTCGTGCACGCCTGGGTGCTGGCCCGCGCCCACCGCGAGGACGCCCTCGACCACTTCGAGCGCGCGGTGCGCAGCGACCTGGCCGACGTGCAGGGCGGCACCACAGCCGAGGGCGTGCACCTGGGGGCGATGGCCGGATCCGTCGACCTGCTCCAGCGCTGCTTCGCCGGGCTGGAGACCCGTGCCGACGCCCTCTGGTTCAACCCGCACTGGCCGGCCCGCTACGGGGCGCTGGAGTTCACCGTGGAGTACCGAAGCCACACGCTCGACGTCCAGGTCAGCGGCCGCGAGGTCCGGGTCGCCGCCGCCCCCGGGCCCGGCACGCCGGTGCGGGTGGGATGCGGCGACGACGTCCGGCTCCTGCGCCCCGGCGAGGCGCTCCGGTTCGTCGCGATGTCCGGTGCGACCGACCGACCTGCCGCGGCAGGACCGGGCGGCGTCGCCTCCCGATGACGGCCGACCGACCTCATCGAGCACGTCGGCACGGATCTCGTCGTCGAGCGCAGGAACGCGCGGTCAGGCCGGTCGCCGGGCCGGCCGTGTCCTGCGACCGGCGGCCGGGCTCCGGCGCGCGGGCTCCGGCACGACGAGGACCGGACAGCGGGCGGCGGCCACGACCGCGGCGGCGGGCGCGCCCGCGAGGGTCCGGGTGGGCGACCCGCGCTGCGAGCGACCCAGCACGAGCAGCTCCGCGTGGGGTCGGGCGCCGTCCCACCCGAGCGGTACCGATCGGCGCGCGGTCGGCGGACCTTGGGCCCTGCCCGGCTCGTCGGCGGCGCCGAACCCTCGGCGGCATGAACGCACTGCTGTCCGGCCGGCCCGAGCGGACCGGGCCGGAGGACCGCGACGACGGGACCCGCGGGACCGGCGGCGACGGGCCGAGGGGCCACCCGGGAACGGGCAGCACGGCCCTGCCGTCGCGCGCCCCCGAGGAGGAACGTCGGCCGTGGATCGACGCCTCCGACGGCCCGGACGCCTGGGGCGACCTCGACGGTGAAGCCGGCGACGAGGAGCACGTCCTCGCCGCCCTGTACGGGGACGAGGCCGACCTCGACGCCCCGTCGACGCGGCGCTCCTCGCGCAGCCGGACGCGCCGGGGTGTCGACCCACCATGACCAGTACGGACGACAGGACGCGTACCGACCTCGCAGGCCCGGCGGTCACGCGCGGAAGGGTGACCCGCAATGCGCGCCGATGAGCACACCAGCCCGCCCCGGCCGGAGCGCCGCGGCCGCCGGCTGCCCCGTCGCCGGTCCGACCGCGTCGCCGACCTGACGGCCTGGGCGGTCTGTGCCGCGGTCCTGCTCGTGCTGGGCGTCTCCGTCGTGGTCGGCCTCCGGGTGCACGACGGCCTGTCCGAGCGGGTGACCGCGGAGGCCCGGGACCGCACCCGGATCACCGCGGTCCTGACCGAGGACGTGCCCGTCCTGCCCGAGGGCGGCAACCACGTCCCGGCCGACGTGCGCTGGACCGATCGCGACGGGGTCGAGCACGTCGGCCGCACCGAGGTGACGGGCCCGAAGCAGGCCGGCGACCCGGTCGTCGCCTGGGTCACCACGGACGGCCGGCTGGTGCGGTCCCCGCTGACCACGACCGAGGCCTTCTTCGTGACGGCGGCGACCGTGGCCGGCGTCCTGCTGGTCGGCGAGTTCGTGGTGGCCGCGCTCGGACACCTCGCGTTCCTCGGGGTCGGCCGGATGCACGCGGCCGAGTGGGAGCGGGAGTGGGCCGACGTGGAGCCGCGCTGGCGGAGCACCCGATGACCGCCGGTCCGGGCACCGGACTGCGGGCCGACGACGTGATGAGCAGCCCGGTCGTCACCGTGCGGACCGGGACTCCGATCGCGCCGGCCGCCGCGCTGCTGGCCGCGCACGGGTTCACCGCGGCACCGGTGGTCGACGCGGACGGGCACCTGCTCGGCCTCGTGACGGAGGCCGACCTGGTACGGGACCGGTTCCGGCCCGAGGGGTGGCCCGAGGGGGAGGCACCGGAGGTCGTCGACGAGGTCATGTCCGGGACGCCGCTGGCGATGCGTCCGGAGGACGACCTCGCGGACGTCGTGTCGCTGATGCTCAGCTCGCACGTGCGGTCGGTGCCCATCGTCGACGACGGCGACCTGGTCGGCATCGTCACCCGCCGGGACGCCCTGCGGGTCGTCGCGCGCGCCGAGCACGGGGCGGAGGAGGTGCGCCGCCGGCGTGGCCTGCCGCAGCGCCCCACTTCCCGCGTCGAGTCACCGCGGGGCCGCGTCGTCGTGGGCGACGACGGGTCGCCGGGTGCGGCCGCCGCGCTCCGGTTCGCGCTGCACGAGGCAGCCCGGCGGGGGGCCGTGCTCGAGGTGGTGTCCGCCTTCACCGTGCCGGCGCCCTGGCCGGTCGTGTACGGCGTGCCGCAGGTCCCCACGCCCCGCGGGTTGGCCGCGGAGATCGAGCGCGAGCTGCGTGTCCGCGCGGCCGTGGCCGCCGAGGAGCTGCGCGCCGGGCCGGTGTGCGAGGTCGTCCCCGAGATCGCGGTGCGGGCGGTGCCGGGGGATCCCGGGCAGGTGCTGAGCGGTGCCTCGCTCGGTGCGGACCTGGTCGTGGTCGGGTCCCGCGGCCGCGGGGCCGGGGCGAGCCTGCTGCTCGGGTCGGTGGGCCTGCATTGTGTGCTGCACGCATCCTGCACCGTCACGGTCGTGCAGTCGCCGACCGTGCCCGACGAGGCCGCGCGGCGTGCCGCCGCGCCGGCGGCCGTGGAGGTGGCTCGATGACCTCACTACGCCGGACCCTGGTCGCGGAGGTCATGACGACGGACGTCGAGGCGGTCGGTCCGGACGCCCCGGTCGCCGAGATCGTGGCGGCGCTGCGCCGACGCGGTGTGCGCGCGCTGCCCGTGGTCGACGGGGAGTACCTGCTCGGCGTGGTGTCCGAGGCGGACGTGCTCCTCCTGGCCGAGCACGACGACGTGGAGCGGCCCGTGCTCCACCGGCGCCACCGGTGGCACCACCGGCCGGACATCCCGCCGCGCACCCGCGCATCCGACCTGATGACGACGGACGTCGTCGCCGTCTCGCCGGGGACCGGGGTGGCCGAGGCCGCGCGCCTCATGGCGGCGCACCGGCTGGGCTGGCTCCCCGTGGTCGACGGCCCGACGGGTCACCTCGCGGGCCGGCCGGCCCACCTCCGTGGCGTGCTCGGCCGCTCGGACCTGCTGCGGGTGTTCGACCGCCCGGACGAGGACCTGGCCCGCGAGGTCCGGGACGAGGTGCTCGGCCGCATCCTGCTGATCGACCCCGGGGACGTGGACGTGACGGCCTCCGGCGGGGTCGTGACGTTGGAGGGCCGGGTGCCCACGCACGCCGACGCCATGGTCGCCACCGCCCTGACGCGCCGGCTCGAGGGTGTCGTCGACGTGGTGGACCGCCTCACCCACGACGTGGACGAGCGGAAGGTCGACGTGAAGACCCTCTAGCTGCCGGGGCCGTCGTCGTACGTTGCTGCCTACGCGAATCACAGTTCGTCTGTCCGGGGAGACACCGGGAGATGAGCTAGGATCGCCGCGAGCAGCGAGGGGCTCGTGGGTCGTACCGGTCGGGAACGGCCACGGCAGGCGATCCGGGGGTGGCGGCATGAGCTCGCCCGGGCGTCGTCTCCCCGAGTGGACGTTCCTGACCAACCACGGTCACGTCCTGCTCGCGCTGGCCCGCGACCCCCAGGCCCGGTTGCGGGACGTGGCGACCAGGGTCGGCATCACGGAGCGGTCCGTGCAGGCCATCGTGGCCGACCTCGAGGACGAGGGCTACCTCACCCGCATCCGGGTCGGGCGGCGCAACGTCTACCAGCTGCACCCCCATCGCCGCTTCCGGCATCCGGCCGAGGCCCGGCACCGGATCGGCGAACTCCTCGCACTGTTCGCCGACCACGACGGCCCCGCGCCGGGGACCGACCCCGACGACGCCTGAACCGGGCGCCGCGCCGGTCGACGCCCCTCTCCCGTCCGGAGGGCCCGCCGGGACGCGAGGGGTTGCCGAAAAATACGAAGTGCGCTTCACTCGTTGGTGTTGGTGGAGGGGAGTATCCCCAGCCGTCCTCGTCGTCAGTCCGGCCGTGCGCGGCCCGGCGAGCGGGGCCGGGCCGGCGCGTCGACGCGGGTTCCGGCCGGGAGAGACCTCCGGAGTCGCTCGTGCTGCGCTGCCGGAGGTGTCGTCGGTGTCCGTTCCGTTGTGGGCATGGTTCGCCGTGCTCGGTGTCGTCCTCGCCATACTCGCCGTCGATCTGTTCGCCCACCGGCGGGCCCACGTCATCGGGCTGCGGGAGGCCGCGGCGTGGTCGACGGTGTGGGTGCTGCTCGGCGTCGGGTTCGGCGCCCTGATCTGGTGGATCCACGGCGCCGAGTTCGGCCAGCAGTACTTCGCCGGCTACGTGATCGAGAAGTCCCTCGCGGTCGACAACGTGTTCGTCTGGGCGATCATCTTCAGCTGGTTCGCCGTGCCCGCCGAACTGCAGCACAGGGTGCTCTTCCTCGGAGTGCTCGGCGCCCTGGTCCTTCGGGGGATCTTCATCGCCGCCGGCGCAGTGCTGATCGCGAACTTCTCCTGGGTGCTGTACGTGTTCGCGGCGTTCCTGGTCTGGACCGGCTACCGGATGATCCGCCGCCGCGACTCCCACCTCGACCCGGGATCCTCGCGAGTGCTGCGGCTGTTCCGCCGCTGGATCCCCCTGAGCGACGCCTACCACGGCCGGCGCTTCCTCGTCCGGCGCGACGGGACGCTGCTGGCCACTCCGTTGCTCGCGGTGCTCGTGTTGATCGAGGTCACCGACGTCGTCTTCGCCGTCGACTCCATCCCGGCGATCTTCGCGGTGACGGAGGAGCCGTTCCTGGTGTTCACCGCGAACGCCTTCGCGATCCTCGGGCTGCGCGCGATGTACTTCCTGCTCGCCGACCTCGTCCACCGCTTCGTGTACCTGAAGGTGGGGCTGGCGGCGGTCCTGATCTGGGTGGGGATCAAGATGCTGCTCAAGGTGGACCTGTACTACATCCCCACCACGGTCTCGCTGGCGGTCATCGCGACCATCCTCGGCGTCTCGATCGTCGCCAGCCTGCGCGCCACCCGCGGACAGGAACGCCGCCCGCTCGCCGCGCCGACCACGCCCCCGTTCCGCACGGCCACACCCGAGGAGATCGCGGCCCTCGAGCCGGTCCTCACCCGCCGCCACCGCGTCGACCGCCGCACGCCCGGCACGAACACGGAACCGACAGAGCCGAGGCCCCCCGCGTAACCATCGGCTCGCGGCGGGATCGGTGACCGGCGCGGTGCGGCCCTCGACGGTCGGGACCAGTGCTCGACCACGCCGAAGCCGCTGTGCAGCGGGGCCAGGAGGGCCGCGGCGCGCCGGTGCGGACCACGATCTCCACGTCGGCGGCCGCCCTCGATGTCGCGGACGCGCATGGCGGTTCCTCCCGTCCGCAAGCGGGGTGAGACCCCCCGAGGGCGTGGCACCCCGTCGGATCGAGGGGTCAGGAGCTGCTGACCGGGATGGTGGTCGGCTTCTTCGCCTCGGGCTTCGGTGGCATCGGGACGCGGATCTCGAGGGTCCCGTTCCTGTAGCTCGCGGTGATGTCGCCCTCGCTCACGCCCTCCGGCAGTGGGAGGGTGCGGGTCATGGAGCCGTAGCGGATCTCGTGGCGGGTGTAGCCCTTGTCCTCGCGGTCCTTCTCGATGCGGCGCTCGGCCTTGATGCGCAGCATGCCCTCGGCGGCGGTGATCTCGACGTCCTTCGCCGGGTCGATCCCGGGCAGGTCGGCCTTGATCACCTGGGTGTCGCCGTCGCGGTACTCGTCGACGCGGATCAGCTCCTCGCCCGTCCAGTCCAGCCCGAACGGGCGGCGCATCGGCAGCGACCGGAACCACTCGTCGAACAGGCGGTCCATGCGGCTGAACGGTGCGACATCGGTGCCCTTGTCGCGGCGCGAGATCATGCTCATGGAAGGTCCTCCTCCTCGTCCGTCCCGGGTCCTCCCCGTCGGGACGTCCCCGACACTCCGCTCCCGTCGCGCCGCTGCGCAGGGCCGTCCGTCCCGGGGCCGGACGCCGGACGTCCTCACACGACCTCGAGGTCGAGCAGCCCGTCGGCGCCGACCCGGATCCGGCATCCGAAGGGTCGGCAGACCCGGTCGAGCGTGTGGGCCAGCCAGTCGGCATCCTCGGCGGGAGCTCGTTCCAGCCGCAGATGGCGGGCCCGCAGCGGGATCATGCGCAGCCGTCGCAGGGCACCGGTGGCCCCGTCGAGCGTGGCCAGGTACGCCGCCCGCAGGTCGGGCCGGTACTGCTCGTAGCCGCTGATGCCCTCGTAGTCGTCGACGAGGTCACCGCAGCCGTGGAGGACGAGCCGGCCCCGGTGGACCTCGATCGGTCGCGGGTGGTGGGAGGAGTGTCCGTGCACCAGGTCGACCCCGGCGTCGACGAGGTCGCGGGCGAACCGCCGCTGCTCGGCGGCGACCTCGTAGCCCCAGTTCGACCCCCGGTGCACGGACACCAGCGTGAGATCGCCCCGGGTGCGCACCGCTGCCAGACTCCGCACCACTGCGTCCACGCCGCGGTCGCCGGACTCGGGGAGCAGGGCGACCCCCGGCGTCGTGCCGGTCGCCGCCCAGCCGGGCGGGACCCCGCTCGAGGTGTGCGCGACGGAGAGCACGACGAGCCGGGCGCCGGTGTGGAGCGGGAGCACCGCGGGGCGCCAGGCCTCGGTCGCATCCCGCCCCGCGCCGGCGGTCCGCAGCCCGGCCGCGGCCAGGACGTCGAGCGTCTCCCGCAGACCGTCGGCACCGAAGTCCAGGACGTGGTTGTTCGCGAGGCAGCACAGGTCGGGGTCCAGGGCACGCAGGGTGGATAGGTTGGCCGGGTGCATCCGGTAGTGGACCGCCTTGTGCGGAGCGAACGCCGATGCGGTCGTCACGGCGTTCTCCAGGTTGACGATGCGCACGTCCGGGCCGGTCCTGTCGAGCAGCGCGAGCAGGTCGCCCCACGGCCATCCGGGAGCAGCCTGCCGGGGCACCGCGCCAGTCGCGGCCTCGGCGAGCTCCACGTACGTGCGGGCGTCGCGCACGAACCGTTCGCGCAGCTCCGGGCTGCCGGGGTGGGGGAGGATCTGGTCGATGCCGCGTCCGAGCATCACGTCGCCGGTCAGGAGGATCGTCACCTCGTCGTGCGCCCGCGCTGCGCCCATGCCCGGCACACTCGCCGCACCGGGCGGGCAGCGGCACGGGCGAAGGTCCCCGGGGTCGACCGGGTGCCACGCGGCTCGCCACAGGGCGGTCCGCCCACCGCGGGCGCCCGATGAGCGGGCGCCCGGTAGGGCCGGACGCCCCTGGTTGCCGGGTGAGGTCCGGAACGGGCACCGTGCCGCCGTGCCCTGTCGCACACGGCCCCGCGCTGTCAGCCTGGTGGGGACCGGGAGACGAGGGGGACACCGTGGCGGACTCGGAGAAGGGCGCAGCCGGGCGTCCGGTGGTCGTGGGTGTCGACGCGACGCCGTCCGCGGAGGCCGCCGCCACGTGGGCGGCCGAGATCGCGGACGCCCGCGGCGCACCACTCCACCTGGTGCTCGTCGGGGCCGACACCTCCGCGCCCGGCTGGTTGACCGCACTGGCGGCGAGCCTCGGCGCGCACGCCGACGTGGTACCGGGGCCGGGTGAGCCGGAGACCGTGGCGGACACCCTGCTGGCCCGGGCCGACGGCGCCGACCTGCTGGTGGTGGGGAGCCACGGCACGGGGAGTTCGGGGGGACTGCTCGCCGGCACCGCCGCCCTGCGGCTGGCCGGGTCCTCGCCCTGCCCGCTCGCCGTCGTGCGGGGTTCAGAGACCGACCGGACGCCGCCGACGACCGGGCCGGTCGTGGTCGGGGTCGACGGCACCGGGGCGGGGAACGACGCCCTCGACCTCGCGGCCGATCTCGCCCGCGACCTCGGCGCACCCCTGCTCGCGGTGCACGTGTGGTCGGACGTCGTCGCCGGCGCCGGGGGCGGTGCCCACCGCCGCCCCGAGGACTGGTCGGAGCTGGCGGCCCGCGGGGAGGGCATGGCGGCCGAGGCACGCCGACGGGTCGCCGCGCGCGTCCCGGATCTCGCCGTCGAGGCGCGCTCGGTGGAGGGCACGGCCCTGCGCACGCTGCTCGACCTCGCCGAGTCGGCCCGGATGGTCGTCGCCGCCCCGCGCTCCGCGTCCCGCGCACCCCGGCCCGACGACGGCGTGCTGCTCGGCTCGACGAGTCGCGGGCTCGTCGGCTTCGCCCCCTGCCCGGTCGTGCTCGCCCCGGTCCGCGTCCCGGCCCGCACCGGCTGAGCGCGGTGCAGATGGTTGTCGGTGGGCGTCACACCGCGGGCGGCCCGCCGCCCCCGACGGGACCCGGCGGCCCGGTCGGCTCGCCCGTCGCGGCCCGGTAGGCGGCCACCGCCGTCGGCAGCGTCGGGTACAGCCGTTCCGGGGGGATCGTCTCCAGTACCCCGCCGGCGGCGAGGTCCTCGACCAGTTCGCGCTTCGCCCGCGCGACCGCGACGACGACACCGCGCTCGGTGAGCTCGCGGGCCAGGCCGCAGAGCATGTCGGCCGCCGTCACGTCGAGCTCCGTGACCGCCTCCAGGTCCAGCAGCACCCAGCGGGCGGGCGTCGTGCCGTCGGCGACGGCGAGCACGCTGCGGCGGAAGTCGTCCGCGTTGGCGAAGAACAGCGGAGCGTCGTACCGGTGCACGACCAGCCCGGGGACCGGCTCGGTACCGGGCAGGTCGTGGACGTCGTGCATCCCGGGGACGCCGGGGGCGAAACCGAGCACCGCCGAGTGCGGCCGGGCGATCCGGCGGACCAGGTCGAGCAACGACAGCCCGACGGCGGCGAGCACCCCGTACAGCACACCGAGGGCGAGCACGGCCGCGACGGTGGCGACGGCGAGCAGCAGCTCGCTGCGCCGGAAGCGGGCGATCCGGCGGAACTCCCCGACGTCGATCAGGCGCAGGGCGGCGTAGACCACCAGGGCCCCGAGGGCGGCGCGGGGCAGCGCCTCGAGCACCCGGCCGCCCGCGAGGAGGACGACGACGACGGCGAGGAGGACCACCACCGAGTGCAGCTGGCTCCGCGCACCGGTGGCGTCGCCCAGGGCGGTCCGGCTCCCGCTGCTGCTGACCGGGAACGCCCCGACGAGGCCGGACGCGAGATTCGCCCCGCCCAGCGCGAGCAGCTCGCGGTCCGCTCGGAGCGGGACCGCCGTGCGGTCGGCGAAGGCGCGCCCGGTGAGGACGACGTCGGTGTAGCCCACCACCGCCACCCCGAGTGCGGGCAGCATCAGCGACCCGACGTCGGCGAGGCCGAGGTCCGGCAGGCCGGGGACGGGGAGACCGGCCGGGACCGCGCCGATCGTGGCCACCCCCCGCTCGTCGAGCCCGAGCGCGGCGACCGCGCCGGCGGCGAGCAGCACCGCGAGGAGGGGGACCGGGGCCCGGGGCGCCAGCAGGGCCCCCAGCCCGAGGAGCGCGAGCACGGTGAGCCCGACGACGAGGGTCGGCAGGTGCGTCTGGCCGAGCCGGGTCGCGAAGGAGACGACCTCGTCCGTCGCCCCGTCGCCCTCGACCGTGACGCCGGTGAGGGGGCCCAACTGGCCGATGATCATGATCACGGCGATGCCGGCCAGGTAGCCGACGAGGACCGGGCGGGACAGGAGGTCGGCGAGGAAGGCGAGCCGGGCCGTGCGGGCCAGCACGCACACGACGCCGACGACGAGCGCGAGCCCGGCCGCGAGGGCGGCGTAGCGACCCGGGGCACCCCCGGCCAGGGGCGCGATCGCGACCGCGGTGAGCAGCGCGGTGGTGGACTCGGGGCCGATCGACAACAGCGGCGAGGACCCGAGCAGGGGGTACACGGCCAGCGCGGCGGCGGCCGCCCAGAGCCCGGCCACCGGTGGGAGGCCCGCGACGGCGGCGTAGGCCAGCACCTGCGGCACGAGGTAGGCGGCCACGGTCAGCCCGCCGACGAGGTCACCCCTGAGGGCGGGCCACCGGCGCCGGCGCAGGGCCTCGACGCCGGGCGCGAGACCCGGCGGCGAGCGCGGCGGCCGGACCTTCCGTGTCACGGACGCAGCAGGACCGAGGCCAGCGGACGGCGTGGCGTCGGCGCGAGCGGCGGGGCCTCGGGCAGGGGGAGGCCCAGACGGATCACGATCTGCGGCTGGTCGGGTGTCCCCAGGACCGCGCGCAGCCGTTTCCGTGCCAGGGGCAGCTCGACGGCCTGGCTGAGCGGTGCGGTGGCCAGCCCGACGCGGGTGGCGTGGAGCAGCACGGCGCTGGTCGCCTCGCCCGTCGCGAGCCGGGACGCGGTGTCGTCCTCGGCCGTGGCGAGGACCAGCAGCGTCCCGCCGTCGGGGCCGAGGTCCCGGCCCGGGGCCAGCGTCCCGGAGGGGAAACGCTGGAGATGCGGCACGTCCCACTGCCCCGTCCGCACCGGCACCGCGACGCGCGGGACGCCGTCGTGCGCGTCGGCGTAGCGGTGCGTCCAGATCAGCAGCTCGGCGAGGTAGCCGGGCTCGTGCCGCTGCTCGCGGGCGGCGAGCCGCAGGACCTCGTTCATCCGTTGCAGGACGCCCGGATCGGTCACCGGGTACGCGACGACCCCGAAGCCCCGGGCGCGGTCGACGAGTGCGGCCAGCCGTGCCGCGGGAACGGGCTCGGCCGAGTAGCGGCGGCGGTCGGTGTGCCGGCGGGCGATCTGGCCGAACAGCGCGGCCGCGGAGCGGTCCGGCGGCCCGTCGACGACCCGCACCGTCGCCAGGTGCCCGGACTTCTCCGGATCGGGCAGGACGTCGACCTCGGCGGCGACCCCCAGTCCCGCCAGGGCGACGCGCAGGTGGTGCAGCGCCGCCCCGCAGCTGATCAGGAGGTCGCGGCGGTCCGGATCGGTACCCGGCAGGTGCCGCGCCGGGTCGGCGTGCAGCTCCACCTCCGCGCGGCGCAGCCGCCAGCGCCAGGGCTGGGTGTTGTGCACCGACGGCGCCCGCAGGGCGAGCCGGACGGCACGCTCGAGGAGGGCGGTGTCGACCTGGGTGGACATCACGGGCTCACGTGCCCGACGGGCTGCAGGCTCTGCGCGATGGTGCGCGCCCAGGCGCGGATCCGCTCCGGGTCCCGGTGGTCCCCGGCGAGGTCGCCGCGGGCCATCCACCGTGCGAGGCCGTGCGCGGTCGCCGGGTCGAGCACGCCACCGAAGGTGACCGGCGGGTCCGCGTCGATGTCCTCCCGCAGCCGCCGGACCGAAATCGGCTCGGCCGCGCCCTGTTCGGCCTGGTGGGCGGCGTCCGGTCCGCACGGACCGGACTGGAACAACCAGACCCGGCGCCCGCGGAGCATGACGGCGTGCCGGCGCAGGAAGCGCACGGCGTCGTGGCGCCAGCGTCCGGCGTACAGCGCGCTGCCGAGCACGACGGCCCGGTAGCCGGCCAGGGTGACGTCGTCGGCGGCCGCGTCGGTGGCGGTGGCGACGTCCACCCGCAGGCCCTGGGCTCGCAGCTCGTCGGCCACCACGGTGGCGATGCCGGCCGTTCCGCCGGCCTTCGACGCGTGCACGACGAGCACGTCGGCGTGCCGGTCCGGTCCGGTCCGGTCTGATGTGGACATCTCGCTCCCTCGACGTGTCGATGCTCCGCCCAGCGTGCGCCCACCCGCGCGCCGGCAGGAGAGCCCGCGGACCCCGCGCCGGCGGGCCTTCCGCCCTGCGACCGCCCCGGCACCCGCCCCCGTCCGTCCCCCGGAGCAGGGGCCTTCGGCCTTCCGGCGCCGGGCCGGAGAGCCGATGTGGACACCGGGACCCGCGAGGGACCCTCGGTTCCGGCTCCGGAGGCCTTCCGGGGGAGACGCCTTCGAGGAGGAACGATGACCAGTGGCCACGCCGGAGCGGTCGTGGTGGGCGTCGACGGCTCGGACAGTGCCCTCGACGCCACGCGGTGGGCGGCCGCGGAGGCGGCGCGCCGGGGCTGCGGGCTCCGGCTCGTGGCCGCCGTCGCCCACACGATGTTCCGCCCGATCGGGGTTCCGCAGCTCGGGCAGGAGTACCAGCGCCGGGTGTGGGAGCGGGCGGCCGACGAGCACCTGACCGCCGCGGTGGCCGCGGCACGCGAGGCCGCACCCGGGATCGACGTGCAGCACGAGGTCCGCGACGGCGAGGCGCGGCGGGTGCTGTGCGCGGAGTCGGAGCGGGCCGCCCTGCTGGTGCTGGGGAGCCGGGGGCGGGGCGGGTTCACCGGCCTGCTGCTCGGGTCCGTCGCCGTCTCCGCCGCGGCCCACGCCTCCTGCCCCGTGGTCGTCGTGCGCGGCCAGGCCCTCCCGCACGGTCCGGTCCTGGTCGGGGTCGAGGGCCGGGGCGACGAGGACGAGCAGGCGCTCCTGTTCGCCTTCGAGGAGGCCGCGCTGCGGGCGGTCCCCCTCGTCGCGGTGCACACCTGGAGCAGCGCGGTGCTCGATCCCTTCCTCGTACCGACCCTGGACCCCAAGGCGGTGCTCGCCGAGGAGGAGCAGCTGCTCGAGGAGCGGGTCGCCGTGTGGCGGGGCAAGTACCCCGGCGTCGAGGTGCACCTCGCCGTCGCCTTCGACGGCGCCGCGGGCGCGCTCGTCGCCCGGTCCGAGGGGGCCGGCCTGGTCGTCGTCGGGGCCCGGGGGCTCGGCGCGGCCGGCGGGCTGACGATGGGCTCGGTGAGCCAGGCCGTGCTGCACCACGCCGCCTGCCCGGTCGCCGTGGTGCGCCCCGAGACCACCGACCACGCCTGACGGCTCCCTCCGCCAGGACCCCCCGAGAGGACACCTGCATGAACGAGAAGCACCCCGGCGGCCCGGTCGTCGTCGGCGTGGACGAGTCGGAGTCGGCGCGCGACGCCGTGCGCTGGGCCGCCGAGGAGGCGGTGCTCCGGCATGCGCCGCTGCGCGTCGTCCTCGCCTTCGCCCCGATCCCGGCCGGACACGTCGGCAACCCGGGGCTGGGCACCGCCTACCGCCACACCATGACCGAGGCCGCCCGGGCGGTGCTCGACGCGGCCGCCGAGCAGGCCCGCCGGCTGGCCCCCGACGTGGCCGTCGAGTCCGAGCTGTGCCAGGGCTTCCCCGTCCCGGTACTGCTCGACGAGTCCGACCACGCGCAGCTGACCGTGGTCGGCAGCCGGGGGCTGGGCGGCTTCACCGGCCTGCTGCTCGGTTCGGTGGCCGGCGCCCTGGCCGCCCGGGGCGGGTCACCGATGCTCGTGGTCCGGGGGAGCCGGGACGAGCGGACCGGCCCGGGGACGGGGGAACCGGACACCCGGCCCGTCGTCGTCGGGGTCGACGGGTCACCGACCAGCGAGGCCGCGGTCGCCCTGGCGTTCGAGGAGGCCGCGCTGCGGCGGGTGCCGCTGGTGGCGGTGCACACGTGGCTCGACGACATGATCGAGCCGACCCTCGCCCCGGTGGTCGACTGGGACGCCCTCGAGACCGAGGAACGGTCCCTGCTCGCCCAGCGGCTGGCCGGCTGGTCGGAGAAGTACCCGGACGTCGAGGTCCGCCGGCTGGTGGAGCGGGACCGCCCGGCCCGGGCGCTGCTGACGGAGACGGCGCAGGCACAGCTGGTGGTCGTCGGCTCGCGGGGGCGGGGGAACGCCACGGGCCTGCTGCTCGGCTCGGTGAGCCATGCACTCCTGCACCACGCGCACTGCCCGGTGCTGGTCGCCCGCCCGGACCGCGCGGAGAAGAACCGATGAGCGGTGCGGGCAACGGCGTCGTCGTCGCCGGGATCGACGGGTCGGACCTCGCCGCGGAGGCCGCCCGGTGGGCCGCGGCGTACGCCGCCCGGCACGGTTGCGTGGTGCGGCTCGTCCGTGCGTACCAGCTGCCCCGGTCCTCTCCGCTCGAGGCGGTGGAGCGGATGCGCCACCACACCGAGCGGCAGCTCTGGGTCGCGGCGCGCCTGGCCCGGGGCGTGGCGCCGGAGGTCCCCGTGGACCAGGCCGTCGTCGAGGGTGACCCGGCCGAGGTCCTCACCGCCGAGTCCGCCGCCGCGCGGGCGCTGGTCGTCGGGACCCGGGGGGTGGGCGGCTTCGCCGGCCTGCTCGTCGGCTCGGTCGGCGACACGCTCGCCCGGTCCGCGGAGTGCCCCCTCGTGGTGGTCCGCGGCCCGGTCGAGTCCGACGCCGCGCTGGCCGACGGCGACCGGGTCCGTCCGGTCGTGGTGGGCGTGGACGGCTCGCCGGCGGGCGAGGCGGCCCTGGCGTTCGCGTTCGCCGAGGCCGACGCCTGGTCCGCCCCCCTGGTCGCGGTGCACGCCTGGGCCGAGTTCGTCGAGGATCCCGCGGGCATCACCCGGTCCGAGCTCGAGAGCCTCGAGCAGGAGGAACACGAGGTGCTCGCCGAGCGGCTCGCCGGTTGGGGCGCGAAGTACCCCGGGGTCCGGGTGTCGCGGGAGGTGGTCCACGGCCCGGCCACCCGGTCGCTGGTCGCGCGGTCGGTGAACGCGCGCCTGGTCGTCGTGGGCTCGTTCGGCCGCGGCGGGTTCGGCCGCGTCCTGCTCGGCTCGACGAGCCGGGCCCTGCTGCACCACGCCCACAGCCCCGTCGCGGTCGTCCGGCCGGACGCCGCCGCGGGCCGCTCGGACGGACGCGAGGAGCCCCGTTGACCACCCCGGGCGGCGCCGGGCGGTGAGGGGAGGCCCGGATGAAGGCGTGGATCGTCCGCAGGCCGGGGCCCGTCGTGGCGGGCCCGCTGGCCCGGGTGGACCGGGAGGACCCGGAGCCCGGCGCGGGTGAGGTCCGGGTGCGGGTGTCCGCGTGCGGGGTGTGCCGGACGGACCTGCACCTGGCGGAGGGGGACCTGCCCCCGCACCACCCCGGCACGGTGCCGGGGCACGAGGTCGTCGGCGTGGTTGACGCGCTGGGCACGGGGACGCGGCGGTTCGCGATCGGGGACCGGATCGGCATCGCGTGGCTGCGCGGGACGTGCGGACGCTGCCGGTTCTGCCGGACCGGCCGCGAGAACCTCTGCCCGGACGCCCGCTTCACCGGCTGGGACGCCGACGGCGGCTACGCGGAGTACGCCGTCGTCCCCGAGGCCTACGCCTACGCGCTGCCCGCGCAGCTCGACGACGCGACCGCCGCGCCGTTGCTGTGCGCGGGGATCGTCGGCTACCGGGCTCTGAAGCGGGCCGAGCTGCCGCCGGGCGGCCGGCTGGGGATCTACGGGTTCGGGGCCTCGGCGCACGTGGTCGCGCAGGTCGCGATCGCGCAGGGGGCCACGGTGCACGTGCTGACCCGCTCGGCGGAGGCGCGGGAGCTCGCGCTGGCGCTGGGCGCGGCGTCGGCCGGGCCGGCCGACGGGATGCCGCCGGAACCGCTGGACGCGGCGGTGACCTTCGCGCCGGTCGGGGAGCTGGTGCCGGTGGCGCTGCGGGCGCTCGACGCGGGCGGCACGCTCGCGATCGCCGGGATCCACCTCACGGACGTCCCGGCACTGGACTACGAGCGCGAGCTGTTCCGGGAGCGGCAGCTGCGCAGCGTCACGGCGAACACCCGGGCCGACGGGGAGGAGTTCCTGCGGCTCGCGGCCGCCCTGGGAATCCGGCCCACGGTCGACCCGCGGCCGCTGTCGAGCGCGGACCGGGTCCTGGCCGACCTGGCGGGGGACCGGATCACCGGCGCGGCCGTGCTGCTGCCCGACTGACGGGGACGGCCGGCACCGGCGCCGCGGGGCCTCAGCCCGCGACGTGTCCGAGCCGGACCCCGGAGAAGTCGACGACGGCGCCGGATCCGTCGTCCCGGACCGAGCCGATGTGCACACCGGCGAAGTCCCGCACCTGCCCGTTCGCGTCGACGGTCCCGATGCGGACGCCGCTGTCGTTGACGACGAAGGTGGTCGACGGGGCGAGGGTCGTGGTCATGGTCGCTCCTGGTGTCGGTGGTGTCGGTGGTGTCGGTGGTGTCGGTGGTGTCGGTGGTGTCGGTGGTGTCGGTGGTGTCGGTGGTGTCGGCTGGTGTCGGCTGGTGTCGGTGGTGTGGGGGTCCGTCGGGCGTGGGGACGGTGAGGTGGTCGAGGCGTCGTCCCGGTCAGGACTCCTCGAGGCCCTCCACCTGGTCGGACAGCGGGCGCCGGGGCGACTCCGGCACGGCCTCGCCGGGCGGGGCCCATCCGACGCGCAGCACGACCTGCGGGGACAGCGTGCCGTCGAGGACCTGGTCGCGGACGAGCGCGCGGGTGCCCGCGAGCTCGAGGGGCTCGGACAGCGGACAGGTGGCCAACCCGAACGACGTGGCCCGCAACAGGACCGCGCTCATGGCCTCGCCGGCCCGCAGCTGGGAGAGCCGGTCGTCCGAGGAGGTGCCGAGGACCAGCAGGGTGGCCCCGTCGGCCGGTGCGCCGCCCTCGGCCATCTCGCCGGCCGCGAAGTGGCGCGGCGGCACGCCGCCCTCGGTGTCACCGGGAACCGGCACGGCGCTCACGGGCACACCGTCCTCCGAGCTCTGCAGGCCGGACCACAGCGCGAGTTCGGTGTCGTAGCCGGGGACCGCCGCGTGCTCGGCCGCGGCGGCCCGCACGGCCAGCGCCAGGGTGCGCAGGGCCCGGCCCTCCGGCACCACGCGGAGCAACGCCCCCCGTTCGGCGGCGCGGGCGGCCAGGTCGGCGAGGTGCTCGGCCGGGACGGGCCAGTCGGTGTAGCGGCGGCGGTCGGTGCGGCGCCCGGTGACGGCCGAGGCCGCGTCCACCTCGGACCTCTCGTCGGCCGGGCTGCTGCCGGTGTCCGCCACGCCGAGGCGGACGGTCGCGAGCAGGTCGGGCCGCTCGGGGTCCGGCAACCGGACCACGGTGGCCGGCACCTCCAGAGCGCGGAGCGCGACCTGCAGGTGGTGCAGCGCGGCGCCGCAGCTCAGCACGAGATCGCGCCCGTCGGTGTCGGTGAGGGGGAGCCACCGGGTGAGGTCGGCGTAGAGGTCCACGCGATCGTCGCCGACCCGCCAGCGCCACGGCTGGGAGTTGTGCACGGAGGGGGCCCGGGCGGCCAGTGCGAGCGCGGCCCGCACGGTGCCGAGGTCGACTCGGGTCGTGGTCATGGTGTTCGGTCCTCCGACGGTGTCCGGTGCGTCTCGTCCCATCCAGCCAGAGCGTGGGTGCCGGCCCCAGGTGTCGCTGGTCGTCGCCGTGGGGGACTTGGGTCCCGCCCCGACGGGTCCTGCGTGCCGGCCGTGCTCACCCGGCCGCCTCGTCCCACACACGGGCGGCCTGCGCCACGCTGTGGGCGAGCGGGGCGTCGGTGCGGACGACCACCGCGTCGGGCCAGCGGTCCGCCACGGTCGCCATCCGTCGTGCGACGGCGACGGTGGCGTCGGAGGCCGAGCCGCGGCGGGTGCGGATCCGCTCGGCCGCCACGGCCGCGGGTGCGGCACACGACAGGGCGACCAGTTCGACGTCGGCCGCGCGGGCGACGTCGGCGGCCCGCGCGCGCGGACCCGCGGCGGTCCACGAGGCGTCGAGGACGACGGACTCGCCGAGCCCCAGCAGGCCGGCCGCGCGGTGCAGCAGGTCGGCGTAGACGTCGGCGGTGTGGGCGGGGTCGTAGAGCCCCGCGCCGAACTCGGCCGCCGCGGACGTCGTGGGGTCGAGTCCCGCGCGCTCCTTGCGCAGCCGGTCGCTGGACAGCAGCACGGCGCCGGTCCGGTCGGCCAGCTCGCCGGCCACGGTGGACTTGCCGGTGCCGGGCAGGCCTCCGACCAGCGCGAGCCGGGGAGCGCCGCGCCGCAGGTGCGTCGCGGCCAGGGCGAGGTGGGTGCGGGCGTCGTCGGCCGCGCGGGGATCGTCGTTCTGCGCCCACCGCAGGCAGGCGACCTTGGCCCGCACCCCGGCCCGGTAGGCGACGTAGTGGTGGGCGAGGGTGGCCGGTGCCGGGTCGCCGGCGAACTCGGCGTAGTCGGCGAGGAACCGCTCCGCCGCGGCGCCCGCCCCCAGGCGTTCGAGATCCATCGCGAGGAAGGCGGCGTCGTCGAGGCCGTCGACGTACCGGAGGCGGTCGTCGAAGTCGAGGCAGTCGAGGATCCGGGGCCCGTCGTCGAGGCAGAAGACGTCGTCGGCGATCAGGTCACCGTGCCCGTCGACGACGCGGTCGGCGCGGCGGGCGAACAGCGGGCCGCGCCCGTCGAGGAAGCGCAGTGCGAGCCGGCGGACCGTGTCGAGCGAGCGGCCGGGCAGCGGCGCGTCGCGGTACGGCTCCAGCTCGTCCAGGTTGCGCCGCCACCGCTCCCGCAGTGCGTCCCGGCCGCCCTCGGCGGCGACGACGACCGACCGGCGTGCGCCGGCGTGGAAGGCGGCCACGGCCCGGGCGACCTGCCGGAGCTCGTCGGAGACGTCCGCGCCCCCGGCGAGCAGGGCCGAGAGCCGCCGCCCGTCGGGCATCCGGCGCATGACGAGGACCGGCTCCGCGCAGCCCGCGCCGGTGAGCTCGGCCGCGCCGAGGTAGACGTCCGGCGCGAGACGACGGTTCAGCTCCAGCTCCCGAGTGATCGCCGCGTGTCGCCGCTCCGGGGTCGAGAAGTCGCAGAAGGCCGTCCGCACCGGCTTCTTCACCTTGTAGGCGCGGTCGCCCACGAGGACGACGACGCCGACGTGGGTTTCGCGGACGGCGGCGCCGGGCCAGGGTGACGACGTCACCGCGGCCCGTCGGCCGTCTCGGGAGCGGGGACGGCGACCAGCACCGGGCAGCCGGCCAACCGGATCGCCGTCCGCGTGGTCGAACCGAGCAGGCGCCGGTGCCCGCGGCCGGGCCCGACGACGAGCAGGCCCGCCGATCCCGAGTGCTCGACCACGGCCTCGTACGGCCGTTGCCGCAGCACCTCGACCGAGGTGACCACGCCGGGCTCGGCCAGGGCGAGGGTCCGCAGGACCCGTTCGATCGCGTCCCGGGTGTCCGCGCCCTCGGAGGCGTTGTGGGCGGCGTGGACGACCTCCAGGCGCACCCCGCGCCGGGCCGCGGCCCGGTGGGCCACGGTGAGCACGCCCAGGTCCGCGGCGGGATCGCCGACCGCGGCGACGACGGGGCCGTCGGTGGTGCCTCCGCGCGGCACCACCACGACGGGCCCGTGTGCCCCGGCCACGAGGTCCAGCGCGAGCGAGCCGACCAGCGCGTCGCCCACGTGGCCGGTGCCGGCGAGCCCGACGACGAGCAGGCCACCGAGCCGGCCAGTCTGCTGCGAGGTCTCCACCAGCGCGGCGAGGGGGTTCTGGTCGAGCAGGACGGTGTGGGCCGGAACGTCCGGTGCGAGGCGGTGCGCGACCGTGTAGGCGCGGGCGAGGATCCGGGAGGCGTGCGCGCGCAGCGAACCGGCGGAGCCCGCCGCGTACGGGGCGGCGTGGACGAGGGTGAGGGGACCGCCCCGGGCGGCGGCCTCCGCGACCGCCCAGCGGACGGCCCGCAGACCCGCGTCCGTGCCGTCGACGGCGACCGTCACCCCGTTGCGTTCGGCCGTCGGTCCCGGGCCGGGGTGCGGTGCGGTCGTGGGGGCGGTCATGACGGGTCCTCCCGGGTCGGGTCGTCGGCGTCGACCAGCAGCTCGGACAGCGGCCGGCGGGGGGTGCCGGGCACCGGCCAGCCGTGCCCGATGCGCAGGACGACCTGCGGCGGGCGGGCGCCGCTGATCAGCCGTCGCATGTGCTCGCGCACGTCCGGCACCTCCACGAGCTGGGAGAGGAAGGAGGTGGCGAGCCCGTGGGCGGTGGCGGTCAGCAGGACGCGTTGCATCGCCTGGCCGGCCCGGATCTCCTCGTGCAGCCCGTCGCCGTGGACGCTCAGGACCGCGATCAGCGGGTCCGCCTCGTAGCCGTGGTCCGGACCCGAGCCGGCGCTGAAGTCGCGCATGACCCAGGCCGCGTTGGGCCAGGGCACCGGGCCGGCCGCCGACAGCGGGACCCCGTCGGCGTGCCCGCGCTCGCGGGCGGTCCACCGCTCCAGCTCGGCGACGAAGCCGGGATCGGCGATCTGGCGCTCGTGCGCGCGCCGGGCGAGGTGGCTGAGCGCCGCCCGCGTGGCGGGGTCGGTGACGAGGTCGAGCCAGGCGCCCTCGTCGAGCGCGGCGCGGCGCAGGGCGTGCCGGGCCGGGTTCGCGACCGGGTCCGCGGTGAAGGGACGCCGGTTGGTGTGGCGGTGCGGCATCGCCGCCAGCAGCCGGCGCTCGGCCGGGGTCGGCGGGCGGCCGCCCCCGCGCCGCACGACGGCGACCAGGTCGGGCTCGAGGGGGTTCGGCAGCACCGTGACGAGGGGCCTGACCCCGTGCCCGGTGAGGGCGAGCCGCAGGTTGAACAGGGCGGCCCCGCAGGCGAGGCGCATCTCCCGGCCGGACGGGTCGGCCACGCGCGGCCGGCGTTCCGGGTCGGCGTGCAGCTCGATGCCGTCGGCCGTGACGCGGAAGCGCCAGGGCTGGGAGTTGTGCAACGAGGGCGCGAGGGCCGCCGCGTGCAGGACGTCCTGCAGCTCGGGCCCGCCCAGTCCCAGTCCGCCACTCGTCTCGATCATCACCACGGTCCGCCGTCCCTCCTGTCCGGGACGAGACTCCGGCAGGGTCGGCCGGTGGGACCAGCGACGAAGGTCCCTGGTGGTGAGGGTGTTCGGCCTCGCCGGACGGGACCACCGCACGGGTGCCGGTCCGCGGTCGGCATGGCACCGTTCCGGACGTGGACCAGGCGAGGGTGATCCCCGAGGAGCCGGACGCGCGGACGGGCCCGGTGGTCTCGGGCGTGCTCGCCGGGCTGCGGCTCGACGAGCTGCTCGGCGAGGTGCAGGAGCGCCTCGGGCAGATCGTCGCCGCCCGGGACCGGATGCAGAGCCTGCTCGACGCCGTGCTCGCCGTCGCGGCCGGGCTCGAGCTGGAGACGACCCTGCGCCGGATCGTGCAGGCCGCCGTGGACCTGGTCGACGCCCGGTACGGCGCACTCGGCGTGCTGGCGCCGGACGGGTCCATCTCGCGGTTCATCGACGTCGGCCTGCACCCGGGGGAGCGCGAGACGCTGGGCCCTCCGCCCACCGGGAAGGGCCTGCTCGGCCAGCTGATCCTCGATCCCGAGCCGCTGCGGCTCGCCGACCTGACCGCGCACCCGTCGTCCGTCGGCTTCCCGGCGAACCATCCGCCGATGCACAGCTTCCTCGGTGTTCCGGTCCGGGTCCGGGACTCGGTCTACGGCAACCTCTACCTGACGGAGAGGATCGGCGGCGGCGAGTTCACCGCCGATGACGAGGTCGTCCTGCAGGCCCTGGCCGCCGCGGCCGGCATCGCGGTGCAGAACGCCGACCTGTTCGAGCAGGGCCGGGTCCGGCAGATGTGGCTCGAGGCGCTGGGCGAGGTGCGGGGCGAGGTGCTGGCCGGCGCACCGGACGCGGACGTCCTGCGGCTGGTGGCGACCCGCACCCTGGAGCTGACCGGGTCGGTCGCGGCGGTGGTGCTGCTCGGCCCGGACGACGACGGCTGTTTCCGTTTCGCGAGCGGCGCGGGCGCCGCCCTGGGGATTCCCGCCGGCACCTTCCACCCGGGCGCCGAGCTCGAGGAGGTGGCCGAGAGCCGCAATCCCGTGCTGGCGGAGTCTCCGGCGGCGTTCCTCGACGGCCTCGGCACCGGAGTGCCGAAGGGCTTCGGGCCGTCGGTGGCCGCGCCGATGCGCTTCGGCGAGCGGGTGACCGGAGTGCTGATGGCCCTGCGTGCGGTCGACGCCGAGCCCTACCTGCCGTCGGCGGTACCGCTGCTGACCTCCTTCGCCGAGCAGGCGGCGCTGGCGTTGGACCTCGCGGAGAAGTCGCGGGCGCAGCGGCAGCTCGACGTGTACGCGGATCGGGACCGGATCGCCCGGGACCTGCACGACCACGTCATCCAACGGCTCTACGCCACGGGGCTGAAGCTGCAGAGCACCGCCCGCCGGGCGGCGCACCCGGACGTGCAGGAGCGGATCCAGCAGGCCGTCGGCGAGCTCGACGAGACCGTCCGCGAGATCCGGACCTCCATCTTCGACCTGCACACCGCGGACCAGGGCGACGCCGGCCTCCGGCGCCGGCTGCTGGACACGGTCGAGGACGTCGTGGCGGACTCGGGCATGGCCTCGTCGGTCCGCACGTCGGGTCCGGTCGACACCCTGGTGCCGGTCGACCTGGTGCCGCACGTGCTGGCGGCGGTGCGGGAGGCCACGAGCAACGCCGTGCGGCACTCGGGCGGGCGTTCGGTCACGGTCACCCTGGAGGCCGCCGCCGATCTGGTGCTGCAGGTCGTCGACGACGGCACCGGACTGCCGGACGACGTCGCCCGCAGCGGGCTGCGCAACCTCGCGGACCGCGCCGAGGAACTGGGCGGCTCGCTCGAGGTCCGCCGCCGCCCGGGTGGCGGTACCCGGCTGACCTGGTGCGCCCCGCTCCCCGAGGAGTACGACGGCCGATCTGCGAGCGCCGGGTGACCTCGCTCAGTGCGCCGCGCGCCGCCGCTCGGTCGCGTAGACGGCGGCCTCCGTCCGTCGCGAGAAGCCGAGCTTGTGCAGCAGCGAGGAGACGTAGTTCTTGACCGTCTTCTCGGCCAGGTAGAGCTCCACGCCGATCTGTCGGTTGGTCAGGCCGTCGGCGATCAGGTCCAGGATGCGCCGCTCCTGCGGCGACAGCGTCGTGTAGCGGGGGTCGTCCTCCTCCTTGCCGTGCCGCAGCCGGTCGAGGACCAGGGCGGTCGCCCTGGGGTCGAGCAGGGAACCGCCGGAGGCGACGGTGCGCACCGCGCCGACGAGGTCCGTGCCGGCGACCTGCTTGAGCAGGTAGCCCGAGGCGCCGGCCATGATCGCGCCGAACAGGGCCTCGTCGTCCGAGTAGGAGGTGAGCATCAGACAGGCCGGCGGCGGGTCCATCGTCGACCGGACCTCCCGGCACACGGACACGCCCTCGCCATCGGGCAGGCGGACGTCGAGGATCGCGACGTCCGGCCGCGCCGCCGGGATGCGGGCCAGCGCCTGCGCGGCCGTCGCCGCCTCACCCACGACCGTGATGTCGTCCTCGGTCTCGAGCAGCTGGGCGATCCCCCGGCGGACGATCTCGTGGTCGTCCAGCAGGAACACGGTGATGGTCACGGGACTCCTCGTCGTCGGTCCCGCCGACGGTAGCGGGGCCTGATCCACTCCGAACGATCACTTGGTCCCTGCCGGTAGGGCCGAAGGACCCGGTCCGTCGGCAGGACGGCCGGGTCGCGGGGGGCCGCCGATCCCCTGCCGGACACCGGCGGATCCGGCACGATCGGTGTCGATCCAGTGCCGCTCCGGGGACACCTCCGGAGCCGACCCCCGGGAGCCGCCCGTGTCCTCCGACCCGTCCGATCCGAGGGTGCTCGACGCCTGGTGGCGCGCGGCGAACTACCTGTCGGTGGGGCAGATCTACCTGCTGGACAACCCGCTGCTGCGCGAGCCGCTGGCCGCCGAGCACGTCAAGCCGCGGCTGCTGGGTCACTGGGGCACCACACCCGGGCTGAACCTGCTCTACGCCCACATGAACCGGGTGATCAGGGAGCGGGACCTGAACGCGCTCTACGTCACCGGGCCCGGGCACGGCGGGCCGGGGCTGGTGGCCAACGCCTACCTCGACGGGACCTACAGCGAGATCTACTCGGGCATCGGCGAGGACGTCGAGGGGCTGCGGGCGTTGTTCCGCCAGTTCTCCTTCCCCGGCGGGGTGCCCAGCCACGTCGCCCCGGAGACGCCCGGCTCGATCCACGAGGGCGGCGAGCTGGGGTACGCCCTGGTCCACGCCTACGGCGCGGTCTTCGACAATCCGGACCTGCTGGCGTTGTGCGTGGTGGGCGACGGCGAGGCCGAGACCGGCCCGCTCGCCACGAGCTGGCACTCGAACAAGTTCCTCGACCCGCGCCGCGACGGCGTGGTCCTGCCGGTCCTGCACCTCAACGGCTACAAGATCGCCAATCCGACGGTGCTGGCCCGGATCCCCGAGGAGGAGCTCGCCGCACTGATGCGGGGCTACGGCCACACGCCCCGGTTCGTCACCGCCGGGCTCGACACGGACCACACCGCGGTGCACGAGGAGCTCGCCGCGACCCTCGACGCGGCGCTCGACGACATCGCGGCGATCAAGGCGGACCCGCCCGCCGGCCGCCCGGCGTGGCCGATGATCGTGCTGCGCACGCCGAAGGGCTGGACCGGGCCGCGGGAGGTCGACGGGAAGCCGGTCGAGGGCACCTTCCGCGCCCACCAGGTCCCGCTCGCCGGCACCCGCACGGACAAGCGGCACCGCGCCCTGCTCGAGGAGTGGATGCGCAGCTACCGGCCCGAGGAGCTGTTCGACGGGACCGGCCGGGTCGTGCCGGAGATCCGCGCCCTCGCCCCGGCGGGGGAGCGGCGGATGAGCGCCAACCCGCACACCAACGGCGGGCTGGTGCTGCGCGCGCTCGCCATGCCGGACTTCCGCGCCCACGCCGTGCCCGTCGACAAGCCGGCGGTGGAGATGAGCGAGGCGACCCGGGTGCTGGGGGAGTTCCTGCGGGAGGTGATGCGCCGCAACCCCGACCGCTTCCGGCTCTTCGGGCCGGACGAGGTGGCGTCGAACCGGCTGCAGGCGGTCTTCGAGGAGACCGACCGGGCCTGGGACGCGTCCGTCGAACCGGGCGACGAGCACCTGGCCCCGGACGGGCGGGTCATGGAGGTGCTGTCCGAGCACCTGTGCCAGGGCTGGCTGGAGGGCTACCTGCTGACCGGCCGGCACGGGCTGTTCACCAGCTACGAGGCGTTCATCCACATCGTCGACTCGATGCTCAACCAGCACGCCAAGTGGCTCAAGACCACCCGTGCGATCCCGTGGCGGGCGCCGCTGGCGTCGTTGAACTACCTGCTGTCCAGCCACGTCTGGTGGCAGGACCACAACGGCTTCTCCCACCAGGACCCCGGCTTCCTCGACCACGTCGTCAACAAGAAGGCCGAGATCACCCGGGTCTACCTGCCGCCGGACACCAACACCCTGCTGTCGGTGGCCGACCACTGCCTGCGCAGCCGGCACTACGTCAACGTGATCGTCGCGGGCAAGCAGCCGCAGCTGACCTACCTGTCGATGGACGAGGCGATCGCGCACTGCACCCGCGGACTCGGCATCTGGGACTGGGCGTCGACGCACTGCTCCGACGGCGCCGAGGAACCGGACGTCGTGCTGGCCTGCTGCGGCGACATCCCGACCCTGGAGACGCTCGCGGCGGCGGCGCTGCTGCGCGAGCACCTGCCCGAGCTGAAGGTCCGCGTCGTCAACGTCGTGGACCTGATGCGGCTGCAGCCCGACCGCGAGCACCCGCACGGCCTGTCCGACCCCGAGTTCGACGCCCTGTTCACGCCTGACCGGCCGGTGATCTTCGCCTTCCACGGCTACCCGTGGCTGATCCACCGACTGACCTACTCCCGCCGGGGGCACCACAACCTGCACGTGCGCGGGTACATCGAGGAGGGCACCACCACGACGCCCTTCGACATGGTGATGCTCAACGACCTGGACCGCTTCCACCTGGTCATGGACGTGATCGACCGGGTGCCCTCGCTGGGCAGCCGGGCCGCGACCCTGCGCCAGCGGATGGCCGACCGCCGCCTCGCCGCCCGCGCCTACACGCGCGAGCACGGCGAGGACGACCCGCAGATCGCGAACTGGCGGTGGGAATGAGGGTGCTGGTGGTCAACGCGGGCTCGTCGAGTCTCAAGCTCCGCCTCCTGGGGCCGGACGACCAGGTGGAGGCGAGCGCGGACGTCGAGCCCGGCGCGGAGCTGGACGGCGTACTGCGCGGCTGGCCCGGGCCGGACGCCGTCGGCCACCGGGTGGTGCACGGCGGCACCCGGTTCACCGACCCGGTGGTGATCGACTCCGGCGTCCGCGAGGAGCTCGAGGACCTGACCGCGCTGGCGCCCCTGCACCAGCCGAAGTCCCTCGCCGGGCTGGACGCGGTGACCGCGCTGCTGCCCGAGGTCCCCGCCGTCGCCTGCTTCGACACCGCCTTCCACACCACGCTCCCGGGGGCGGCGGCGACCTACGCCGTGCCGAGGCAGTGGCGCGAGCGGTACGCGATCCGCCGCTACGGCTTCCACGGCCTGTCCCACGCCTGGTGCTCGGCCCGCGTCGCCGAGCTGACCGGGGCCCGGCGGATCGTCACCGCGCACCTGGGGGCGGGCGCGTCGCTGGCCGCGGTGCTCGACGGGCGCAGCGTGGACACCACGATGGGCTTCACGCCGCTGGAGGGGCTGGTCATGGCGACCCGCTCCGGCACCGTCGACCCCGGTCTGGTGCTGTGGCTGGAGGAGCACGAGCACCTCAGCCCGCACGAGGTCGCCGAGACCCTGGAGAAGCGCTCGGGGCTGGCGGCGCTGGCCGGCACGGCGGACATGCGGGAGGTCGTGGCGGCCGCCGCCCGGGACGAGCCCGACGCCGCCCTCGCCCTCGACGTCTACGTGCACCGGCTGGCGGCGGGGATCGCCGCGATGGCCGCCGCGGCCGGCGGGCTGGAGGCGCTGGCGTTCACCGGTGGGGTCGGCGAGCACGCCCCGGTGGTCCGGGCGCGGACCGCCGAGCGGTTGTCCTTCCTCGGGGTGGCCGTCGACCCCGCCCGCAACGACACCAGCGACGGCGAGATCACCGCGCCCGGCGCCGCCGTCCGGACGCTCGTCGTGCCCGCCCGGGAGGACCTGGAGATCGCCCGCGGCACCCGGAGCGTCCTGGTGCGAGGATCCCGGGACCGAACCGTCGCCGACAGGAGGTAGCGATGTCCGGAGCCGAGGAAGGCCGGGAGCTGCAGGTGCTGGACCCCGACGAGTGCTACCGCCTCCTCGCGGAGGAGGAGATCGGGCGGCTGGGTGTCAACGCCGAGCACTACCCGTTGATCTTCCCCGTGAACTACGCGCTCGACGGGGAGACGATCGTGATCCGCACGGACGTGGGGACCAAGCTCGGCGCGGCCGACCACGCCAACGTGACCTTCGAGGTGGACCGGATCGACCGGCGGACGCGGTCCGGGTGGAGCGTGCTGGTGCGCGGACTGGCCGAGGCGGTCACCACGGAGCACCGCGCCGAGCTCGTCGAACGCACCCGCGCGAGCGGGGTGGAGCCGTGGGCCCCTGGGGAGCACGGGCACTGGATGCGCCTGATCCCGCAGGGCATAAGCGGGCGCCGCATCGTGCCCGGGCAGCTCCCCCCGGCGTTCGGGCCGGAGGGCTACCTCTGAGGAGGCGAAGGGGCTTTCGAACCTAGGGGCCGGCGCTCCCACGGCGTAGCGTCTCCCGCCCGCTCCGCCCGCGGAGCGGGACAGCACCACCAGTGGACACTGCCGCGCCATTCGGAGTTCCGATGACCATCAACTTCACGATGTCCGACGAGCAGAAGAAGTTGCAGCACGAGGTGCGCGCGTTCGCCGAGAACGTGCTCAAGCCGATCGTCGCCGCCGCCGACGCGGAGCCGGACCCGCTGAAGGGCTTCCAGATGACGAAGCCGGCCTACGTCGAGGCGTACAAGGCCGGGATCGCGATGTGCATGCTGCCCAAGCAGTACGGCGGGGGCGGTGTGTCGTGTGTCGACCTGACCGTCGCGGCGGAGGAGCTCTGCGTCGTCGACCCCGGCTTCGCCTGCACCGTCCTGTGCAACGGCCTCGGCCTGATGCCGATCGCCTGGTACGGCTCCGAGGCGCAGAAGGAGAAGTTCCTGCGGGCCGCGACCTCGGACCCGACGAGCGAGTACCTGGGCGGCTGGAGCGCGAGCGAGCCGCCGGGCAACCCGTCCGGCACCGCGAACTTCGACATCCCGCTGCCGCGCCCCGCCGGGGTCGGCGTGACGGCGGTCCGCGACGGCGACCACTTCGTGGTCAACGGCCGCAAGTACTGGCCGTCGTCGGCGGGCTGGGACGAGCGGGGGGTGAACGCCGGGACGCTCATCGTCCGCACCGACCCGGAGAAGGGCGGCACGGAGGGGCTCTCCGCGCTGGTCCTCGAGCGTGACACCCCCGGGGTGACCTACCGGCACATCGACAAGACGGGGCACCGCCTCGCCTCCAACGCCGAGGTCGTCTTCTCCGACGCCCGCATCCCGGTCGCCAACCTGCTGCCGGGCGCCGAGGGCAACGGCGACCTCGTCATCAACCGCAACTTCGCGTGGTCCGGCCCGATCGCGGCCATCGCGGCGGTCGGCATGGCCCGCGCCGCCTACGAGATGGCGCTGGACTTCGCCCGGAACAACACCGCCGGCGCCATCAAGCCGATCATCGGCTTCCAGAACGTCGGCTACGTCCTCGGCGACGTCGCCGGGAAGATCGAGATGGGCCGCTACTTCTCCTGGCGCGCGGCGGACTACCTCGACAAGCACGACCAGCACGCCGAGCTGGTCGGGGCGATGAACAAGATCCAGGTCACCGAGCTGATGTTCGACTGCGTGTACAAGTGCATGCAGATCGTCGGGGTGAACAGCCTGGAGCGGGCCAGCGGGTTCGGCAAGATCCTGCGGGAGGCGTCCGTCCTGCCCATCTACGACGGCGGCAACATGGGCATGCAGCGCCGGCGCGTCCACGGCATCCTGGCCGACCCGATGTTCAACCCGCGGGCGATCATGGAGGACGAGTACGTGAAGTTCGAGAAGCACCACGAGTCGATCGACACCGTCGTCGTCTGACCGTCGCGGACGGCCCCGGCCCCGCCGACCGCGGCGGGGCCGGGACCCGGCCGGTCGCGAGCCTCAGGCGCGGTCCTTCTCGGCCAGCAGCGTGGCGGCGTGGTCGGGGACCTCGCGGTCGAGCTCGCGGGGCGGGCGGACGTAGCCGCGGCCGCGGGGGCGCGCGGGGATCGCCAGCGGGGCGCGCAGCACCGGCTCCCACGGGATGCTGTCCAGCAGGTGGGCGATCATGTTGAGCCTGGCCTTCCGCTTGTCCTCGGACTCGACGATCGTCCACGGCGCGGTCTCGGTGTCGGTGTGCACGAGCATGTCGTCCTTGGCCTGCGAGTAGTCGTCCCACCGGGAGATCGACTCCAGGTCCATGGGGGAGAGCTTCCACTGCTTGAGCGGGTTCTCGACGCGCTCGCGGAACCGCTTCTCCTGCTCCTGCGGACTGACCGAGAACCAGTACTTGCGCAGCACGATCCCGTCCTCGACCAGCAGCTCCTCGAAGATCGGGCACTGCCGCAGGAACCGCGTGTACTCCTGGCGGGTGCAGAAGCCCATGACCCGCTCGACGCCGGCGCGGTTGTACCAGGAGCGGTCGAGCAGCACGATCTCCCCGGCGGCGGGCAGGTGCTCCACGTAGCGCTGGAAGTACCACTGCGTGCGCTCGCGCTCGGTGGGCGCGGGCAGGGCCACGATCCGCGCGACCCGGGGGTTGAGGTGCTCGACGACGCGCTTGATCGCGCTGCCCTTGCCCGCCGCGTCGCGCCCCTCGAAGATCACCACGATCCGGGCGCCGGAGGCCTTGACCCACTCCTGCAGCTGCACGAGCTGTCCCTGCAGGCGCAGCAGCTCCGCCTCGTACAACGCCCGGGGGAAGCGCTTCGCCGGCTTCGGTGTCCTCGCCATGCCGGTCAACCTGCCGGGGCCGTCACGCCGGTGTCGACGACGGCGTCGGCGCCGGGAGCTCGACGGCGGCCGAGCGGGCCCGCACGTACCGCCCGACGAGCTCGATGAGCAGGCCCGCCACGACGCCCAGCCCCACCCCGACGCCCACGCGCAGCCACGTGACGTCCATCAGGAACACCGTGTGCGACAGGGCCGGCACCGCCAGGATCACCACGACGACCAGGACGAGCCCGCCGACCAGCCCGACCTTCCAGCGGGTGAAGGGCCGGGCGAACAGGGTGAGCGCCCACAGCGAGGAGACCAGCACCGTCACGGTCGCCACGGTCTGCCCCGCCACCAGCCCGCCCGCGGGCTCGAGCCAGCGGATCGTGCGGTCGCCCGAGTAGGCGGCCGTCCCGATCACCACCCCGACCGGGACCGCCGACCACAGCACGCGGTGCAGGAAGCCCGGCACGTAGCGCCGCCGGTTGGGCGCGAGCGCGAGGACGAAGCCCGGGATGCCGATGGTGACGGCCGAGATCAGCGTGAGCTGGATGGGCGCGAGCGGGTAGGCGGCCGTGGTCGCGATGACGACCAGCGCCATGAGCAGCGAGTAGACGTTCTTGACCAGGAACAGGTTCGCCGCGCGCTCGATGTTCGCCATCACCCGCCTGCCCTCGGCGACGACCGAGGGCAGGTGCGCGAACCGGCCGTCGAGCAGCACGAGCTGCGCGACCGCGCGCGTGGCGGCCGCGCCGTTGCCCATCGCGACGCCGATGTCGGCGTCCTTGAGCGCCATGGCGTCGTTGACCCCGTCGCCGGTCATCGCGACGACGTGGCCGCGGCGTTGCAGCGCACCGACGATCGCCCGCTTCTGCTGCGGCGTGACCCGGCCGTACACGGCGTTGTCCTCGAGGACGTCGGCGAGCGCGTCGGGGTCCTCGGGCAGGGTCCGGGCGTCGACGGCGTCGGCCGCGGCGGTGATTCCCGGGAGGCCGACCGCGGTGGCCACCGCGCCGACGGTGCGCGGGTTGTCGCCGGAGATCACCCGCAGGGACACGCCCTGCTCGGTGAAGAAGCGCAGGGTGTCGGCGGCGTCGTCGCGGATCCGCTCGGCGAGGACCACGAGCGCCCGCGCCGCCAGCGGCGCCGGGAGCAGGTGCCCGTCCGGCGCCGCCTCGGCGTGCGCGAGGACGAGCACGCGCCGCCCCTCCTCGGCGGTCTTCCCGGCGATCGCCAGCAGGTCGGCGGAGTCGGGGTCGCCGGGCTCCGGGAGGACCATCTCGGGCGCCCCCAGCACCCAGGTGCCGTGGTCGCCGGCGGTCACGGCGGACCACTTGCGGTCCGACGAGAAGGGAACGCTGCCCGTCGCCGTCCACGAGGTCGCACTGAACACCGTGGCGAGGGCCGCCGCGGTGGCGTTGGTGCCCGGCTCCGCGCAACCCAGGGCGAGCGCCTCGCGGACCTCGGCCTCGGCCAACGGGTCCGCCCCGGCCGGGAGCACGAGCCGGTCGAACACGATGTCGCCGTGCGTGAGGGTCCCGGTCTTGTCGAGGCACACGACGTCGACGCGGGCCAGCACCTCCACCGCCGGCAGCTCCTGCACGAGGGTCCGCTTCCGGGCGAGGGTCACCGCGGCGAGCATGAACGCGAGGCTGGTCAGCAGCACCAGGCCCTCGGGGACCATGCCGACCAGCGCGGCGACGGTCCCGGTCACGGCGTCCTGCCACGTGTCCGCGTCGCTCGTGCGGAACTGGCTCCACACGAGCAGCGGCGCGACGACGAGCATCATCAGCGAGATCCACCGCAGCAGGGTGTTCGTGCCGGAGACCAGCTCGCTCGGGGTCCGCGTGAACTTCTTCGCCTCGGCGGTGAGGCGGCTGGCGTAGGCCTCGGGGCCGACGGCGGTGGCCCGGAACCGGCCCTGCCCGGCGACCACGATCGACCCGGACCGGACCTGGTCGCCGGGGACCTTCGCGATCGGGTCGGACTCGCCGGTCAGCAGCGACTCGTCGACCTCCAGCCCGCCCGACGCCGTGACCGTGCCGTCGGCGGTGACCTGGTCGCCGGAGCGCAGCTCGATCAGCTCGTCGGCGACGACGTCCGCCACCTCGATCTCGGCGACCTCGCCGTCCCGGACCACGCGCGCGTGCGGCGCGTTGAGCACGGCGAGCCGGTCGAGCGTGCGCTTGGCGCGCACCTCCTGGACCACGCCGATCGCGGTGTTGGCCACGATCACCAGCCCGAACAGGCCGTTCTGCCAGCGCCCGGTGGCGGCGATCACGAGGAAGAGCGCGAACAGCAGCCCGTTGAACGGCGTGACGACGTTCGCCCGGACGATCTGGCCGACGCTGCGGCTGGTCCGGTCGTCGACCGCGTTGGTCCGGCCGGCGGCGACCCGCTCGGCGACCTCCGCGGCGGTCAGGCCGCGGTCGTCCACCGGGACCTCCACGACCGTGCCGCGACCGACCACGTCCTCCACGCGCGTCCCCCCGCCCTCGCCCCCGCCCTCGCGCGGGCCCGTGAGCCGACCTCGGACCGCGCCCGGGCGGCGTTACGCCCACCCGACGCCCGGCCCGCGACGATAGGTCCGGTTCCCCGTCCGTGGAAGGGCCGGTGGAAGGGTTCGTGGAAGGACTGTCGATGCGGTGGTCCCGCTGGGTGTACCTGCTGGTCGCGGCGGTCCTGCTGGCGGCGTGCTCCGGCGGGTCCGGCGCGCCGACGGGAACCCTGACCCCGGCGGCCGCGTCCGCCGGCGCTCCGACGGCCGCGGTGCCGGCCGGTCTGGTGCCCGCCGGCCTGACCGTGCCGGCGGGTCTGGGCGCCGCGCCGCTGGACGCACCCCGGGAGGCGCTGGTGCCCCCGGGCTGGTCGGTGTCGGTGTTCGCCCGCGTCCCGTCGGCGCGGCTGGCGGTGTGGGCGCCGGACGGCGCGCTGCTGGTCTCGGTGCCCGAGGAGGGCCGGATCGTGCGGCTGGCGCCCGACGGGCGGGGCACGGCGACCGGGACGGAGCTGCTGCGCGGCCTGAACCAGCCGCACGGGATGACGTTCGCCGGGGCGACGCTGTACGTGGCGCAGAGCGACCGGGTCGACGCGTACCCCTACGCCGACGGCCGCGCCGGGGCGCCCCGGCCGGTCGTCACCGGGCTGCCGGACGCGAAGAGCCCCGACCTGCGGGGCCGGTACGCGCACGCGCTCAAGAGCGTGACCGTCGGTCCGGACGGGGCCGTGTACGTGTCGGTCGGCTCGACCGGCAACATCTCGGCCGACGACCTCACGGCGGACCCGCCACGGGCGTCGATCCTGAGGGTGCCGCCCGGCGGTGGCGCGCCCGAGCCGTTCGCCGTGGGCGTCCGCAACGGGACCGGGCTGGCCATCGCGCCCGACGGGTCCGTATGGACCGCGGTGAACAACCGGGACGACATCCCGTACCCCTTCGACCGGCCGTACGGCGAGACCTCGGGGTCCGCGCGCGGGGAGGTCATCGAGGAGTACGTGCGGAATCACCCCGCGGAGGCCCTGGCCCGACTCACCCCCGGGCGCAACCTCGGTTGGCCGTACTGCAACCCCGATGCCGACGTCGAGCCGGGCGTGGCGGGCAGCGCCCAGGACCTCACGGACGTCCCGTTCACCCGGGATGTGGAGACCAACCCGGACGGCGCCGCGCTCGACTGTGCCGCGCTGCCGCCGGTCGAGCAGGCCCTGCCCGGACACTCGGCGCCGCTCGGGCTGGCCTTCGTCGACGGTGGGCTGCCCGGCGACTTCGCCCGCGGCGCCCTGGTCGGGGTGCACGGGTCCTGGAACGCCTCGCCGCCGCGCGCGCCCGAGGTGTCGTTCTTCCCCTGGCGCGACGGCGGGCTCGGGCCGCAGCAGACCCTGGTCGGTGGCTTCCAGGGCACCGACGGCTCCCGGTGGGGCCGCCCGGTCGCCGCCGTCGCCGGCCCGGACGGCGCCGTGTACGTCACCGACGACGAGGCCGGTGCGGTCTACCGGGTCGCCCCTTCGTGGCGGTGAGGAGGGTGGTGAGGGCGGCGCGCGCCCGTCCGGTTCAGCGGCCGACGGCCTGGTCCACCACGGTCGCGAGCCGCGCGAGCAGCTCGTCGGACTCGGCCCGGCTGATCAGGCCGGTCTGCGCGGCCTCCCGCACGTCCGCGCACAGGACGGCGATCAGGACACTCGCCCGGTCGCCGTCGTCGGCGACCGGGCGCAGGTACGGGTGGCCGGGGCCGCCCGAGGGTCGTGCCATCCGTCGCTCTCCCCTCGACGCCGGCGCTGCGGCGCCGGGCGTCCACGATGCGTGCGGCGACACCCGGCGCGCCTCGCCCCGCCGGGGTGAGTGCCGGGTCGCGGACGGCGACGGTCAGAGGTCGCCGCGGCGCTGGGTGAGGGTCTCGGCGACGCGGGCGAGCTTGACGTTGAGCGACTGAGAGGCCGACCGCAGGATCCGGAACGCCTCCTCGGCGTCGACCCCGCGGCGCTCCATGAGGATCCCCTTGGCCTGCCCGATCACGTCCCGGCTGCGGACGGCCTCGGCCAGGTGGGTGACCTGCAGCTCGGCGCGGTTCGTGGCCAGGGAGCCCGCGACCGCGGTGGAGGCGTGCGCGGCCAGGACCAGCGCGGCGTCCCGGTCGGCCTGGTCGAGCCCGCCGCGGCGGCGCGAGTAGATGTTGAGCGACCCCATCCGGGGCGGGTCCTGGGCGGGGAACAGGCCGATCGCCAGGACGCTCTCGATCCCGAGCTCGGCGGCCGCCGGGCCCCACTTCGGGAACTCCTGGCCGGCCCGGAGGTCCGGCGACAGTGCGATCCCCATCCCGGGGACGCGGCTCGCGTCCAGGCACGGGCCCTCGTCGAACTCGTTCTGCAGCTCGTCGAGGCGGACCCCGATCGGGTCGGTCGTGGCCGGGGTGCCGATCGTGCCGTCCTGCGCCCGGAGCGAGACGCTGACGAGGTCGGCGCCGCTCACGACGCGCAGCGTCGCCTCGGCGATGCGGTCCAGCACGTCCTGCACGGTCGGGGCGTCGAGCAGCTTGTCGGCGAGCGCGACGAACTCGACGACCACCGGGGCGGGCGGCCCCAGCTCGCCGTACCGGTCGTGCTCCGACATGGTGTCCCTCCTGCTGGCGTCCGGTGCCTCCCGCAGCCTACGCAACTCGCCCCGCCGTGCTCGGCGGGTCGCTCCCTCGGTACCACGTGCACGGCGGGCCACACTGGCCCCATGGCAGTCGATCCCACGGGTGCGGACATGAAGGCCTTCCTCGCGGAGGCGCCCGACCAGCCCGTTACCATGCTCAACCTCCTGAGGTTCGCCGAAGGTGGGCGCGCGCGTTACGACGAGTACGTCGCCCACTTCCGCGCCACGTCGGCCCGCTTCGGCGCCGAGGTCGTCTACTTCGGCCACGGTCACGCCCCCGTCGTCGCCGAGCCGGGCCAGGACTGGGACGCGGTGCTGCTCGTGCACTACCCCAGCCGCCGCGCGTTCTGCGAGATGGTGCGCGACCCCGAGTACCAGAAGGGCACCCACCTGCGGACGGAGGCGCTGGTCGAGGCGGTGCTCCAGCCGACCACACCGGTCGGCTGAGCGGGGCCGGCGACCGGACACCCGACGTGGCGGGGGCCGGGGCCGCATTTCCGAGGGGGCGGCTCCCGGCCCGTCAGGTGGACGGGGGGAACCTTCCACCTGATCCGTGTGTACGACGAGCGCGGGGCGCGGGCAAGGCCCGCGGGCCCGGATCGGCGAGATTTTGCCGTCGCCTAACCCGCGTCTCAGCCCGGTCACACAATTCGCCGGTGATCCGGCCGTCACCGGGGATGATGGCCCGGTGGGGGCACGCATCCTGCTGGTCGAGGACGACCGGGGGCTGGGGGAGGGGCTGGTCGAGAGCCTCGCGCAGCACGGGCACGAGGTGGTGTGGGCCCGGACGGGCCGCACCGCGCTCGACCACGCCGGCGCGGGCGAGCCGTTCGACCTCGTCCTGCTCGACCTGGGCCTGCCGGACGTGGACGGGATCCGGGTCTGCCGGTCGCTGCGGGCGCTGCGGACGGACGCCGTGGTCGTCATCCTGACCGCCCGGGGCGCGGAGATGGACGTCGTCGTCGGGCTCGACGCCGGCGCGGACGACTACCTGACCAAGCCCGTCCGGCGCGAGGAGCTCCTGGCCCGGGTCCGCGCCCACCTGCGCCGGGTGCGGACCGGGATGCCCGGCGACCCGGTCCGGCTGGGGGACCTCGAGCTCGACCTGCGGGAGCGTCGCGTGGTGGTGGCCGGGCGCGAGGTGGTGCTGCGGGCCAAGGAGTTCGACCTGCTGGAACGGCTGGCGCGCGCCCCGGGGACCGCGCTCAGCCGGAGCACCCTGATGGCCGACGTGTGGGACGACCACTGGGGCGGCTCCACCAAGACCCTCGACGTGCACGTCGCCGCCCTGCGCAGGCGGCTGTCCGGGTTCCCGGCGGGGACCCGGCTGCCGCGCATCCGCACGTTGCGCGGGCACGGCTACCGCCTGGAGCCGCCGACGTCCTAGCCTGCACCCCTCCGCGACGCCGACGACGGGGACACCTCGTGGAGCTGGGGGGTGACGGTGGGAGGGACCGCGCGCGTCCGCACCCGGATCGTCTCGCTCTCGGTGGCGATCGCGGCGATCACCGTGGCGCTCTTCGGGGTCCCGCTCGGCTTCGGGCTCGCCCGCTACGCCGTGGCGGACGAGGGCGTCGCGCTGCAGCGGCTCGCGGACCTCACGGCCGCGGCGGTGCTCACCGACCTCGCCCACGACAAGGTCCTCGCGGGGCTGCCCGGCCCGGGGACGCCGGGGACGACGCTCGGGGTGTTCGACGACGACGGCCTGCTCGCGGCCGGTGACGGCGCCCCGACCGGCGACGAGCACGTCAGGGCCGTGCTCGCCGGCACCGGCCCGCAGGTCGCGGAGACCGGCGGCGAACTCGTCGCGACCGTCCCGGTGACGGGCGAGCACGAGATCGTCGGGGCGGTCCGCGCCGCGCGGCCGGTGTCCGCGGTCTACGGCGCGCTCGTCCCGATCTGGCTGGGGATGCTCGGCCTGGCCCTGCTCGTCCTGGCCGCGGCGTGGGTGATCGCGCGGCGGCAGGCCCGACGGCTCGCGCAGCCGCTGGAGGACCTCGCCGTCCTGGCCGGCCGGCTGGGCGAGGGCGACTTCAGCGTGCGGCCGCAGCGGGCCGGGCTCGCCGAGGTCGACGCCCTCGGCGGCGCCTTCGCCACCACGGCCGCCCGGCTCGACGACCTCCTCGCCCGGGAGCGGGCCTTCTCCGCGGAGGCGTCGCACCAGCTCCGTACCCCGCTGGCGGCGTTGCGGCTACGTCTCGAGAACGCCCGGGCGAACGCCCTCGCGCGACCCGGCACCGACGTCGGCCCGGCCCTCGACGCCGCGGTGGCGGAGACCGAGCGGCTGACCCGAACGGTCGAGGAGCTGCTGGCCCTGGCGCGCGCCCGCGGCGGCGACCGGCGGGGCCCGCTCGACCTGCACGTCGTGCTCGACGAGGTCGCCGAGACCTACCGACCCCGGCTGGTCGCGGAGGGACGGAGCCTCGAGCTCGACCTGGACGGGGCCGGGGAGGCGGACGGTACGCCCGCGGTCGTGGGCTCCCGCACCGCCGTCGAGCAGGTCCTCGCGGTGCTGCTGGACAACGCCCTCCGGCACGGGGAGGGCGCCGTCCGGGTCGGGCTCCGGCAGGTCGGCGACGCCGTGGCGGTCGACGTCGGCGACGAGGGGCCCGGCTTCGCGGACGGCCGGGCCGGGCGCGGCCGCCCGGCCGGCCCCGGCGCGCCGGCCGACGGCCACGGCACGGGCACCGGCATCGGCCTCCCGCTCGCCACCCGGCTGGCCGAGGACCAGGGCGGCCGGGTGGTCGTCTCGCGGGAGAGCCCTCCGGTCATGACGCTCTTCCTGCCGCTCACGGACCTCGACGGCGGGTGAGCGGTCTCCCGCGCCGGGGCCTGGGCCAGTACGGTCGTCCCCGCTCCGCGGCGCGCCGCCCGTGTGGGCCGACGCAGGAAGGGAACGCCGTCGCGCATGGCCGACACCCCCGCCCAGCCCGGCGACCGCCGGGAGACCACGGCCGCGAGCGGTCCGGCCGCCGACGCACCGGCGCCGGCCGCCCCGCCACGCCGGGCCGTGCTCCTCCCGCTGTACGCCGCGGGGTTCGTCACTGCGTTCGGCTCCCACGCCGTGGCCACGGGGGCCGGGGCCGAGACCGGGTCCGGTCAGCTGTCCGTGCTCACCCTCGGCCTGGTCCTCGCCGTGTACGACGGCGCGGAGGTCCTGCTCAAGCCGGTGTTCGGCTCGCTCGCCGACCGGTGGGGCCCGCGGCGCGTGCTGCTGGGCGGCCTGGCCGCGTTCGCCGTGGTCTCCGTGGGCTACGCGCTGATCGCGCTGGTCGCGGGCGTGTCGTCCGGGCCGGGCTCCGCCGTGGCGCTGACGCTGGCGCGGCTCGGCCAGGGGGCCGCCGCGTCGGCCTTCTCGCCGGCGGCCGGGGCGATGGTCGGGCGGCTGGGCTCCGGCGGGCGCCAGGGGCGCGTCTTCGGGTCCTACGGCGCGTGGAAGGGCCTCGGCTACACGGCGGGTCCGCTGCTCGGCGGGGTGGTGATCACGTTCTCCGGGTTCACGGCGCTCTTCGTCCTCCTCGCGGCGGTCGCCGCCGTCGTGACGGTGTGGGTGGCCGTGGCCGTCCCCGCGCTGCCGCCGCTGCCGCGGCAGCGGCAGACGGTGGCCGACCTCGCCCGCCGGCTCGGGGCGCCGGAGTTCCTCCGCCCGACCGCGGCGCTGGCCGGCACGACGGCGGCCCTGGCGACCGCCGTCGGGTTCCTGCCGGCGCTGGGCACCGCGGCCGGCTTGAGCCCGATCGTGACCGGTGCCGTGGTGGCCTGCCTCGCGCTCTCCTCCACGCTGGTCCAGCCGCGCGCCGGCCGAGCCCACGACCGCGGGAGGCTGAGCGCGCGGACGGCGCTGGCGGCCGGATTCGCGCTGATGGTCGGCGGCTTCGTCCTGGCGGCGACTATCCCGGGCATCGGTGCGCTGGTGGCGTCGGCCGTCGTCCTCGGGCTCGGGGTCGGCGTCGCGACCCCGGTCGCGTTCGCCTCGCTGGCCGCGTCCTCCCCGCCCGAGCGCCTCGGCCAGACCATGGGCTCGGCCGAGGTGGGGCGCGAGCTGGGCGACGCCGGCGGGCCCCTGCTCGTCGGGGCGGTCGCCGCGGCCGCGTCCATCGCCGCCGGTCTGGGGGCGCTGGCCGCCGTGCTCGCCGTCGTCGGGATCGCGGGGACGGTCGGGCGGCAGGCGCCCTCGGCCGAGGCTCCGCACTGACCCGCCCCGCTCCTCCGATCGCCTGACCTCGCGCGGGCGGGGGACAGCCCCCGCCGGGACGGGGGTCTGCTCCGGACGGACCGGTGTGTGTCCCCATTGTCCGGGTCCGGCCGCCCCGAGACCCTCGGTGGACCCGACGGGCCGCCCGACGCGGCCCGCGAGGCGGAGCAGTGGGGGACCCATGTCGATCACGCAGTCGGGCGACCACGGGCCACCGGCCCCCGGCCGGCCGGACGTGCCGCTCTCGGAACTGGTCGTCGTCGACCGGCACGAGGCACAGGGCTGGCGGGTGCGCCGTCACGAGCGCCTCGACTCCGTCTTCGAGGAGCGGTGCGACTGGATCCGCGAGTACGGCCGCGCCGGCCAGCTCGCCGTCGACGCCCGCGGGGTGTCGCTGACCTACGACGAGCTCGACGCCCGCGCCAACCGGCTCGCCCGCTACCTGCGGCTGCACGGCGCCGGGGCCGGCGACCGGGTCGCCCTGTTGTTCGACGACCGCGTCGAGGCCTACGTCGCGCTCCTCGCGGTGCTCAAGATCGGTGCCACGTGCGTGCCGCTGGACCCCGACGCGCCGGCCGACCGGCTCGCGTTCGTCGTCGCGGACACCTCCGCGCGGATCGTCCTGAGCCGCTCGCACCTGCGCGGGCGCGTGGGCGGTGCGGACGAGCTGCGCACCGCCGCCCAGGTGCTCGCCGTCGACGACGCCGCCGCGCTGATCGCGGAGATGAGCCCGCAGCGGCTGCAGCCCGCCGAACGCGGCGGGCCCGCCGACCGGCCCGCGTACATCGTGCACGTCGCCGACGCCTCGGGCTGGTCCGAGGGCGTCGCGATCGACCACCGCGGCATCTGCAACGCGGTCCGCATCGCCTCGGAGACCTTCGGCATCCGCGGCCACCGCCTCCACCAGGGCCGCGCGCTGTTCTCCGGCGGCGGCATCGAGGAGGTCTGGATGGCGTGGGCGGCCGGCGCCACGCTGGTGCCCGCGCCCGACGGCCCCCCGCTGCGCGGCCCGGCGCTGCACGCCGAGCTCGCCGAACGCCGCGTCACCGCCCTCTGCACCACCCCCGCGGTGCTCTCCACGCTCGAGCAGGACCTGCCCCGCCTGCGGTTCCTGCTGGTGTCCGGCGAGCCCTGCCCGCCCGGCCTGGTCGCCCGGTGGCACCGCCCCGGCCGCCGGATGCTCACGGCGTACGTCCCGGCCGGCGCGAGCGTGAGCGCGGCATGGGCCGAGGCCCGGCCGGACCGCCCGGCCACCGTGGGCGTGCCGCTGCCGACGTACGCGACCGTCGTGCTCGACCCGGACTTCCCCCTGGCCCTGCCGCACGGGCGCACCGGCGAGATCGGGGTCGCCGGGCTCGGGCTCGCGTGCGGCTACGTCGACTCGGGCGACGCGTTCGTCGACGACTTCCTCGGCATCCCCGGCAACCCCTCCGGCCGGATCTACCGCACCGGCGACCTCGGCCGGGTCGACGCCACCGGCGAGATCGAGTACCGCGGCCGCATCGCGCTGCAGGTGAGCGTGGCCGGCGAGCACATCGACCTCACCGCGATCGAGTCGGCGATGCTGACGGCCCCCGGCGTCGCGTCGGCGGTGGCGGTCGCGCACCGCCCGGCGCCGGACGTCGTCGAGCTGATCGGGTACTACACCCGCCGGTCCGACGGCCCCGCCCCGGACGAGCAGGCCCTCCGGGCCGGGTTGCGCGAGAGGCTGGCCCCGAGCCACGTCCCCGCGCGCCTCGCCCGGCTCGACGCCCTCCCCCTGACCCCGGACGGCCGGGTGGACCGGGCCGCCCTGCCGGCCCTGCCCGCGCCGGACGACGCGGAGATCGCCCGGCTGCGGGCCGAGAACGCCCGGCTGCAGGAGCAGATCGAGGGACTCCGGCCCGCGGACGACGGGCCGGCGCCGGGGGATCCCCGCTCGGAGGAGCCTCCGGGGATCCTCACGCTGGACCAGATCCTGCGTCCCGAAGCCCCGCCGGCCCCGTCACCCGCACCCGCACCCGAGGTCCTGACGCTGGACCAGATCCTGGGTCCTGCGGCCCCGCCTGCGCCGTCACCGGCGCCCGAGATCCTGACGCTGGACCAGATCCTGGGTCCCGCGGCCCCGCCTGCGCCGTCACCGGCACCCGCGCCCGCGCCCGCGCCCGCGCCCGAGATCCTGACGCTGGACCAGATCCTGGCCCCGGTCCCGGTGGCCGAGCCGACCCCGGCGCCCGTCGTCGAGCCGGCCCCGGCACCCGCCGCCGCCCCGTCGACCACCCCGTCGGCCGCCCCGTCGACCGCCGGCCTCGCGGCGGCCCTCGCCGGCGTGCTGGCCGAGGTCCTGGCCGCGGAGCACGTGCCGGTGGACCTCGACGTGTTCGACGACCTCGGCGCGGACTCGATGGTGATGACGCGGTTCTGCGCCCGGTTGCGCCGGCGCGACGACCTGCCGTCGGTCTCGATCAAGGACGTCTACGCCCACCCGACGATGGCCGGGCTCGCCGCGGCGTTCGCCGGATCGGTGCCCGCGGTCGCTCCGGCGCCCGCCGACGGCGACGCCGTCGTCCGCGGGCTGGCGCAGGTCCTGGCCGAGGTGCTGGCCGTGGACCACGTCCCGGTCGACCGCAACGTGTTCGACGACCTGGGCGCCGACTCCATGGTGATGACCCGGTTCTGCGCGCGGCTGCGCCGGTGCGAGGACCTGCCGTCGATCTCGATCCGCGACGTCTACGCCAACCCCACCATCGCGGGCATGGCCGCCGCGGCCGCGCCGAGGCCCACCGAGGTCGTGCCGGCGGCGCCGGTCGCCCCCGTGCGGCACAGCACGGCGGGCTACCTGCTCACCGGGCTCCTGCAGCTGCTGGCCTTCCTGGCGTACTCGACCGGGCTCGGCTACGTGCTGGACCGCGCCTACGTCTGGATCCTGGCGAGCAGCGGGCTGCTGGACATCTACGTGCGCTCGGTCGTCGCCGGCAGCTCCGCGTTCGTGGTGATGTGCCTGCTGCCCGTGGCGGCGAAGTGGCTGCTGATCGGGCGCTGGAAGGAGGGCGAGATACCGGTCTGGAGCCTGCGCTACTTCCGGTTCTGGCTGGTCCGCGTCCTGACCCGGGCCAACCCGCTGGTCCTGATCATGGTGGGGTCGCCGCTCTACACCCTGTACCTGCGAGCGCTGGGAGCCAAGGTCGGCAAGGACGTCGTCGTGCTCACCAAGAACCTGCCCGTCGCGACCGACCTGCTGACCATCGGCTCGGGCACGGTGATCCGCAAGGACGCGCTGCTGCTCGGCTACCGCGCCCACGCCGGCCGCATCCAGACCGGGCGGGTCACGCTGGGCCGGGACGTCGTCGTCGGCGAGAAGAGCGTGCTCGACATCGACACCGCGATGGGCGACGGCGCCCAGCTCGGCCACGCCTCCGCGCTGCACCGCGGCCAGGCCGTCCCGGCCGGGCAGAGCTGGCACGGCTCACCGGCCGAGCCGACCGACACCGACTTCCGCGCGGTGCCCCCGGCCCGGGTGCGGCCGCTGCGCAAGGTCGGCTACGTGACCAGCCAGCTGGCCAAGCTGTTCGGGATCACCCTCCCGCTCGGCTTCGGCGGGCTGTTCATGCTGCTCACCGAGGTGCCGCGGTTCCGGGAGCTGCTCGAGCCCGGCGCGGCGGGGCACATGACCGCAGGCTTCTACCTCAACGCCCTCGTCGAGTCGGTCCTGCTGTTCGTCGGCGGCCTGCTCCTGGGGCTGCTGGTGGTGTTCACGGTCCCGCGGCTCCTGGCACCGTTCGTCCGGCCGGACCGCGTGTACCCGGTGCACGGGTGGCGGTACTCGCTGCACCGCACGATCACCCGGCTCACGAACGTGCGGCTGTTCGTCTACCTGTTCGGCGACAGCTCCTACATCGTGAGCTACCTCTACCTGCTCGGCTACGACCTGGGGAAGGTGGAGCAGACCGGCTCGAACTTCGGCTCGAACCTGGCCCACGAGACGCCGTTCCTGACCTCGGTCGGCACCGGCACGGTCGTCGCCGACGGCCTGTCGGTGGTCAACGCGGACTTCTCCAACACCTCGTTCCGGACCTCGCGCGTCGCCATCGGCGGGAACAACTTCCTCGGCAACAACATCGCCTACCCGATCGGCGGCCGCACCGGCGACGACTGCCTGCTGGCCACCAAGGTCGCCGTCCCGATCGACGGACCGGTCCGGGAGGGTGTGGGCCTGCTCGGCTCGCCCGCCTTCGAGATCCCGCGGACCGTGCAGCGCGACCGGGTCCTGGAGATCGACGTCCGGGACCGCCGGCGCCGGCTGCGCCGCAAGAACGGCCACAACCTGCGCACGATGGCCCTGTTCCTGTTCGTCCGCTGGGGGCACGTCCTCGGGCTGCTGCTGCTCGCCCTGCTGTCCCTGGACCACTACCACGACTTCGGCCCGGCGGCGTTCGCCGTGCAGTCCGTGGCGAGCGTGCTGTTCACGATCCTGTGGTTCGCGTTCTGGGAGCGGGCGGGCACCGGGTTCAGGCGGCTGCGCCCGCGGTCGTGCTCGATCTACGACGTGCGGTTCTGGCGGCACGAGCGCTACTGGAAGCTCATGGTGCCGCCGCTCGACCGGATGCTGGCGGGGACGCCGTACAAGAACCTGGTCATGCGGATGGTCGGCACCAAGGTCGGCGCCCGGGTGTTCGACGACGGCGGCGCCGTCCTCGAGCGCAGCCTCACCACCATCGGGGACGACTGCACGCTGAACTTCGGCAGCATCATCCAGTGCCACTCGCAGGAGGACGGCGCGTTCAAGTCCGACCACATCGCGATCGGCGCGGGGGTGACCCTGGGCGTGGGTGCCTTCGTCCACTACGGCGTGACCCTCGGCGACGCGGTCGAGATCGCGCCCGACTCCTTCGTGATGAAGGGCGAGGAGATCCCGGCCGGGGCGCGGTGGGGAGGCAACCCGGCCCGGGAACTGACCGCGTGAGGGAGTTGCCGGCCAAGCGGTAACACGGTGAGCGATCCTAGCGATACGGAGCGTGACGGGCCGGGCGGCGTCGCCCCCGGCCGCTCGGCCCGTTCCCGTCGACCCAGGAGGCGATCGCTCATCCCCGACATGACGAACCCGCGTGCCGACGGCCGGCTCCGGCTCGAGATCGACGTCGGCGAGCGGACCGTGGTCCGCCTCGTCGGCGAGCTCGACACGACCGACGCCCACAGCATCCGGAAGCTGCTGACCGCCTACATCCGCGCCGGCACCACGATCGCCGCGGACCTGTCCGCGGTGACGTACGTCGGCTCGGGCGGCCTCGCCGTGCTGGTCGACCTGCACGGGCTGGCCCGCCGGCAGGGCTCGCGCCTGGTCGTCCTGACCGGGGCGGACGGGCCGGTGCGGCGGGCGCTGGAGGTCGCCGGCCTGGGGGAGACCCTGGACATCGGGCCCGCTCCCGGGGACGGGCGCTGCCCCGCACGTGGTCCCGGCGGTGTGGACCACGACCGGGGGGAGCGCTCCGGCCGGTCGTGACCCGGCCCGGTCGCCGGCACGGCTCAGCCCGGTCACCGGCACGACTCAGCCCGGTCGCCGACGAGGCGACCGGGCCCCGGAGCCGTCCCGGGGGGCGCCCCGTGCGAGCTCCGTCGCGGGACACCGGCCTGGCCGGACGGCTCCGCACCGACGACGGTCCGCCGTGCGCCGCCGTGCCAGCAGGGGCCAACGTCCCGACGCCGGGGGACGGAGGCCCCTCCGGTGCGGCTCCGCGTCAGGGGCCCGGCGACACCGGGGCGGAGGCCGCCGGAACACCGAGGTCCGCGAGGGCCGCGTACAGCTCGGCCGGGGTGCGCGGGCTCGCGGACGAGCCCAGGGCCTGCAGCAGCCGGCGGACGCCCGGTGCCCAGGCAGGGCCCAGCCGCGCGGTCCGCAGCAGCTCCGCGTCGCCGAGCACGTCGTCGACCGGGGCCACTCGCACCAGGCCCCGCGCGACGACGGCGACCTCGTCGGCCCACCGGTGGGCGAGGTCGACGTCGTGGGTGGACAGGACGACCGTGGTCCCGGAGCGGTGGAGCTCGTCGAGGGTGGCGAGCAGCTCCTCGACCCCGGCGGGGTCGAGCCCGGCCGTCGGCTCGTCGAGCACGAGCAGGCGCGGGCGCATCGCGACGGCGCCGGCGATCGCGGTGCGCTTCTTCTGCCCGAAGGACAGCAGGTGGGTGGGGCGGTCGGCGAGCTCGGCGATGCCCAGCGCGGCGAGCGCCGCGTCGACCCGGGCGGTGACCTCCGCGGGGGACAGGCCGAGGTTGAGCGGGCCGAACGAGACGTCCTGCGCGACGTCGGCGGCGAAGAGCTGATCGTCGGGGTCCTGCAGGACCAGCTGGACCTGCTCGCGCAGCCGGGTCAGGCCGCGGCGGCCGCGGCGGACGGGTTCGCCGTCGAGCAGCACCCGGCCCCCGCCCGGCTCGAGCAGCCCGAGCAGGAGCCGGAACAGGGTCGTCTTGCCGCCGCCGTTGGGCCCGAGCACGGCGAGGCGGCGGCCCTCGTGCAGGGCCAGGTCCGCCCCGACGAGCACCGGGCGGGCGGGGTCGTAGCCGAAGACCAGCGCGTCGGCCTGCAGGATCGGCGGCCTCATCGCGGGGTGAGCAGGGTCGTGGCCGCGACGACGGCGGCGAGCAGCACGCAGGTCGCCGCGACGAAGGCGGGGGAGAGCGGGCGGGCCTGCACCTGGACGCGCAGCGAGCCGGTGTAGCCGCGGGAGGCCAGCCCCTGCTCCAGGCGCCGGGCCCGGTCGAAGGCACGCACGAACACCGCGGCGCCCTGCCCGGTCAGGGAGCGGTAGGACGCACGCCAGGTGCGGAAGCCGAGGCGGCCGGCCTGGGCGTCGCGGACCGCCCGCAGGGACTCGAGCAGCAGGAACAGGAAGCGGTAGGTCAGCGCGGCGACCTCGGTGACCGCGGGCGGCACCCCGAGCCGGTCCAGCCGGGGCAGCAGGTCGGCGAGCGGGGTCGTCGCGGCGAACAGCAGCAGGCACAGCAGGGCGGCGGTCGCGCGACCGGCCAGCTGGGCCGCCTGCGGGAGCCCGGCCGGCTCCCACCGCAGCCACGGGTCCCCGCCGAGGGACACCAGCAGCGGCAGCATCCCGGTCAGCACGAACCCGAGCGGGACGCGGACCGCCCGCCACAGCACCCGCACGGCCAGCCCGGCGGGGCCGAGGACCAGCACGAGGGCGAGGGCGCCGGTGATCGCCGCCCCCGGCCACGTCGGCAGGACCAGGGTCAGGACGAGCAGGCCGAGCGAGAGCAGCGCCTTCTCCCCGGGGTGCCGCGGCCGCCAGCGGTTGGCGTAGGCCGCCGCGTCGAGGGGCAGCATCAGGTGGTGTCCCCGGGGTGCTGAGGCGTCGTACCGCGACCGAGCCTGCGTTTCGTGCGCGCCACGCCGAAGTAGTAGCCGACGATCCCCGCGCCGATCGCGGCCTGCAGCGCGAACAGCCCGGAGGCGACCTCGCCGGACGGCGGCTCGTAGATCGAGGTGAACCAGGGCTCGTAGTCGGGGTGGGACTCGCTGATCGCGTCCTGGGCGACGCCGTCGGCGCCGCCCCACTCGCCCTGCACGACCAGGAGCGGGAGCGCGGCGAGCGCCACGACGGCCAGCACGAGCAGCCAGTTGACCAGCGTCGAGCGCCTCACGCCCCGACCTCCTTCGCGGTGGACTCCCCGGTCGAGGGGGCGACCGGGCGGGGCAGCACCCCGAGGCGGCGCAGCTCGTCCGGGCTGACCCGGACCAGCAGGCGCACGACGAGCAGGGTCAGCAGGCCCTCGCTGACGGCGAGCGGGATCTGGGTGATCGCGAAGATCGAGCCGAACTTCACGATCGCGCCGCCGACACCGGACACGGCGTCGGGGAAGGCCAGGGCGAGCTGCACGCTGGTCACGCAGTAGGTCGCGAGGTCGCCGAGCGCCGCGGCGAGGAACACCCCGAGCCCCAGGCCGCCGCCCGCCCGCCGGGTCAGCCGGTAGACCCCGTAGGCCACCCACGGCCCGACGACCGCCATGGAGAAGACGTTCGCCCCGAGCGTCGTGAGTCCGCCGTGCGCGAGCAGCACGGCCTGGAAGAACAGGACGATCGTCCCGAGCAACGCCATCACGGGTGGTCGGAACAGCACCGCCCCCAGCCCCGTGCCGGTCGGGTGCGAGCACGAGCCGGTGACCGACGGGATCTTGAGCGCCGAGAGCACGAAGCTGAACGCACCCGCCGCGCCGAGCAGCAGCTTCGAGTCCGGGTCCGTCCGGACCTGGTGCACCACCGCCCGCGCCCCGTGCACCACGAAGGGGGCCGAGGCCACGGCCCACGCCGCGGCGTGCAGGGGTGGGAGATAGCCCTCGGCGATGTGCACGTCCCGCTCCTGTCGTCGACGTCCGTGGACCGTCGGACGGTAAGGCGTGCCGCCGGATCAGGTCAACGCTTGAACACCCTTTCAGTTGTGTGCCCGGCCACGTGCTCGGCGGGGCTGTCCTCGGGGGGCCGAGCTCGTCGTGCCCACCGTCCGGGGGCTCGACCTGATCGCCGTCGCCCAGCAGTTGGTGCCCGAGCTCGAGCGCCAGGTCGCGGCGCTGATCGGCGCCGATCGCGTCGACGCCCTGCGCGAGGACCTCGAGGCGATCCGCAGCGCGGGCCCGGCGCCGGACTAGTCGGATTCCGGGGTCGTGCGGCTGGCCGCGATGACCTCGGTCAGCACGGCGTGCAGGTGCTCGAGGTCGGCGATCGGCATCCCCAGCCGGTCGATGATCGCCGGCGGGATCCGCTCGGCCTGCTCCCGCAGCGCCCGGCCCTCCGCGGTGAGGCCGACCGCGAGCATGCGCTCGTTGCCCTCGACCCGCCGCCGCGTCACGTACCCGGCGGCCTCGAGCCGCTTGAGCAGCGGGGACAGCGTGCCCGGGTCCAGTGCCAGGGCGGTGCTCAGGTCGGTCACCGAGCGCGGCGAGTGCTCCCACAGCGCCAGCATCACCAGGTATTGCGGGTGCGTGAGGCCCATCGGTTCGAGCAGTGGGCGGTAGAGGGCGATCACGTTGCGCGCCGCCACGGCCAGCGCGAAGCAGACCTGCCGGTCCAGCGTGAGCAGGTCGACGGGCGTTTGCACGACGGTCGCGAGGTCACCCTCGTCACGTCCTCCGGTACTGCGCACGGGGTTCAGTGTACGATCCTTGGTGCACAAAGTGTTGGGGTGAGGGTGATGTCGCAGATCGTCAGGCCGAATCCGTTGCGGTGGGTCCTCTACGCCTACGGGGCGGGGCTGCCCCCGCGGCACAAGGAGTGGGTGCTGCACGACGTGACCGCGCCGAGCTGGCGGTGGCGGCACTTCGCCCGCGCGACCGTCCAGCTGGCGCCGATCGCGGTGCTGCTCTACGTGTTCATCCCCGGCGAGCCGTGGGTGCGCGCGATGGCGGTGCTCGGCGGCCTGCTGATCGGCTACTTCTACTCGTTCGCCTACATGTACGAGTCGGCCGAGCACCGGGCGGTCAAGGCCGGCTACCCGCAGGGCGGCGCCGCCGCGGTCCGCGAGGAGGCGCACGCCGACGAGCGGCGCGAGCAGGAGGAGCGCTACGCCGCCCGCTGGCGGCAGGACGGCTGACCGGGCACCCGGTCACCAGGGCGCGGTCGGCGCCGTCGGTGCCGGTCGGTGCCGGTCAGTGCGCGTGCTCGTGAACCTGCTCGGCCGCCGCGTCGTGCACGTGGGTGTGCTCGTGCGGCTCGCCGTCGTGGGTGTGGGAGTGCGAGTGCTCGACGTGCTCGTGGTCGTGCTCCACGTGCTCGTGCGTGTGCGCGGTCTGCCCGTGGCTGTGCTCGTGCGCGTGCGGGGTGCTCATGGTCCTCGCTCCCGGTCGGTGACGGTGCGGGCGGGTCGCCCGCCGAGGCCACGGTAGGGCGCCCGGGCGCCGGGCGGAACGGGTGCGGCACTGTCTCCAGATCATTCCTGTTGCCGCGTTTCTGCAGGTGAGAAGGCTCCGTGCGGCACCGGCCCGGTCGTCAGAGCAGGCCGAGCCCCCGCGCCGCGTGGACCGCGGCCGTCCGGTTGCGCACGTCCAGGCGGCGCATCGCGCTGCGGAGATAGGCCTTCACCGTCTCCTGGCTCAGCCCCAGCGCGTCGGCCGCCTCGGCGTTGGTCCGGCCCAGGGCGACGAGCCCCAGCACCTCGAGCTCGCGGGGCGCCAGCTCGGGCCGCGGGCCCTCGGTGGGGTCCTGCCCGCCGAGGTCCGCGAGGATCCGGGCGAGCCTGCGCCGCAGGGCCGGATCGGGTGTCGTCCGGGCCAGGTCGGCGAGGTCGGCCAGCGCGGTGCGGGTCCGGGCGGCCGGCGACGGGCGGGGCGGTGCGGGCGGCGGGAGCAGCGCCGCGATCTCCCGCTCCAGTGCGGCGCCGAACGCGGCGACCCGGTCCACCACGGCGTCGCCGATGCGGTGCGGGGCGCGGACCGCGCCGTACAGGACGGCGCCCACGACCCCGCCGACCGTGACGGGGACCGCGACGACCGAGGTCATCCGTTCCTCGTGCACCACGTGCCGGTCGAAGTCGTGGGTGATCGCCCGGGTGGAGGCGTAGTCGTCGACCCGGCACGCGGCGGCGGTCAGCAGCGCGGAACCGCCGAGCCCGCGCCCGCGGCCGACCTCCAGGTCGCGCAGCGAGTCGCCCAGCGTGCCGCGCAGGTGTGCGATCCGCAGCCGCGGGCCGTCCCGGCGCGGCGTGGTCGCGCCGCCGAACACCACGGGCAACCCGGTCGTCCGCTGCAGCTGGCGCAGCCGCTGCCCGACGACCCGGTCGACGATCCCGACCGGTGAGTCGTCGTCGACCACCTGACCTCCTCGCGTCGCCGCGTCGGCTTCCGGACCAGGGTCCGGTGCCCGCGGGGCGGCCGCTACCCCTGTTCGGGGGTAGTGGGCGCCCCGCGCCGCCGGTCAGGCTCCCGCCGCCGCCGGGGCACGCTCCCGGGACACCTCCGCACGGCCGACGATCGGGAGACGACACGACGATGACCGAGGCGACGACCCAGCCGACGACCCAGCCCACGACCCGGCCGACGACCCAGCCCACGACCCGGCCGACAACCCAGCCCACGACCCGGCCGACGACGAGCAGCCACGAGCGCTACCGGGCCGCCCGCGACCTGCTGCTGACCCACCGGGAGGACCACGGGAAGGCGGTCGCCGAGTTCGCGTGGCCGACCTTCGACGCCCCGTTCAACTGGGCGCACGACTGGTTCGACGTGATCGCGGACGGCGTCGGGCGGACCGCCCTGACGATCGCGGAGGAGGACGGCACCGCCGCCTCGTACACCTTCGACGGGCTGCGACGCCGGTCGAACCAGGTGGCGCGGCTGCTGGCCGCGCACGGCGTCCGGCGCGGGGACGCCGTGCTGCTCATGCTCGGCAACCAGGTCGAGCTGTGGGAGTCGATGCTCGCGGTGATGAAGCTGGGCGCGGTGATCATGCCGACGACGACCGCCCTGGGTGCCGCCGACCTGCCGGACCGGATCGCGCGCGGCGCGGCACGGCACGTGGTCGCCGGCGCCGCGGACGCGCCCAAGTTCGCCGGGATCGGGGGCCTGACCCGGATCGCGGTGGGCGAGGAGGCGGAGGGCTGGCTGCCCTACGCGGACGCGGCGGCCGAGTCCGACGCGCCGCTCGCGCACCCGGGGACGGCCGCGGACGACCGGCTGCTGCTCTACTTCACCTCCGGCACCACGAGCAGGCCGAAGCTCGTGGAGCACACCCAGCAGTCCTATCCGGTCGGTCACCTGTCCACGCTGTACTGGCTCGGGATCCGCCCCGGTGACACACACCTGAACATCAGCTCGCCCGGCTGGGCGAAGCACGCGTGGAGCTGCTTCTTCGCGCCGTGGATCGCCGAGGCGTCGATCTTCGTGCACAACTACTCGCGGTTCGACCCGGCGGCGCTGCTCGACGGGATCCGCGGGCACGGCGTCACCACGTTCTGCGCGCCGCCCACCGTGTGGCGGATGCTGATCAAGGCCGACCTGTCCGGCGGCCCGGGCGTCCTGCGCGAGGTGATCGCGGCGGGCGAGCCGCTCAACCCGGAGGTGATCGCGCAGGTCCGCGCGGCGTGGGGACTCACCCTGCGCGACGGGTTCGGGCAGACCGAGACCACGGCGTCCGTCGGCAACACCCCGGGCTCCGTGGTGAAGCCGGGATCGATGGGCCGGCCGCTGCCCGGGGTGCCCGTCGTGCTGGTCGACCCGACGACGGGCCGGCCGAGCGAGGTCGAGGGCGAGATCTGCCTCGACCTCGCCGAGGCGCCGCTGTCCCTCATGACCGGCTACCTCGGCGACCCGGAGAAGCAGGTCGAGGCGACCGAGGGCGGCTACTACCACACCGGCGACGTCGCGACCCGGGACGACGACGGCTACCTGTTCTACGTCGGGCGCACCGACGACGTCTTCAAGGCCTCGGACTACAAGGTCTCGCCGTTCGAGCTGGAGAGCGTGCTCGTCGAGCACCCGGCGGTGACCGAGGCCGCGGTGGTCCCGGCGCCGGACCCCGTGCGGCTGGCCGTGCCGAAGGCCTACGTGGCGCTGGCGCCGGGCTGGGAGCCGACCCGGGAGACCGCGCTGGAGATCCTCCGGCACGCGCGCACGAACCTGGCGCCGTACCTGAGGGTGCGGCGGCTGGAGTTCGCCGACCTGCCCAAGACGATCTCCGGCAAGATCCGCCGGGTCGACCTGCGCGCCCGCGAGGCGGCCGGCGGGCCCGCCGGGACCGAGTGGCGGGACGACCAGTTCCCCGAGCTGAGGGCCTGACCGACGACGGGGCCGCGAGCCGGCCCACGCGGGCCGCGCCGACGCCGGGCGCGGCCCGCGGTGGTCGGCGCGGCCCACTGCTCCATTGGTGTTCAGACCTCCGCCCGCTTCTGGCGTTCCAGGCGTCGAGGGCCTACCGTCGCTCAGGTAATCAAACCTTTGATCGTCGCTCGCGACGGTCGGGGCCGAGACCTCCCAGCGACGGGAAGAAGCCCTCGATGCAGGCCGTGGCGCTTCCCGTCCCCGCTCTCGAAAGGACGGCTGCCATGGCCAAGCCCTTCGCCTCCTCCGCCGACACCGCGGCCAAGGAGCAGACCCTCGAGGTGCTCGCCGACGGCGTGTACGCCCTGACCGCCGAGGGCGACCCGAACATCGGCGCGGTCGAGGGCGAGGACTTCCTGGTCTGCTTCGAGGCCCTCGCCACCCCGGTCGCCGCGCGGAAGTGGCTGGCGAAGCTGCGCGAGCACACCGACAAGCCGGTGCGCTACCTGGTGCTCTCGCACTACCACGCGGTGCGGGTGCTGGGCGCGAGCGCGTTCGACGCGGAGACGATCGTGTCACACGAGATCACCAAGGACCTGGTGGCCGAGCGGGGCAAGCAGGACTGGGAGAGCGAGTTCGCGCGGATGCCGCGGCTGGCCGAGGCGGCGGACTCGGTGCCGGGACTGACCTGGCCGACGCTGACCTTCGCCGACCGGCTGACCATCGACCTCGGCGGGGACCGGGGTGACCTGGTGCTGCAGTACCACGGCCGCGGGCACACCGAGGGCGACATCACCGCCTGGCTGCCCCGCCACCGGATCCTGTTCGCCGGGGACCTGGTGGAGGCGCAGGCCGCGCTCTACACCGGCGACGCCTTCCACCGCGACTGGGCCGGTGCGACGCTGGACCGGGTCAAGGCGCTCGGGGCCGAGCAGCTGGTCGGCGGGCGCGGCGCGGTCAGCCGCGGGCGGGCCGAGGTCGACGCCGCGATCGAGCAGACCCGCGGGTTCCTGCAGGTCATGATCCGCGAGGTGGGCGCGGTGCAGGAGCGGGGCGGCACGCTGAAGGAGGCCTTCGAGGCCACGCACGCCGCGCTGGTCGACGACTACGGGCACTGGCCGATCTTCGAGCACTGCCTGCCCTTCGACGTCTCCCGGCTGTGGGACGAGCTGTCCGGCATCGAGCGCCCGGTGATCTGGACCGCCGAGCGCGACCAGGAGGTCTGGGCCCAGCTGCAGGGCTGAGCCCCGCACAGGACTCGCGACGACGGGAGTACCGAATGACCACCGCAGTTCCGCCGGGCGCCTGGCCCGCCGAGCCGGTGCTCGTGCTGGGCGCGGGCCCGGTCGGGCAGACCACGGCCCTGCTGCTGGCCCGCTGGGGCGTGCCGACGATCGTGCTCGACCGGCGCCCGGAGCGGGACCGGATCGGCTCCAAGGCGATCTGCCAGCAGCGTGACGTGCTCGACGTCTGGGAGGCGGTCGGCGCCGGCCGGCGCATCGCCGCGGAGGGCGTCACCTGGACCACCGCCCGCACCTTCCACCGGGACCGGGAGCTGTTCGCGGTCGAGTTCGTGGACCCGGGCCGCCCGGCGTTCCCGCCGTTCGTCAACATCTCCCAGACCCGCACCGAGGAGATCCTGGACGAGCGCATCGCGGCCGAGCCGCTGGTCGACCTCCGGTGGGACCACCAGGTCGACCACGTCGAGCAGGACGGCTCCGGCGTCACCGTCCGGCTGGCCGACGGCCGGGAGCTGCGGGGCTCCTTCCTCGTGGTCTGCGCGGGGGCCCGCAGCGACGAGCTGCGCCGGCTGCTCGGGGTGAGCTTCGACGGGCACTCCTTCGACGACCGCTTCCTCATCTGCGACATCCGGACGGACCTACCCGGCTGGGCCAGCGAGCGCCGCTTCTGGTTCGACCCGGAGTGGAACCCGGGCCGGCAGGTCCTCATCCACCCGTGCCCGGACTCGACCTTCCGCATCGACTGGCAGGTGCCCGCGGACTACGACCTGGACGCCGAGGTGGCGTCCGGGGCGCTGGACGCACGGATCCGGGCGATCATCGGCGACCGGGACTACGAGATCGTCTGGAAGTCCGTGTACCGCTTCCACTCCCGCGTCGTGGACCGGATGCGGTGCGGGCGCATCCTGCTCGCCGGCGACGCCGCGCACCTGGTGTCGCCCTTCGGTGCCCGGGGCCTGAACTCCGGGGTCGGCGACGCGGAGAACGCGGCGTGGAAGATCGCCTACGTCGGGCACGGCTGGGCGGACGAGGAGCTGCTGGAGAGCTACCACGCCGAGCGGCACGCCGCGGCCGTCGAGAACATCGCGGTCACCACGGCGACCATGGACTTCCTCGTCCCGCCGGACGAGGCCCGCGCGCGGCACCGCGCCGAGGTGCTGACCCGGGCCGCGACCGATCCCGAGGCCCGCGGCCGCGTCGACTCGGGCCGGCTGTCCGAGCCGTTCTGGTACGTCGACTCGCCCCTGACCACCCCCGATCCGCGGCGCCCCTTCGGCGGCCGACCCCCGCGCGGGCAGGCCCCGCCGGCCGGGCCCGGGGTGCTGCTGCCCGACGCGCCGGTCACGGTCCCCGGCACGGCCGACGGGCGGGTGCGGGCGCTGGCCCGCGACGGGTTCCTGCTCCTGGCCGGGAGCGAGGTCGACCTCGCCGCGGTCCGGGAGGTCGTCGCGGCCGCGCCCGGCCCGGTCCGGGTTCACGCGCTGGCCGAGATCGACCCCGACGGCACGCTCACCCGCACCCTGGCCGCCCGGCCCGACGAGGTGTGGGTCGTCCGCCCGGACGCCCACGTCGCCGCCGTCGTCGCCGGCCCGGCCCACGTGGTGCGGGACGGCCTCGCCGCGGCGCTGGCCCGTGCCGCGCGGCCGGGTCCGACGGAGTCACGGGCCCGGCCAGCCGGGCGCGGGGCCCGAGTCTCGCCGTCCGGGCTCGCGACGACCACGGCGTAGCCTCGGCGGGCCGGATCCCTGCGCGGAGCGCGTCCGCCCACCGACGCCCGGTAACGCCGGGGCGGGCCGGGCCGAGGATCTCCGCGAGGGACGGCGTCCGGACGGGGGGTCCGGGCGCCATCCGATCGCATCAGCGGCCCCGGCCCACCGGACGCCCCTACCCGCGCCGCTCCGCGTCGACCAGCTCCCGTGTGCGTGCGCGCCGCGGCCCCACCCGTCAAGGGCGAGGAACGCACCTTCCTGCTCGACGGCGACGAGGTCAGCATCTCGGCCACCGCACTGGGCCCGAACGGCAGCCGGATCGGGTTCGGCGAGGTCACCGGCACCATCCGGCCGGCCCGGCAGGGGCGGCCCGCCTCGCTCCCGGACCAGGCGCTCTCGTCGAGGACCTCGGCCGCCCGGCTAACGCCCTGGTGAGCGCGGCCGAGGACCTCCCCACAGCGGGCGGCGGCCGGACCGGGGTCCGGACGCCGCCGGGGGGAACCAGCGGAGGGGCTTCGGGATGCGGATCGCACGGTCGCAGCGGCTGTCGGGTCCTGGGCGGCTCGGTGTCCTCGCCGGGTCCGTGGTCGCGCTCGTGATCCTGGCGGGATGCGGTGCGCCGGCCCCGTCGTCCGGCTCGCTGGCGCCCGCGGTGGCGGCGGCGAGCGCCGCGTCCAGCGCGGCGTCGTACGAGCCCGCATCGTGCCCGAACCCGATCTATCCCGGTGTGCCGCAGCTCGATCTCGGTGCCGGCATGGAGTGCGGGTACCTGACCGTGCCGGAGAACCGGGCCGAGCCCGACGGGCGGACCGTGCGGCTCGCGGTGGCCCGCGCGAGGGCGACCGCGCTCGCCCCGAGACCGGACCCGCTCGTCTACCTCACCGGTGGCCCCGGGGGCAGCGGCCTGATCAGCGCGTCCCCGCGCGTCGCGGCGGGCTGGAACGCCGACCGGGACGTGATCTTCCTGGAGCAGCGCGGGACGTGGAAGTCCGAGCCGCTGCTGTCCTGCCCCGAGGTCGACGCCTTCCTGGCCGCCTGGGTCGGGCTGGACACGTTCGACCCGGCGACCGCGCGGCGCAGCGCCGACGCCGTGGGGGCGTGCCACGAGCGGCTCGCCGCCACCGCGGACCTGGGGGCCTTCGACACCACGGAGAACGCCGCCGACGTCGCGGACCTGCGGACGGCGCTCGGGATCGGGGAGCGGAACCTCTACGGCGTCTCCTACGGCTCCGACCTCGCCCTGCAGACCCTCCGCGATCATCCGGACGGGATCCGGAGCGTGGTCGTCGACTCGGTGGTCCCGCCGCAGCAGTCCGCCGCCGACACCTTCTGGCCCTCGGCCGCCTCCGGCCTGACGGCCCTGTCCGACGCCTGCGCCGCGCAGCCCGCGTGCCGGGCCGCCCACCCGTCGTTGCGCGACGACGTCGTCCGGCTCGTCACCGAGCTCACCGCCCGTCCGCGCTCGCTGACCCGCACCGACCCGGTGAGCGGCTCGCCGGTGCCGGTGGTCGTCGACGGGTACAAGCTGATCAACCTCGCGGTGATCGCGAGCCTGACCCCGGGCAGCATCGCCGCCTTCCCCGCGCTCGTCGCGAACCTCGATCGCGGCGACGGGGGCGTCGCCGCCGACGCGCTGCTCGCCACCCGGCCGCCGGCCGGGCTGACGGGGTACGGGCTCACGTACGGGGTCTTCTGCGGCGAGATCCCGGCCGATACCGACACGCTGGTCGCGCGGGGTCGCGCGGTGCTGCCCGAGCTGCCGGAGCAGGTCCTCCGGCTCGTGCCGCAGTCGCCGTACCTCGTCACCGACTGCGCCCGGTGGTCGATCCCGCCCGCCCCGGCGTCCGTGCGCACACCGGTGTCGAGCGACCGGCCGGTCCTGGTCCTCGCCGGAGCGCTCGACGCCGTTACCGCGCCGGCCAACGCCGACCTCGTCGCCGAGACCCTGCCCGCCGCGACCCGGGTGACCTTCCCGGACTCGGCCCACGACGTCCTGCTCTGGTCCCCGGCCTGCGGCCTCGCGGTGATGCGCAGCTTCCTCGACCGGCCGGACGCCCCCGACCTCGGCTGCGTGGCCGCGCTGACACCGGCACCCTTCGCCGCGTCGTAGCCGCGACCACCAGTCCCACCAGTCCCACCGGTCACCGACCGGACGAACCGCCGCCGTTCTGACTTCCACCGCTCGGGCAGGGCGGTTGTCCGCGCCGCTCCGCCTCCACCAGCTCCCGCGTGCGGGGCGCGACCTCGTGGGCGTAGCGCTCGAGGACGGCCCGGTCGTCGGACATCAGCACGAAGCCCGAGATGCCCTCGCCGAGCGCGAGATCGGCGAGCTCCTGGGCCCACTGCTCCGGCGGCCCGACGAGCAGACCTCCTCCGGTCCGCGCGAACCGGCCCTCGAGGTTCAGCACCCTGCGGATCGCGCCGGGATCCCGGCCGGTCGCGGCGGCACCCTCGTCGATCAGGGCGTTCATCGTGGTGAGGGAGGCGGGGCCCTCGGGGAGGTACGAGAGCGTCGGGAGCCAGCCGTCGGCGAGGCGGCCGACGAGGCGGAGCATCCGCGGGCCGTAGGCGCCGACCCAGATGCCGATGTCGTGCGCCGGCGCGGGGCCGCGCTTCGCGCCCGCGACGCGATGGATCCCGCCGTCGACCCGGACGCCGCCGCGCTCGTCGGCGGCCCAGATGCCGCGCAGGATCGCGACGGCCTCCTCGAGGGCCTGCACGGCCCGGCCCGGGGTCAGCCGCTGCCCGCCCATGGCCTCGATGCCGTCCCAGAAGCCGCCCGCGCCGAGGCCGAGCTCGATGCGCCCGCCGCTGAGCCGGTCGAGGCTCGCGGCGCTGCGGGCGAGTACCGCGGGCGGCCGCAGCGGCAGGTTGAGCACGTCTCCGGTGATGCGGATCCGCTCGGTCCGGGCGGCGACGACGGACATGAGCGTCCAGGTGTCGAGGAACTGCGGCAGATAGGGGTGGTCCTGGAACGCGACGAGGTCCAGGCCGGCGCGCTCGGCGGCGACCGCGAGCCCGACCGCCTGGTCCGGCGGCTCCGCGACCGGGGTGAGGAAGCCGCCGAAGAGCAGGTCGTGTCGGTAGTCGGGCACGCGTCGAGGGTGGGGCCGCGGCGGGGGCCGGGCAAGGGGCTGCGGCGGGGGCGCACGGGACACCCGGCCGCGGCGACCGGGACGCCAGCCTCCGGCGTCGGGCTGTCCGTCGCGCGGGGGCCTGACCTCAGCCCGAGCCGTGCCGCTCCAGCTCGGCGCGCAGCGCCACCCACGGCTCGCGGTCGCCGAGATCGGTCCACAGGGACCGGGCCCGCCGCGCGGTCTCGGCGTCGCCGCCCTCGAGCAGGGACTCGAACCGCTCGTCGAGCACCCAGGAGGCGTCGGTCGTCGCCTCGGCCGCGACCGCGTCGAGGAAGAGGTCCAGGGCCCGGGCCCGGTGGGCGAGGTCCGGGCCGGGCATGGGCAGCCACTCCAGCTCGCCCGCCCACAGCTGCCGGCGCACGCCGTCCGTCTCGACGTCGAGGACCGTGCCGAAGGGCTGGTCCTTGCCGCCGTGCTCGGCGCGGAACTCGGAGACCTCGTGGGTGAGCCGCAGGACGTTGTCGTCGGTGAGCGAGGCGCCGACGATCAACAGGTGCCGGGTCAGCATCATCGCCTCGAGCACGGCCGCGGCGGGCCGGGCGAGCGCCTGATGGCGGAGGAAGTCCCGGCGGGCCAGGACGATGCTCTCCGGGTGGTCGACGTCGCCGTTGAGCTTGAGCAGCCAGGGTTCGGCGCCGCGCGGGGTCCGCCACGGCATCACCACCGGCTCGACGTGTGGGGCGGCGGCCAGCTCGTAGCAGTGGTCGTAGTTGGTGGTCGCGGCCTCGCGGCAGCGCAGGGCGGCGAGCAGGGAGTGGCCCAGCGCGTGCCGGTCGGCGTCCGCCAGCTCGGCGACGACCGACCCGAACCGGTCGCCCAGCACCCGGCGCAGCAGCTCGCCCTGGTCCAGCGGGTGCAGCCGGGCGAACTCCTCGGTGTCCAGGTCCGGGGCCGCCTCCAGGCACGCCCGCAGCAGGTCGGCCCAGCTCGGCAGGCCGGCGGGAATGCTCACCCCCGCACCGAAGAACAGGGCCAGCTCCCCGCGGCGCGCCTGCTCCGCGAGCCCGGCCGCGGCCTCCAGCAGCTCGGGGTCCAGCGGCCAGCCGTGGCGCAGGCGCCGCAGGTGCTGCACCGCGCCGTGCACGGCGGGGTCCGGCGTGACGAAGGCGAGATCGACCGCGTGCCGCCGGACGACGTCGTCGGCCACGTCGAGCAGGCCGCGGATCACCGCACCGCGGTCGTCGCCGAAACCGCCCGCGCCGATGCCCACCACGGGCACGACGACGAGGGGGAGCACCCGCCCGGCCTCCGGTGCGATCGTCGCCGCGATCTCCCCCAGCACCCCGCGCACGCCGTCGAGCAGCCAGGACAGGACGGCGTCGTCGCGCCGCTCGACGTCGAGGAACCACAGCGCCTCGCCCGCGCGTGCGTGCCGCACGCCCGGGCGACCCCAGTCCGGCGGGCGCAGCACGGCGGGATCCGTCCCGATCAGCGGCCGCCACGCCGGCGAGACGGAGAAGGCGGGCCCCGTGGGGACGACGGCGGCGTCGTGACGCAGGAGCTCCATCCGCCCCTGCACCGCGAAGACGTGCCCGCGCGGGGCGGTGCCGGCGGGGGCGGGCTGCCGCTCCGGTCGGCTCACGGCGGCTCCAGGGGCGCTCGGCGGGACGGGACGAGTCCCGGTACCTCACCGCCGCCGGGGCAAACGTCGGGGCGGCGCGGGGGTCGCGACCGACGAGGTTTGGGATGTGCACGGAAGGCCTACGTGCCCCCGCATGCTGCACATCGGCGATCCTGGCGGACCCCCGGCGACCCACCCCTTCCTCGACCTCCGAACGGGTCCGCGGGTACCCGACGTCCGGAGGATCGCCGTGCTCCGGGCGGGCGGGCTCGGTGACCTCGTGGCCGTGCTGCCCGCGCTGGACGCCCTGCGCGCCGCGTACCCCGACGCGGAGATCGTGCTGCTCTGCGCGCCGGTCCAGGCGGAGCTGACGGGCCACCGCCGGGGCCCGGCGGACCGGGTCCTCGTGGTCCCGTGCACGCACGGGGTCCGGAACCCCGCCCCGTGGGAGTCCGTCGACGAGGCCGAGATCGAGGCGTTCCTCGCCGGCCTGCCCCCGATCGACCTCGCGGTGCAGCTGCACGGTGGCGGCCGGTACTCCAATCCCTTCGTCGACCGGCTCGGCGCGCGGGTCACCGCCGGGCTCCGGGCGTCGGACGCGCCGCCCCTCGACCGGACGGCGCCGTACGTGTACCTGCAGCCCGAGGCGGTGCGGTTCCTCGAGGTGGCCGCCCTGGTCGGCGCGCCGCCCGTCCGTCTCGAGCCGCGGCTGGCCGTCACCGACGCCGACCGCACCGCCGCGGCGACGGTGCTGGGGTCGGTCACCGGACCGATCGCCGTGCTGCACCCCGGGGCGGGGGACCCGCGGCGGCGCTGGCCCGCCGGGCACTTCGCGGCCCTCGGCGAGCGGCTCGCGGCCGCCGGGGCCTCGGTCGTGGTGGTGGGGTCGCCGGACGAGCGGGACCTCGTGGCGGAGGTGACGGCCGGGACGCGGGCACCCCTGCTGGCGCCGACCGCCGGGCCCGGGCCGTCGGGGATGTCGTGGCTGGTCGGGGTGCTGGAGCGGGCGGCGGTGGTGGTCGCGAACGACAGCGGCCCCCGGCACCTGGCCGCCGCCGTCGGCGCCCCGACGGTCGGGATCTTCTGGGGGCCGAACGTGGTCAACGCCGGGCCGTTCACCCGCACCCGGCACCGCGCCCACGTGTCCTGGACCGCGGCCTGCCCCAGCTGCGGCGCACCACTGCTCCGCCCCGGCGGGGCGTGCTCGCACACCGACTCCCTGGTCGCGGAGGTGAGGGTCGAGGAGGTGGAGGCCGACGCCCGGGAGCTGCTCGGACGTCACGCGGACGGATGAGGCCCCCGCTTGCGGACATGTGTTACCACCGGTAACGTTACCGCCGGTAACGCCAGCACGTCGTCGATCCGCGAGGGAGCGACCATGGACGACACCATTGCCCCGGACCGCACCGCGCCCGGCGCCGCCGGGACCGCGACCGCCACCCGTCCGGCCGGCGAGGGCGACCACACGGACGTCGCGCGCCGCCTGCTGCGGTCGTCGGAGATGCTGTCCTACGACCCCGCCCGGGAGGTCGACTGGGAGACGCCGCTGGACAGGGAGTTCCACGGCGCCAGCCCCGAGTGGAGCACGCTGTACGGCACCGCGTACTGGGACGAGATGACCCCGGAGCAGCAGCGCGAGCTGACCCGGCAGGAGTCGGCGTCCGTCGCGAGCACCGGCATCTGGTTCGAGATGATCCTGCAGCAGATGGTGCTGCGGGACTTCTACGCCAAGGACCCGACCGACCCGGCCTTCCAGTGGGCGCTCACCGAGATCGCCGACGAGTGCCGCCACTCGATCATGTTCGCGCGCGGCGTCGCCAAGCTGGGCGCGCGGCCGTACCGGCCGAAGCGGTCGGTCGTCGAGCTCGGCCGCGCGTTCGCCGCGCTGGCCGGCGGCGAGGCGGCCTACGCGGCGATCCTGGTCGCCGAGGAGGTCCTCGACGTCATGCAGCGGGACTGGATGCGCGACGAGCGCGTGGTCCCGTTCGTCCGCACGATCAACAACATCCACGTGGTCGAGGAGTCCCGGCACATGAAGTTCGCCCGGGACGAGGTCCGCGAGCGGATGAAGGGCGTGAGCGCGCTGCGCCGGCACGCGGATGCCGTCGTGATCGCCGGGGCCGCCTACCACATCGTCACCAGCATGGTGAGCGAGGACGTCTACGAGGCCGCCGGGCTGGATCGAAAGCGTGCCGTGCGCGAGGCGCGGGCCAACCAGCACCACAAGGCGATGATGCGCTCGAGCTGCGCCGGCCTGATGGAGTTCCTCGGCTCGGCCGGGCTGCTCACGCCGGTCGCCCGGGCGATCTACCGCCGCGCCGACCTGCTCTGACCCGGCCGCCGACCCTTCGAGCGACAGGCCCCGCGATGCCGTACGCGATCACCCAGACCTGCTGCACCGATGCCTCCTGCGTCGCGGCGTGCCCGGTCAACTGCATCCACCCGACGCCGGACGAGCCGGACTTCGGCACCACGGACATGCTCTACATCGACCCGCGGTCGTGCATCGACTGCGGCGCGTGTGCCGATGCGTGCCCGGTGGACGCGATCCACCCGGTCGACGCCCTGCGCGGCCCGTTGGAGGGCTACGCGGAGGCCAACGCCGAGTTCTACGCCGGCCGGCCGACGTCGGCGGTCGAGGACACCGACCCCGCCCCGGTGTTCCACCGCTGGGGCCCGCCGTCGTTCGACCGCACGGTCCCGGCCGGCTTCCCGGCGCTCGACGTCGCGGTGGTCGGCTCCGGGCCGGCGGGGATGTACGCGGTGCAGGACCTGCTCCTGCACACGAACGCACATGTCACGCTGATCGACCGGCTCGCCGTGCCGGGCGGGCTGGTGCGGTTCGGGGTCGCGCCCGACCACCCGTCGACCAAGCGGATCGGCGAGACGTTCGCGCGCCACCACGGCCACCACCGCCTGCGGGTGCGGCTCGGGGTGGAGGTCGGCCGGGACGTCACGCCCGAGCAGCTGGCCGCCGAGCACGACGCGGTGATCTACGCCGTCGGCGCCTCGGAGTCGCGCCCGCTCGGGGTGCCGGGGGAGGACCTGGCCGGCAGCCTGCCCGCCACCACCGTCGTGGGCTGGTACAACGGCCATCCCGAGATCGCGCCCGGGGCGGTGGACCTGTCCTCGGGGCGGGTGGTCGTCGTCGGGACGGGGAACGTCGCGCTCGACGTGGCCCGGATCCTCACGGCGGACCCCGCCGACCTGGAGGGCACCGCGATCGCGCCGCCGGCGCTCGAGCTGCTGCGCGGGTCCGGGGTCCGCGAGGTGGTGCTGCTGGCCCGCCGGGGCCCGGACACCGCCGCGTACACGCGTCCGGAGATGCTCGCGCTGCTGCGCCGGAAGGGCGTGGAGGTCGTGGTCGACGACGCCGACCCGCGCACGGGCAAGGCGATCGACCAGGCCCTGCCGGGTGAGCACGCGGGGCTGCTGGCCGGGGCGCGCCGCGAGGTCGTCGACTGGTCGACGCCGAGCCCGGGGGGTCCGCGCCGGCTGGTCCTGCGCTTCCACTCGTCGCCCACCGCGCTCACCGGCTCCGGCCGGGTCGAGGCGGTCCGGGTGACCGGGCCGGACGGCGAGGTCGAGATCCCTGCCGGGACGGTCGTCCGGGCCGTCGGGCACCGGGGACGGCCGCCGACCGGCCTGCCGTCCGACGACGCCACCGGCACGGTGCCGAACGACCGAGGCCGGGTCGAGGGCATGCCCGGCACCTACGTGGTCGGCTGGATCAAGCGCGGCTCCACCGGCGGTATCGGCGCCAACCGCACCGACGCCGCCGAGACCGTCAGGTCCCTGCTCGACGACGCCGTGGCGGGCCGGCTGCCGGGCCGGCCGAGCCGGCGGCGGCGGATCCCGTTGCCGCTGCTGCCGTCCCGGCGGCGCCGGGCGGTCGCGGGGTAGTGCGCCGGGCCGGGTCGCTCAGACGCGCGCACGCGCGACGAGGTCCGCGGGCGCGCCCAGGGCGCGCAGGTCGGCGAGCACCCGCTCGCGGTCGCGGTCGTCGGGGAAGATCCCGGCGAAGGGGGCGGCGGGGCGGAACTGGGCGAGCCGGAACGGGTTCCGGCGCCGGGCGGGGCGGTCGGTGCGCTTGCGGGTGGTGATGCTCATGGCCTTGCCTCCGGTTCGGGCGGTGTCGGTGGCGGGAGTTCCTCCCGCTGGAGACACGGTCCCGTCGGTCCACCCCCGGCACCATCGGGCCGACACCCGATCCGCCGGGGGAGCGCGTGTCGGGCGATCGGGGGACAGCCCTACCGCGCGGCGGCCGCCTCCTCGCCGCGGTCACCTCGATCACCGGGGTCGCCCGCGTCCTCCTCGTCCTGGCCGCCGAGCAGGGGCGACTGCACCAGCACGAACGTGCCGACGACCAGCGCCGCCCCGCCGGCGGCGGCCATCGCGTACCAGGCGCCCCCGCGGACCTGCTCGCCGAACACGACCACGCCCCACGCCGTCGCGACCAGCGGGTTCATCAGGGTGAAGCCGGGCTGCGAGGCGACCAGGCTGCCCGCCTGCAGCGCGGTCTGGAGCAGGAAGAACGACAGCGGCCCGACGACGACCACGGCCCAGGTCTGCCACGCGGTGAGCACCCCGGACACGCCCTCCCGCTCGGCGATCGCCCCCACGGCCGCCACGAGCACCGCGACGTAGCCGAACGCCGTGCCGGTCGCGACGCCGAGCCACCCGGCCCGCGGCGACCCCGTCGTCCCGCGGCCCGCGATCACGGTCCCGCCGACGAGCACGGCGACGCCCGCCGACCCGACGGCCCACGTCCAGCCGGGCACCGCGACCGGGTCCCCGCCGTGCGGGGCCAGCGCGACGACGACCAGCGCCAGACCGCCGGCGAGCACCGCGATCGCGGTCCACTCCCGCACCCCGGGTCGCGCGCCGAAGGCCCACGCCGCGAGCAGCACGGTGAACGGCAGCTCGGCCACCAGGAGGGGCTGCACGACGGCGACCCCGGCCAGTGTCAGCGCCACGGCCTGCACCAGGAACCCGACGATCACGCAGGCGATCCCGGCCAGCCAGGAGGGCCGCCGGACCAGGTCGAACAGCAGCCCGATCGAGAAGGACCTTTCCTCGGGCTCCTCGCGCGCGGCCTTGCGCTGCAGCACGCTCGCGGCCGCGTTGAGGACCGCCGCCACCACCGCCAGTACCACGCCCACGCGCCCGGGTATCCGTTCCGTCCCTGGTCGAACCCCGGCGGGCGATGAGTTTCCGGGCGGGCGTCGGTCCACCTCGTCGACAGCACGGACGAACCGGACCGGAGGACCCGCCATGACCACGCTCGACACCACCCTCGCCCTGACCCGCCGCACCACGGACGGCACGCCGACCACGGGCCTGCGCGCCGCCGCACCGCAGCTGGTGCTGCTGGCGTTCCGCGTGGTGATCGGGTTCCTGTTCTCGGTGCACGCCCTCGCCGGCTTCGGCGCCTTCGGCGGCGTCGACGGTGCCGGCACCGGCCTGCCACCCTTCAGCCTCTTCTGGTGGGTCTCGGTGGTCGAACTCGTCGGCGCGGTGCTCGTCGCGATCGGCCTCTACGTGCGGCCGGCCGGCTTCCTGCTCTCCGGGATGATGGCCTTCGCCTACTTCGCCATGCACCTGCCGCAGGGCTGGAACCCGCTGTACAACCTGGGCGAGCCCGCCGCGCTCTACAGCTGGATCTTCCTGCTGCTCTGCGCGATCGGCGCCGGCCGGTACAGCCTCGACCACCTGCGCACCCGCCGCGCCCGCTGACCCCGGCGCCTCCCGCCGACCCGCCCGCCGGTCACCCGGCGGGCCTGGCGAGTGTCCGGCACAGCGCCTCCAGCGCACCCGCCCAGGCCGAGGGCGACGGCGTCGCGTACCCCACCACCAGCGCGTCCGCACGGGGTGCGGCGTCGGGATGGCGGAAGCGGTCCAGGCCCTCGACCGCCAGCCCGTGCCAGGCCGCCGACCGCAGGGCGGCCGTCTCGGCGGTGCCGGGCGGCCCGTCGCCCGCGGGCAGCTCGACCAGCGCGTGCAGCCCCGCCGCCAGGCCGCGCACGGCGACCTCCGGGACCCGCGCCGCCAAAGCGGCGACGAGCTCGTCCCGGCGCCGCCGGTAGGCCTGCCGCCGCTCCCGGACGTGCCGGTCGTAGGCCCCCGAGGCCAGCAGCTCCGCGAGGACCAGCTGCTCCACCGCGGGCACCCGGGTCCCGCCCTCCGCGGCGACCAGCCGCTCCACCTCGGCGGCGAGTCCGGCCGGCAGGACCAGCCAGCCGAGCCGCAGCCCCGGCGCGAGCGCCTTGCTGGCCGTCCCGAGGTGGACCACCCGCTCGGGGTCCAGACCCTGCAGGGCACCCACCGGCCGCCGGTCGTAGCGGAACTCGCCGTCGTAGTCGTCCTCGATCACCAGCCCACCGGTGGCGCGGGCCCAGTCGACGGCCGCGGCCCGGCGGTCCGGCCGCAGGGCGACCCCGGTGGGGAACTGGTGCGCCGGGGTGAGCAGGACGGCCCCCTCGCCGTCGAGCAGGTCCGTGCGGGCCCCGGCGTCGTCGACGGGCAGGGCGGCGACCGCGAGCCCGCGCTGTTCGAGCAGCTCCCGGTGCAGGTGCAGCGCGTGCGACTCGCCGGCGACCCGGCGCACGCGCCGGCCCCGAAGCAGGTCGGCGAGCAGGGCGAGCCCGTGGACGGCCCCGGCGCACACGACGATCCGGTCCGGTGTGGTGCGTACGCCCCGTGCCCGGGCGAGGTGCTCGGCCAGCGCGGTCCGCAGCTCGTGCCGGCCGCGGTCGTCGCCGTAGCCGAAGGCCTCGTCGGGCGCCGCGGCCAGCGTCCGTCGCAGGGCGCGGAGCCAGGCGGCGCGGGGGAACGCGGCGACGTCCGGCTGGCCCGGCCGCAGGTCGTGCGCCGGACGCGCGAGGCCGGGCGGCCGCGGGCGCGCCGGGTCCGCGTGCCGGTGGCCCGGCTCGGCACGCGGCGCCACCCGCGTGCCCGAGCCCTGCCGGGCCGTCAGCCAGCCCTCGGCGGCCAGCTCCGAGTAGGCGTCCGCGACCGTGTTGCGCGCCAGCCCGAGGTCCGCGGCGAGCGACCGGGAGGAGGGCAGGCGCGACCCCGGGGCCAGCCGCCCGCTGCGGACCGCCTCCCGGACGGCCTCCATCAGGCCCTCCCGCACCCCGCGGCCCTCCGCCAGGTCGAGGTGGAGGTCCGAAGTGGCCCGCGAAACCATGCCGGAAGTGGACCACACGTCCGGACCACCGGGCACCTAGCGTCGCTCCCGTGACCCTCACCGAGCAGACCCCGTCCCCGACCCGCAACCCCGAGCACCCCCCGCGGCTGGTGCTCGCCGAGCTCGTCCCCGACGTCTACAAGGCCATGGCCCGGTTCGCTGCCGCCGCGGGCGCCGGCCTCGAGCCCGCCCTCGTCGAGCTCGTCCGGATCCGCGCGTCGCAGCTCAACCACTGCGCCTTCTGCCTGGACATGCACACGAAGGACGCGCTGGCGCAGGGCGAGTCCGTCGAGCGCGTCGTGCAGCTGTCGGCCTGGGAGGAGTCGGCGCACTTCTACTCGCCACGGGAGGTGGCCGCCCTCGGGTTGACCGAGGCGATCACCGTGCTCACGGACGGCTTCGTGCCCGACGAGGTGTGGGAACGCGCCGCCGCGCAGTTCGACGAGACCGAGCTCGCCCAGCTCGTCGCCGTGATCACGGCGATCAACGCGTGGAACCGCTTCGGGGTGTCCACCCGGATGGTGCCGGGCCACTACCGCCCACGCCGGGGATGAGGGGGGCGCCCTCGTCGAAGGCAGGGTGGTGCCGCCGTTGAAGGAGCCCACAAGCCGCCGGGCCACGGGCGGGTGACAGCCCCCGCCCGCCCGACGACCCTGGCGTCATGACGACGCGCCCCGGCGAGCTGCTGATCACCGACTTCCTGCGCCGGGCGCGCCGGCACCATCCCCACCGCGAGATCGTGGCGTACGCGCACGGCGAGGAGGTCCTGCGCTACGACTACGCCGCCTACGCCGACCGGGTCGACCGGCTGGCGGGCGCGCTGCGCCGGCTCGGGGTGCGGCCGGGGGACCGGGTGGCGAGCCTGGCCTGGAACCACCACCGCCACCTCGAGCTCTACGCGGCGGTCCCGCAGGTCGGGGCCGTGCTGCACACGCTCAACCTGCGGCTGTCGGCGGAGGAGATCGCCTACATCGTCGGGCACGCCGACGATCGGCTGATCGTCGCCGACGCGGAGCTGCAGCACCTGCTCGACGGCGTCCAGCCCGAGCTGGGCGTGCTCGACACCGGGGACGCCTACGAGGCGCTGCTGGTGGAGGGGCCGCCCGACGACACCGGGCCCGGCGTCCGCGAGGACGACCTCGCCGTCCTCTGCTACACCTCCGGCACGACCGGACGGCCCAAGGGCGTCGGGTACAGCCACCGCGGCCTCTACCTGCACACCTTCGCCGCCTGCCTCGCCGACGGGCACGCGATCTCGGCCGCCGACACAGTGCTGCACGTCGTCCCGATGTTCCACGCCAACGCCTGGGGCGTCCCGTACGCGGCCACGATGACCGGGGCCACGCAGGTGCTGCCCGGGCCGCACCCGACGCCGGCGGAGATCGCCCGGATCATCGAGCGCGAGCAGGTCACCTACGTCGGGATGGTGCCGACCGTCGCCGTCGACATCCTCCGGCACGTCCGCGAGCACGGCGGCGACCTGCGCAGCCTGCGCGCGCTGGTGCTCGGCGGCTCCACCCCGAGCCTCGCCCTGATCCGCGACCTCGAGGAGGAGCTCGGCATCCCCGTCTACCAGGGCTGGGGCATGACCGAGCTGTCCCCGATGGCGAGCTTCACCCGCCCGCCCCGGCCGATCGCCGACCGCGAGGAGCGCCGCCGGCGCACGCAGAGCCAGGGCCGGCTGCTGCCCGGGCTGCAGTGGCGGATCGTCGACGACGCCGGCCGCGAGCTCCCGTGGGACGGCGAGTCGGCGGGGGAGCTGCAGGTCAAGGGACCGTGGGTGGCCACCGGGTACTACCTCGGCGAGGCCCCCGAGCGGTTCGACGACGGTTGGTTGCTCACCGGCGACGTCGCCGTGATCGACCCGGACGGCTGGATGCGGATCGTCGACCGCGCCAAGGACCTGATCAAGAGCGGCGGCGAGTGGATCAGCTCGGTCGCCCTGGAGCAGGCGCTGATGGCCGACCCGGAGGTCGCCGAGGCCGCCGTCGTCGCCGTACCGCACGCGCGCTGGCAGGAGCGCCCGCTGGCACTGGTGGTGCTGCAACCCGGCTCCACGGCGACCGGCGACGAGCTGAGGACGCGGCTGGGGGAGCGGGTGCCGCGCTGGTGGCTGCCCGAGCGCGTCGAGGTGACGACCGAGCTCCCGCGCACCAGCGTCGGCAAGCTCGACAAGCGGGCACTGCGGGAGCACTGGTCCGCCGGCGTCCACGCCTGAACCCCACCGCCCGAACACGGCGAACGGCACTTTCGCTCATTCCTAGTGAGCGAGAGCGCCGTTCGCTCATGTCCGGATCCGGCAACCCCGCCCGCCCTCCGCCCGCCCTCCGAACGCCCTCCGCCCGCCCTCCCTGCGAACGCGCGAACGGCACTTTCGCTCACATCTAGTGAGCGAAAGTGCCGTTCGTTCACGCAGGGAGCGGCGTCAGGGCGCCACGAACACCGCGGTGGTGTGCTCGGTGTCGAGGAACTCCTTCACGGAGCTGATCTTGCCGTCCCGCACCGTGAAGACGAAGTGGTACAGGTTGTTGTAGATCCGCCCGTTCTTCAGTTCCGCGTAGGACTCGGTCTCCACCGCCACCCGCTCACCCTCGGCCGTGAAGGCCAGAGGCGTGAGCGTGATGGCGCCGGTCTTCGTGCCCTCGGCGATCCCGCCGAGCATCTCGCCGAAGCCGGCCTTGTCCTTGGTGCCGGAGATCCCGGGGATGTTCCCGGCGACCCACCACGTGGCGTCGTCCGTGAGCGAGTCCAGGATCCCGGTCACGTCACCGGAGGAGAAGACCTCCATGAACTCGGTGACGACCTTCTTGTTCTCCTCCTCGAGCGCGCCCACGTCACACCCCCGCCGGAGCCGCGACGCCGAGCTTCTTCAGCTCGGGCACGACCTTCTCGCCGAACAGCTTCAGGCTCGCGCGGACCTTGTCGAAGGGCAGGCCGGCGAACGACGGCGCGATGCTCGGGTGGTGCGGGCCGAGCACCTCGAGGCGGTGCTTGTACTTCTCGATGCACTGCTCGGGCGTGCCCCAGACCTGCGTGTCGGCGTAGCCGGCGGCCGCGGCCTCCATGCCGGCCTCGCGGATCATGTCCGCGCCGACCTGGTAGGCCTCGTAGCCCTTGGTCTCCCGCCAGTGCTTGCCCGCGAAGTCGTAGTGCTTCACCACGGACAGGAAGTACCGGGACAGGTACTCGCGGGCGGTCTTCTCGGCCTCCTCCGGGTCCTCGTGGCAGTACACGAAGTCCTGGGTGTGCACCGGGCCGGGCTCCGTGCCGTGCTCCTCGCGGTAGATGTCGCGGTAGCGGTTGATCGACTCGGCGTGGACCTCCGCCGGGTACTGCATGAAGGTCATCATCCGGGCCCCGACCTTGGCCACCGCGGGCACCGAGTCCGGCGACATCGCGACGCCGTAGATCCGGTCGGACCAGTCGTGCTCCGCGTTCGGGCCGGGCCGCACGACCGCCCGCGGCTGCGGGTAGAAGCGCCCGTTGCCCTCGACGTACCCGTTCCGCAGGCCGGCGACGATCATCGGCGCGGCCTCGTCGAACCGCTCGCGGGACTCGTTCATGTCCACGCCGAACTGCTCGTACTCCATCTTCGCCAGGCCGCGGCCCATCCCGAGCAGCACCCGCCCGCCGGACAGGTGGTCGAGCATGATCGCCTTCTCGACGACCCGCAGCGGGTCGTTCCACGGCAGGATCACCGCGCCCGTGCCCAGCTTGATCCGGCTCGTCCTGGCGGCCAGGTAGGTCATCAGCTGCAGGTTGTCCGGGCACATCGAGTAGTCGTCGAAGTGGTGCTCGGCGGCCCAGACGGAGTCGAATCCGTACTCCTCGGCCAGGACGCCGAGCTCGGCCTCCTGCCGGAACATCTCGCCGTCGGACAGGTTCTCGTGCCAGTTCTGGAACACCAGCAGCACACCGACATCCATGTGGGCGTCCTTCCGTGTCTCGTCCCGCGTCGACTCTTGCCTAACGAGTGTTAGGGAGGCAGATTGTGACGGTAGTCGCAGGGCCCTGCCGAACCAACGACGTCGAGGGAGTGCCATGGCGAGTCCTACAACGGTCCGCCCCGAGCCGCCGCAACAGGACATGACGGCGGAGTTGACACTGGTCGCGCGTGCGCTGCGCGCCGAGCTCGGCGCCGCACGCTGCGTGGTGTACGCCCGCCGCCCGGACGGCGGCCTCGCGCGTCTCGCCGCGGACGGCGACCCGCGGGAGTGCGCGCACACCAGCGCCGCGGTGCCGCTGCTCGTCGAGGGCGAGGTCGCCGGGGTGCTCGAGGTCGAGCGCACCGCCGTCGACGGCCGCCTGCCGGACGACGCCGCCGCCGACCGGGACGCCGCGGCCGCCGCCCCGTACGCCGGGCTCGCCGAGACGATCCTCGGCCGGGAGCGGCAGGCGAGCCTCGGCGCCCGGCAGCGCCGCGAGCTCGCGGAGCTGGGCCGGACCCGGGAGCTGCAGCGGCGGCTGTCCGCGGCCGTGGCCGCCGGGACCGAGGGCGACGCGCTGGTCGCGCTGCTGGCGTCGCTGCTCGGCACCGGTGTCGCCCTGCTCGACGCGGCGCTGCACCCGGTCACCTGGAGCGCGCCCGAGGGGGCCGCGGTGTTGCACGGGTCCTCCTTCCTGCCCGGCACCGCGCGGGTGCGCGCGGCGCTGGGCGACCTCGGACCGGAGCGCGCGTCGGTGGTGCTGCCGCCCGACCCCGACGCCGGTCTGATGCGCCGCCACCTGGTCGCCGCGCTGGTCGGCGAGGGGGAGGTGTCCGGCTACCTCGACGTCGTCGAGACGGGGCGGCGGCTCGGCCCGGCCGACGCGACCGTCGCCGAGTACGCCGCGGCCGTCCTGGCCCTGCAGTCGCTGTCCGAGACCCGGCGCGCGCAGGCCGTGGTCCAGGCCCGCGACGACGTCCTGGGCGAGCTGCTGCGCGGCTCACGCACCCCGGACGACCTGCGGCGGATGGCCGCGCACGTCGGACTCGAGGTGGACCGGCCGCACCTGCTCGTCCGGCTGCCGGTGGCGGAGGGCCGCAGCGCCCGGGACGGCCGGGCCCCCGCGTCCGCGCTGGTGGGCGAGGCCCTCGGGGTGCCGGTGCTCGCCATCGCCGAGCCCGACGCCGTCGTCCTGCTCGTCGCGCTGCCGGCCGGCAGCGCCCCCGAGGCCCGGGTGAAGGCGCAGCTCGGGGCCGTGCTCGACCGGCTCGGACCGCTGACCGGGTGCCGCCGCGCCGTCGTCTCGGCGGTCTGCCGCCGGGTGGAGGACTACCCGCCGGCCCACGCCGAGTGCCGGGACGCCGAGTCGATCGTCGCCGGGTTCGGCGGCCGGGCCGGCGTGCTCGACGCCGCGGACTTCCGCACGCTGCGGCTTGTGGTCAACGGCGAGCGCACCTCGGTGGCCGTCCGGTTCGCCGAGACGCTGCTCGGCCCGCTGCGGCGTAACGACGCGGAGACCGGCGGCGATCTCACGGACACGCTCCGGCACTACCTGGCGTGCGGCGCACAGGTCCGTGCCACGGCGAAGGCGTTGGGCGTGCACGAGAACACCATCCGCTACCGCCTGGGCCGCATCGAGCACGTCGGCGGCCTGGACCTGCGGCGGTTCGACGCCCTGCTGGCGGCCCAGCTCGCCCTGCAGGTCGACGACCTGGCGCGGGGCGGCAGCGCCTGACCCGACGAGGGGGATCCACGTGAGCCAGGCACAGGCGACCCGGCTGCGCGGGGCGCGCTCGGCCGCGCGGCGGGCCGAGCTGGTGGCGGTGGCGAGCCGGCTCTTCCGCGAGCGCGGCTACCACGGCGTGGGGATGCGGGCGATCGCCGAGGCGGCCGACATCCAGGCCGCCTCCCTCTACCACCACTTCGCGAGCAAGGAGGAGCTGCTCCTCGAGTCGATCTACGTGGTCGACCGCGACCTGGTGGTGGACCAGCTGCCGATCCTGGAGGGGGAGGGCTCGTACCGGGAGCGGCTCGTCCGGCTGGTCCGCGGGCACGTGGGGCACATCGGCGCCAACCGGGACGCCTGGTGGGTGGCGGGGCGCGAGCTGCGTGCGCTGTCGCCGGAGAAGCTCGACGAGGTGCAGGTCTACCGGCGCCGCTACCAGCACGCGCTCGGGGAGTTCCTCGCCGCGGGCACGGAGGCGGGCGAGTTCGCGTGCGACGACCCGCGGCTGTCCGCGCTGGCCGTGCTGGACATGATCAACGGGCCGAACGAGTGGTGGGAACCGGGCGGCCGGCTCGCCATCGACGAGCTGGCCGCCCGGTACGCCGCGCTGGCGCTGCGGCTGGTGGGGGGCGAGGCCGGGGACCCGCCCCCCGGTCAGGCCAGGAAGCGCAGGAGCTCGGCCCGGTAGGTCTCCGGGTCCTCCAGGAACGGGGCGTGGCCGACGCCGGCGAACTCGACGAGCCGGCCGTCGCGGCAGAGCTCCACCCCCGCCTTCGCCCCGGCGTAGGACACGAAGGCGTCCTCCGTGCCGTGCAGGGACAGCACCGGCACGGACAGCCCGGCGAGCAGCTCGCGCTGGTCCACGTCGATCAGGCTGCGGATGGTGTCCGCGGCTCGGGCGCCGGTCTTCATGAACTGCAGCCAGATGGACTGCATGAGGTCGTCGGACAGCGGCTTGGCGGCCACCGCCGAGGTGATCCCGCGGAAGGTCGCCGCCCGGTCCGCGGCCAGCCCGGCGAGCACCGCCTCGGTGTCCGCGGGGGCGCCGCCGTGCGGCCAGCCGTCCGTCGCGGTGTAGCGCGGGCTCGCCCCACCGGTGAGGACCACGCCGGAGATCTCGTCGCCCAGCTCCGCCGCCGCGGCGACGACGACCGCCCCGCCCAGCGACCAGCCGTTGAGCACCGGCCGGTCCAGGCCGAGGTGCCGGACCAGGGCGACGACGTCGGAGGCGATGGCGTCGACCGAGACGTCGTCGAAGTCCTTGTCCGACCGCCCGCAGGCGCGGTGCTCGATCAGCGCGACCTCGTGGCCGGCGCCGAGCAGCGCGGTGAGCGTGGTGTCCCAGCACTCGCTCGTCGCGCCCCAGCCGTGCACCAGCACGATCGGGCGCCCGCCCGAGCCGCGGTGGTGCTCGTAGTAGACCTGCTTGCCGTCGCGCTCCAGGTACGCCATGTCGTCTCCTTCTCGGGGGTCGGGGGGTCACCCCGCGAGCCGCTCGCGGACCCGCGGCATCACCTTCGTGGCCAGGTACTCGATGCGTTCGGTGCCGCTGTCGACGGGCTCGCCGGGCAGCTGCGCCCAGAAGTGCACGTCGCGGATCTGCGGGCGCTCGCGCAGCAGCGCGGTCAGCTCGGTGACGGCGATGTCGGCGTCCCACAGCTGGTAGGCGCCGGCGTCGACGATCTGCTGCGGGTCGGTGAAGCGCGGGACCGAGTCGGGCGGGCCGAACGCGCCCCAGGAGATGTACTCGTTGAGCTGGTAGAGGGCGTGCTCGCCGATCCGCGCCCACGTCCGCTCGGGGTCCTCGGCGATGATCGCCCACTGGCCGGCGTAGATCCGGGCCTCCTCGACCGGCCTGCCGAGCGCGGCGACGGCGTCGAGGTAGGTCTGCTGGTGGGCGTTCTGGGTGGAGAGGAAGCCGTCGGCGATCCGGGCGGCGCGCGCGATCGCGGGCTCGGCCATCGCCCCGACCAGCAGTTGCGGCACGGTCTCGGGCCGCGGGGTCACGGCCAGCCCCTCGGGCAGGGAGTACCGCTTGCCGGCGAAGCCCGAGTCGTCCCCGGCCCACGCCCTGCGGATGATCTCGACGCCCTCCTCCAGCAGGCTCGGCCGGTTGCGCAGGGTCTGCCCGAACGCCGCGAACTCGCGCTCCCAGTACCCCTGCCCGACGCCGAGGTCGAACCGTCCGCCGGTGAGGAGCGAGAGGGTGGCGGCGTCCTCGGCGAGCCGCACGGGGTTGTGCAGCGGCGAGACGATCAGGTTGGTGCCGATCCGGAGGTTCGCGGTGCGCTCGCCGATCGCCGAGGCGAGCACGAAGGGGGAGGGGCTGTACCCGTCCGCGCAGAAGTGGTGCTCGGTCAGCCACACCGAGCCCAGGCCCTTGTGCTCCGCCCAGCCGATCTGCTCCAGGACCGACCGGTAGAAGGAGCCGAACGGCCGCCCCGGATCCGGATTGCGGAAGTCGTACCAGAGCCCGAAGACCGGTCCCGTCCCGTCCACCTGTGCCCCCTTCGTCGGCTGCCGGGGGAGCGTCCCGGGGCGGGAGGGGAGTGTCATCCCCCTCGTGTGCGCGGCGTTGTCGACGTCCCCAACCGGGCCGGACGGGTCCTGTGGACTCTCCCAACACCCCCGCCGGCGCGGCCTGTCGGCGGCGGGCGGTGCTTCCTACCGTCGACGGGCCGTCGTCGAGAGGAGCACGTCGTGTCCGATCTCCCCCCGCTGCAGGAGGCCTCGCTGCGCGACAAGGTCGCCGTCGTCACCGGCGCCGCGCAGGGCATCGGCCGGGCAACCGCGCTGCGGCTGGCCGCCGAGGGCGCGCTGGTGACGTGTGCGGACATCAAGGACACCCGCGAGACGGTCGCCCTCGCGGAGAAGGAGGGCGGCCAGGCGGTCGGCGTCGAGCTCGACGTGCGGGTCGCCGCCGACTGGGAGGCGGGGATCGCCGACGTGCTGGAGCGGCACGGTCGCGTCGACCTGCTGGCCAACGTCGCGGGCATCGTCAACATGCAGAGCGAGGACACCGTCGTCGGGCTGACCGAGGAGGCCTGGGACAACGTCCTCGCGACCGACCTCAAGGGCGTCTGGCTCGGCATGCGGGCCGTGATCCCGTCCATGATCGAGAACGGTGGCGGGCGCATCGTGAACATCAGCTCGCTCGCCGCGCTGCGCGGTCTGCCGAACCTCGCCTCGTACTCGGCCGCCAAGGGCGGCGTGATCGGGCTGACCCAGCAGGCCGCCTTCGAGTACGGCCCGCGGAACGTCCTGGTCAACGCGATCGCGCCGGGCACGATCGACACCCCGATCCTCGGCGACATCACCCCGGAGATGAAGGCCGCCAACGCCCGCGCGCACATCATCGACCGGCTCGGCCTGCCCGAGGAGATCGCGTCGATGGTGGCGTACCTGTTCCGGGAGGGCCGCTTCGTGACCGGGCAGGTGTACCCGGTCGACGGCGGGTGGTCGGCCAAGGGCAACTATTGACGACGTGACCGGCGGGGTGTGGCGGGCCCGGATCCCCTTGGCGGGCCCGCCACGGCTCGTCGGGCGGCTCAGGGCCGGATGCGTCCGTCCACCGTGAGTCCGACCGCACGCGCCTGCTCGACCTGCTCGGCGCGGTCCCCGGCCGCCTGCCGGGTGAGGGCGGCGCCCGCCTCCGGGTCGCGGGTGAGGTTCACGCCGGTGGCCGGGTCGAAGACGTGCACCGCGCGGCTGTCGAGCCAGAACTCCGCCTCGTGGCCCTCCCGGATCCGGCTCGCGGCGTCGATCGACACCACCGCCTGGGTACGGAGCTGGTCGCTGTCGAGCTCGCGGGAGAGCTCCTTGAGCTGCAGCGTGACCTCCTCCGGCGCCTCGTACGGGATGTAGGCGTACTGGGAGTCCCCGAGCCACTCGGTGACGTCGACGGTGGCCCGGAAGGTCGTGCCGAGGTGCTTCTTCGCCTCGTCGACCAGCGTCGCGTCCTCGAAGTGCTCCGGACGGACCCCGACCAGCACGAGGTCGCGGTCGCCGACGTCGGCCGCGCGCCGCTCCTCGAGCCGGATCTCGCCGAACGGGGTGTCCAGCCGGGTGCCGCGCAGGCGGGCGGGCAGGAAGTTCATCGGCGGCGACCCGATGAACCCGGCCACGAACAGGTTCTGCGGCTGCTCGTAGAGCTCCCGGGGCGAGGCCACCTGCTGGATCACGCCCTTGCGCAGTACGCACACCCGGTCCCCGAGGGTCATCGCCTCGGTCTGGTCGTGCGTCACGTAGACGGTCGTGATGCCCAGCCTGCGCTGCAGCCGCGCGATCTCGGTGCGCATCTGGCCGCGCAGCTTCGCGTCCAGGTTGGACAGGGGCTCGTCGAACAGGAAGGCGTCGGCGTCGCGCACGATCGCCCGGCCCATCGCGACCCGCTGGCGCTGCCCGCCGGAGAGGTTCGCCGGCTTGCGGTCGAGGTGCTCGTGCAGCTCGAGCACGTCCGCGGCCTCGCGCACCTTCCGCTGCACCACCTCCTCCGGCGCCCGCTGCAGGCGCAACGGGAAGGCGATGTTCTCGAAGACGGACAGGTGCGGGTAGAGCGCGTAGTTCTGGAAGACCATCGCCAGGTTGCGCTCCCGCGGGGCCTTGTCGTTCACCCGCCGCCCGCCGATGACCATGTCGCCGGAGGTGATGTCCTCCAGGCCGACGATCATCCGCAACAGGGTGGACTTCCCGCAGCCGGACGGCCCGACGAGGATCATGAACTCGCCGTCGGCGATGTCCAGGCTGACGTCGTTGACGGCCGGGTAGCCGTCGCCGTACCTCTTCACGATGTTCCGCATCTCCACGGAAGCCATGGCGGTTCTCCTTCTGGTGGGCGCGGGGCTCAGCCCTTGACGGCGCCGTTGGTCAGGCCGGCGACGATGCGCCGCTGGAAGAGCAGGACGAGCACGACGACCGGGATCGTCACGAGGACGGCCGCCGCGGCGACCGGGCCGTTCGGGGCCTCGAACTGGGAGGCTCCCGAGAAGAGCCCGAGCGCCGCCGGGACCGGTCGGGCCGCGCTCGTCGAGGTGAGCGAGATGCCGTACGCGAAGTCGTTCCAGGCGATGAAGAACGCGATGATCGCCGTGGTGAACACGCCCGGCGCGGCGAGCGGGACGATCACCTTGCGGAAGGCCTGCCAGGTGGTCGCGCCGTCGACCTGCGCCGCCTGCTCCATCTCCCACGGGATCTCGCGGAAGAAGGCGGACAGCGTCCAGATCGAGATCGGCAGGGTCAGCGACAGGTAGGGGATGATCAGCCCGGGCCAGGTGTCGTAGAGCCCGACCTGCCGCCACACGTTGAACAGCGGCGTGACGATCGAGATCACCGGGAAGATCGCGACCGCCAGCGCGGTGGACAGGATGACCTTCTTGCCCCGGAAGTCGAGCCGGGCGATCGCGTAGGCCGCGAACATCGACAGCACGCACGAGATCGCGGTGGCGATCAGGCAGATGCCGAACGAGTTGCGCAGGGCGGGCAGGAACAGCTCGCTCGCGTCGCCGGTGAGGATCAACGCGTAGTTCTCCCAGCTCACCACGGTGGGCAGGAACCGCCCGTTGGCGATGTCGGCCGAGGACTTCAGCGACAGCGACACGATCCAGCCGACCGGGAACAGGGCGTAGACGACGATCAGCACCCCGCCGACGACCCAGAGCCACTTCTCGCGCGTGCTCACGACCGCTCACCCCTCGCCGCGGACAGGTCGACCTTGAAGCCCTTGATGAACAGCGCGCAGATCAGGATGACGCAGAGGAAGAGCATCACCGACACCGCCGAGCCCATCCCGATCTCCAGCCGGGAGATCGTCTGCCGGTACGCCAGGAACGCCACGCTCTCCGTGTTGTTCGCGCCGCCGGTCATCACGAAGATCGAGTCGAAGATGCGGAAGGCGTCGAGGCTGCGGAACAGCAGCGCGACCATGATGGCCGCCTTCATGTTCGGCAGGGTCACCCGGCGCATCCGCTGCCACCACGTGGCGCCGTCGACCTTCGCCGCCTCCTGCAGCACCTCGGGCACCTGCGCCAGGCCGGCGAGCAGGAGCAGCGAGATGAAGGGCGTGGTCTTCCAGATCTCGGTCACGCAGATCACGAGCAGGGCCGACCAGGTGCCGCCGAACCAGTCTGTGTCCGCGGCGACCCCGGGGACCCAGTCGAACCACTGGTTCACGAAGCCCGAGTCCGGCGCGAAGGCGTACTGCCACGCGAAGGCGGAGACGACCGTGATCACCGCGTAGGGGATCAGGATGGCCGCCCGGACCACGGCCCGCAGCCGCCGCCACGCCTTGACCATGACCAGGGCGAGCGCGAACCCGAGCACCAGCTCGACCGCGACCGTCACGACCGTGATGAACAGCGTGACCGCCAGCGCGGTCCACCAGATCCCGTCGGTGAGGATCACGCCGTAGTTGGTCAGTCCCGTGAAGTGCCGCGTGTCGGGGTCGGTCAGACGGTAGTCGAACAGCGAGTCGTAGACGGCCTGCAGGATCGGGTACGCCGTGACCAGCAGCATCACGGCGAACGCCGGGCCCGCCAGGGTCCAGCCGAGCCGACGCTCGGCGCGGGAGCGGTCCGAGAGCCGGCCGCGGTGCCGCGCGGGTGCCGGGGCAGCGGGCGCGGCCGGGGGGATGGCGGTGGTGCTCACAGCAGCTCCTTCTTCGCCAGGACCTCCTGGATGAGGGCCGCGGTGGCGGCGCCGGTCGCGGCCGGGTCGATGCCGGAGGTCGGGTGGTACTCCCGCTGGACGCTCTGGGAGACCTCGCTGTAGTAGGCCGTCTGCGGTCGCGGTGCGGCCTGCCGGAGGGACTGGAGGATGACCGGCGCCATCGGGAAGGCCTGCAGCACCGCCGGATCGCCGTAGACGGACTCCCGCGCCGCCGGGTTGCCGTTCTCGACGAAGTAGTAGGTCTGGTTGGCGGCGCTCGTGATGCACTCCGTCGCCTCGTACGCCAGGTCCGGGTGCCGGCTGAACGCGCCGACGCCGAGGTTGATCCCGCCGTAGGGCGGCGCACTCGGCAGGTCCGGCCGCAGCCGCGGGTACAGCGCCCAGCCGTAGTCCCCGGGCACCTCCGCGCCGAGCGTCCCCTCGGCCGCGGACTCGTTGGCGCGCGGCCAGACGAACGGCCAGTTGATCATGAGTATGGCCTCGCCCTTCTCGAAGGAGGCGACGTTGGCGTCCTCGCCGGCGGTCGAGAGCGACGGGCCGCCGATGCCCGCGTCGGTGAGCTCCTTCATGACCCGTCCGGCCTCCGTGGCCGGCGGATCGGCCAGGCCGAGCCGCACCCCCGCCGGGTCGTCGACCGAGGGATCGGTGATGATCGCGCCTCCCGCGGAGGAGACGAGCGCGTTGAGCCAGACCGTCAGGGCCTCGGCCCGCTTGCCCTGCACCGCGAACTGGGACCCCTTCGCCTGCGTGGCCTCGATCAGCTGGTCCCACGTGACCGGCTGCGACAGGTCGAGGCCGGTCCCGGCGACCATCGACCTCCGGTACCAGAGCAGCTGGGTGTTGGCCCAGAACGGCACCGTGACGAGCCGGCCGCGCCAGCTCGCGCCCGTGACCGCGCTCTCGACGACGCCCTGCGTCACCCGGTCCGCCAGGTCGGGCGGCACCGGGGCGAGCAGCTTCGCCTCGGAGAACTCGGGGATGTAGGGCGGGTCGAGGCTCATGATGTCGATCGAGCTGTCGTTGGCCGCGAGCCGGCGCACCAGCTGCTCGCGCTGGGCCGCCGACTCGCGCGGCAGCTGCGCCACCGCGATCGAGTACCGGCCGCCGGCGGCCTCGGTGCAGCGGCGGGCGATCTCGGCCTGGCCCCCGGAGTCCGGGTTGATGTACCAGGTCAGCCGGGGAGGCCCGCTCTCCGCCGCGCCGCACGCCGCGATGCCGCACGCCGCCGCGGCGGCGAGCGCGGCCGCGGCAAGCCGGCGTTTCCAGGGACGTCGCATCGTCGGGACCTCCGGGTTCTCGAGATCGCTCATCGGGTGAGCCAGGCCGCGGTGTCGGGCGGCAGCTCGTGGCGGGTCTGCTGGCAGGAGGTGAGCAGCGGCGTGCCGTGCCCGCGTAGCGGCACGGGCTCGCCGGACAGGTTGACGACGCACCGGAACCGGCTGCCGCGGTCGAAGACCAGGACGTCCGGGGCGCCGTCGGCCCAGGCGAGGTCCGGTCCGTGCAGGTCGGGAAGGGCACGGCGCAGGGTCAGGGCCGCCCGGTAGAGCAGCAGTGTCGAGCCGGGGGTGTGGCGCTGGTGCTCCACCGCGAGCGACGCCCAGTCCCGCGGCTGCGGCAGCCAGGGGCGCGCGCCGTCGGGGGAGAAGCCGAAGGGCGGACGGGAGCCCGCCCACGGCAGCGGCACCCGACAGCCGTCCCGCCCGCGGACGGTGCGCCCCGACCGTTCCCAGGTCGGGTCCTGCAGCAGGTGCTCGGGCAGGTCCTCGACCTCCGGCAGGCCGAGCTCCTCGCCCTGGTACAGGTAGGCCCCGCCGGGCAGCGCGAGCATGAGCAGGGCGGCGGCGCGCGCCCGCCGGGTCCCGAGCGCCAGGTCGGCCGGCTCCCGCCGTGCGCCGGTGGGCCGGCCGAACCGGGTGACGTGCCGGGTCTCGTCGTGGTTCGACAGCACCCACGTCGCCGGGGCGTCGACCGCGGCCATCGCGCCGAGGGTGGAGTCGATCGTCTCCCGCAGCGCCCGCGCCTGCCAGGGCGCGTGCAGGTAGTCGAAGTTGAAGGCCGTGTGCAACTCGCCCGGGCGCAGGTACCGGGCCAGCCGCTCCGGCCCGTTGACCACGGCCTCGGCCACGAACATCCGGTCGCCGGGGTAGCCGTCGGCGATCTTGCGCCAGCGCCGGAAGACCTCGTGCACATCGTCGACGTCCCAGTGCGGGCTGTCCGTCCAGGTCGCCGGGGCGAACGCGGGTCCGCCGTCGAACTCCGGCAGCCCGGGCGCCTTCACCAACGCCGGGGCGGCGTCGACGCGCAGCCCGTCGATGCCGCGGTCGAGCCAGAACCGCACGACGTCGTCGAACCCCTCGCGCACTGCGGGGTCGTCCCAGTTCAGGTCCGGCTGCTGCGGGGCGAAGAGGTGCAGGTACCACTGGCCGTGCGTGCCGTCGGGCTCCTCGACCCGGGTCCAGGCGGGCCCCCCGAACGCACTGGTCCAGTCGTTCGGTGGGGCCTCGCCGCCCGGGCCGCGACCGTCGCGGAAGTGGTAGCGCCGCCGGGCCGGTGAGCCCGGCGGCGCCGCCAGCGCCGCGGTGAACCACGGGTGCCGGTCCGACGTGTGGTTCGCCACGAGGTCGAGCACGACCCGGATGCCCCGCGCGTGCGCCTCCGCGATCAGCGCGTCGGCCTGCGCGAGCGTGCCGAGGACGGGGTCGACGTCGCGGTGGTCGACCACGTCGTACCCGCCGTCGGCCATCGGGGACGGGTACCAGGGCGTGATCCACAGGGCGTCGACACCCAGGTCGGCGAGGTACGGCAGCCGGCCGCGCAGGCCGTCGACGTCGCCGATCCCGTCGCCGTTCGAGTCGGCGAAGCTGCGGAGGTAGACCTGGTAGGTCACCGCGGTGCGCCACCACGGGGCGGGTGCGGGCGTGGGCTCGGTGGTCACGTCGCCTCCCTCCCCACAGACTTTGGAAGCGCTTTCAGTGCACGAGAGTGCCGGTCGCCCTCGAACGTGTCAAGGGTCACAGGTCGATCGGATCTGCGCAGGAATTTTCGTCGCCAGGATGATGGAAGCGCTTCCGATGGTTGGGTCGCTATCCTCGTGATCGTGTCGACGTCGGCGAGCGGAGCCGTGGACCGGGAGGTCACCCTGGCCGATGTCGCGCGCCTCGCGGGGGTCTCCCCGGCCACGGCCTCCCGGGCGCTCGGCGGCCACCCCCACGTCGCGGCGGGAACCCGGGAGCGGGTCCGCCGGATCGCCGACGAGCTGTCCTACGTGGTCTCGCCGGACGCGTCGCGGCTCGCCGGCGGCCGCACGGGGCGGGTCGCCGTCGTCGTCCCGCACCTGTCCCGGTGGTACTTCGGGGCTCTGCTCGAGGGGCTGGAGGAGGTGCTGCGCGAGGCCGGTCTCGACGTCCTGCTCTACCGGGTCGGCGACGCCGCGGACCGGCAGCACTTCTTCCGCAGGCTGCCGGCCCGGCGGAAGGTCGACGCCGTCGTGGCCCTGGCCTTCCCGGTCGACGAGGCCGAGCGCGCCCGGCTCGAGGAGATGGGCGTCGAGATCGTGGCGGCGGGCGGGCAGGTCGCGAGCCACCCGTACGTCAGCATCGACGACGTCGCCGCGGGCCGGCAGGCCGTCGACCATCTCGTCCACCTGGGGCACCGCCGGATCGGCATGATCGAGGCGGTCGACCCGGAGCAGCGGGCCCACCAGCCGGAGGGCCGTTCACGGGCCTACCGGCTGGCGCTCGCCGATGCGGGGATCCCCGTCGAGCCCGAGCTCGTCGCGACCGTCGAGTGGGGTGCGGACGAGGGCGCAGAGGGCATGGCCCGGCTGCTCGGCCTCCGGGAGCCCCCGACGGCCGTCTACGCGCACTCCGACGAGGTGGCGCTCGGTGCCGTCCGCACCCTGCGCCGTGCCGGGTTGCGCGTACCCGGCGACGTCTCGGTGATCGGCATCGACGACCATCCCCTGGCCGCGCTGACCGACCTCTCGACGGTCCGCCAGCCCGTCCGGGAGCAGGGTGCGCGGGCCGGGCGGATGGTCGCCGCCACGCTCTCCGGAGGGGAGGCCGGCGAGGGGGTCCTGCTCCCCACCCAGCTGGTGATCCGGGGGAGCACCGGGCCGCCGGGGGACGCGCGGTGACCGCCTCGCCCGAGCTCACCCTGCGGGCCCTGTCGCCGGGCCTGCTCGCGTTGCCGTGGGACCAGCCGCTCGGGGACTGGAGCCCCGCCGAGGTGCCGTTGCGCGACATCGCGGTCGGGCCCAGCCGGCACCTGGTCCGGTTCGCGGAGTGCGACGGCCGGCTGTGGGCGCTCAAGGAGCTGCCGCACCGGATCGCGCGCAAGGAGTACGCGGTGCTCCGCCGGCTCGAGGACCTCGGGCTGCCGGCGGTGCGGCCCGCCGGGGTGGTGTTCCAGGCGGAGGACACCGCGGAGGACACCGCGATCCTGGTGACCTGCTACCTCGAGGGCTCGTGGCAGTACCGGCGGCTCTTCATGCGGCTGCCGCCCAACCGGCCTGCGCACCGGGCCCGGCTGTTCGACGCGATGGCCGGCCTGCTCGTCGAGCTGCACCGGCACGGGATCTTCTGGGGCGACTGCTCGCTGGCCAACACGCTGTTCTCCCGGGACGGCCAGCTGCTGCAGGCCTGGCTGGTCGACGCCGAGACCAGCGAGGTCCACCCGTCCCTGTCGGACGGGCAGCGGCAGATCGACCTGGACATCCTCGTCGAGAACGTCGCCGCGGGGATGATCGACCTCGCGGAGCGACTGGACCGGCCGCCGGAGATCCACGAGCAGCTCATCGACGAGGCGCTCGCCATCCCCGGCCGGTACCGCGCGCTGTGGGACGCCCTGCACGCCGAGCCGGTCTTCTCCTTCGGTGACCGCTACCGCGTCGAGGGCAAGATCCGCGAGCTCAACGAGCTGGGTTTCGCGGTCGAGGAGGTCACCCTGCGGCCGACCGGGGGCGGGCCCGGCACGCTGCGGCTGCAGGTCGGGGTGGGGGACCGGCGCTTCCACGCCGGCCAGCTCGATGCGCTCGCCGGCCTCGACGTCGGTGAGGGGCAGGCCCGGATCCTGCTCGGTGACCTGCGCGCGCACCAGGCGTACCTGTCCCGGCGTGCCGGGCGCGAGGTGAGCGAGGCCGAGGCCGCGCGAAGCTGGCGCGAGACGGTGTTCGAGCCCGGGACCGTGCGGGCGCACGCCGCGCTCGGCGGCGTCGGGTCACCCGTGCAGGCCTATTGCGACCTGCTGGAGGTGCGCTGGATCCTCAGCGAGCGGGCAGGTGCCGACGTCGGCGACGGCCGTGCGCTCGCCGCCCTCGCCGGCCGCGCGCCCACCGACTCGGCCGCCCGCGCCGCCGTCGCCGAGCCCCCGGAGCCGGGGGAGGGATAGTCGCCCGGGACGCCGACGCCGGAGGGCCCTGACGGCTCCTCCGGCGTCGACGGTGGACCGACCTACTGGACGGAGAGGTCGCCGCTCGGGTCGACCGGGGCGGGCTCGTCCGTCGGGGCGGCCGGCGGGTGGAGCAGGCTCATGACCGGGCCCAGCACGTCCGGGGCCCCGGTCGGGGCCGGGAGCGGGGACCGCGGGAGGCCGCCCGGCCCGAGCGGGCCGTCGTGGGCGGGGCCGCGGGCGCCGTCGCAGCAGTTGTCGTGCTTCTTGTGCTTCTTGTGGTGGTGGCCGTCCCTGTCGTGGCCGTCCTGGTCGCCCTTGTGGTGGTCGCCCTTGTCGTGGTCGTTCTCGTCGTGATCACTGTGGCCGGCCTTCTCCGCGTGGCCGTCGTAGCCCGCGTCGCCAGCGAACGCCAGGCCCGGCGTGATCACCGCGAGGGGCAGGACAGCCGCACCGACCAGCGCGGCGCGAGTCGTCGTGCGCATGGGGAGCTCCTCTCGTCCGTCGGAACCCCGTCGTCCCGCCGGAGCGTCTGCCCGTGGCGGCGGTGCCGACGGCGTCACCCGTCCAACGGCCCGCGGCCGGGCGGGGCGTGGAGCTCCACACGAAGGGGTGAGCGCGGTCGCCGACCCCGGCACGGGGCGGCGACCGCGGTTCGCGCCCGCCGGACGCGCCGGCGCAGTGCGGCGACCAGCAGCGCGGCCGCGACGAGCCCGGGCCCGCAGTGCACGGCCAGCACCCCGGCGAGGCTCGGCCCGCCCCAGTCGTCCCGGTAGCCGGCCGGGTCGCCGAGATCGATCACGAACGGCTCCGTCACGGCCTCGCGATCAGGTACGGCCCGAGGACCACGGCCGGCACCAGCACCACACGCCTCATGCCGGGGACGCTAGGCCCGGTGCCGGCCTCGATCACTGCAGCACGCCCCCGGGTTCGGGGTGGGGCGTGCTGCCGGACGTGGCGGTGCGCGGGGTGACGGTGTGGAGGAACAGGAGCTCGTCGACGTGGTCGAGGAGGGTCTCGTCGAGCGGGATGTAGGCGTGGTTGTCGCTGCGGCGGGTCGCGGACGCGCGCGGGAGCGTCTGCGCCTCCAGGAGGTGGTGGCCGGGCGGCAGTGAGCGGTGGAGGGCGCCTTCGACGGTGTCCGGCGGCGGCACCGGGATGCCCTGGTGCCCGGCCTCGCCCAGGGCACAGGCGATCACCCGGTAGCCGCTGCCGAACCGATCGGCGAGGTGGGCCCCGACGGGTTGCCAGCGCAGCGTCATCGGGCCGAGCGTCAACCCGGTGGTCCCGGTGCGCAGGTGCTGGTTGTGGCCGAACACGAGGGTCGGCCCGTGGTCGGCGATCGCGCCCAGGTTCTCGGCCATCATCGTGTCGCGGAGGGCGGCGAGACGGTCCCAGCGCTGCTCGGGGTGTGCGGTGTCCCGCGCCATCGCCGGGTGGTAGGCGAGCAGGCCCGCGGCGGTGCGGCCGGCGAGGAGGGCCTCGTCGAGCTCGTCCGGCGTGACCTGGGGGCGGAGGCGGGGGATCTCGCCGGCGAGCGTCCGGCGGAGGTCGTCGGTGATCGCCCGCAGGTCCCGGACCCGGGGTTCGCCACCGACCGAGCGGGCGGGGTCCATCGCCGCGTCCTCGTTCTCCCAGGGCTCCTCGGCACCGAGCAGCCGGTCGAGGCCGTCCCAGGACGGGAGGTCGGCGCCGCCGAGGTGGGTGCGCAGGAAGCCGTGCAGCACGCGGAGCGGGGAGCGCGGGCTCGGCGCGGACATCATCTCGGTCGGCGCGTCGAAGCCCGCGAACCGGAGGCGCGCGGTGGCCGGGCGGTGCCGGTTCTGCTCCCGCATCCAGCGGATCAGCATCCGGTTGGCGCGGAAGGCGCCGAAGTCGTGGGTGAAGCCCGCGGCCAGGACGTCGTCCTCCGCTCCCTCCGCCCCGTTGATCCAGGCGTCGACGAGCCGGCCGTGCCAGGCGCTGGACTCGAGGGCGATCGAGGTGAAGCCGGCCCGCTCGACGAGCGCGGCGAAGAGCGCGTTCCGGAGGAGGCCGAACTCCTCCTCGCCGTGCAGCGGCTCCCCGAGCCCGAGCAGCCGTGGCGGACGGGGCAGGTCGGCGATCCTTGCGGCGGCCGCCCGCGCGAGCGTCTCGTGGTCGTCGCCGGCCGCGCTGACGAGGGGCGTGGGGATTCCGGTGGTCATGCGTGGTCCTTCCGAGCTGCGGTGGGGCGCTTGACCACCTCAACCGTATCCTTGAACTTCGGGTTGGAAGGTCGGCCGCCGCACACCGGGACGGACACGGCGACGGCCTTCAACTCGACGGTGAAGCCCGGCGGTTGGCTCGAAGGGGTGCGGGCAGGCGCGGGGGCCTCGTGCCCCGGACCGTCGGGACCGCTCGGCTACGCGAACTCGACGATCCGGGTCGCCTCGTCCCGGGCGCGCATGACCTCACGGAGCCGTGGTCGGGTCCGTGGTTCTTGGTCGGGGTCGATCCAGCGTGGGGGATGAACTCGGGCAGGCCGGTGCCGGGCGGTCCTGGGAGATCCGGCCTTCGCGCGCGCCGGACGGCGGGTGGCCGCCGAGAGGGCCGCGCAGCCACCGCCCGAGGAGGCGGTCCGGCGCCTCGAGGCCCTGGTCTGAGCGTCCACGCCGAACGGGACGAAACGTCGCCAGGCTGGCCCCCCGCCCCGATCCGGGGGATGCTGCCGCCGTGGGCGTGATCCAGAGCAGCAGGCACCGCGTCGGCGGATGGTTGCTGCAGGGCGAGGGTGGACGCTCGCGACCGGGCCCGCACACCCGTCCGCCCGAGCCGGAGAAGCGGCACCCGTGGTGGAAGGTCATGTGCCTCACCGGCGTGGACTACTTCTCGACGCTCGGCTACCAGCCCGGCATCGCCGTCCTCGCGGCCGGCGTGCTGAGCCCGCTCGCGACCGTCGTGCTGGTGCTGGTCACGCTGCTCGGGGCGCTGCCGGTCTACCGCCGGGTGGCGCGGGAGAGCCCGCACGGCGAGGGCTCGATCGCCATGCTCGAGCGGCTGCTGCCCTTCTGGCGCGGCAAGGTCTTCGTCCTGGTCCTGCTCGGGTTCGCCGCCACGGACTTCCTCATCACCATGACGCTCTCGGCGGCCGACGCCACCGCGCACGTCGTCGAGAACCCGTTGGTCACCCACGTCCTCGACGGTCGGAACGTCGAGATCACGCTGTTCCTGCTCGCCCTGCTGGGCGCGGTGTTCCTGGCGGGCTTCGGCGAGGCGATCCGGATCGCCGTCGTGCTGGTGGCGGTCTACCTGGCGCTCAACGCGGTGGTGGTCGTCGACGGGCTGCGCCGGGTCGCGACCGAGCCGCACCTCGTCGCCGACTGGACGCGGCTGCTCGAGGTGCAGTACCCGGACCCGTTCCTCGCCGTCGCCGTGGCGCTGGTCGTGTTCCCGAAGCTGGCGCTGGGCCTGTCCGGCTTCGAGACCGGGGTCTCGGTGATGCCGCTGATCAAGGGCGGGCCGGACGACACGGAGCGTCGCCCGGCCGGCCGGATCGCCGGGGCCCGGAAGCTGCTCACCACGGCCGCGCTGATCATGAGCACGTTCCTCGTGACCTCGAGCCTGGTCGTGACGCTGCTCGTCCCCGCCCCGGAGCTCGCGCCCGGCGGCGCCGCGAACGGCCGCGCCCTGGCCTACCTCGCACACGAGGACCTCGGCGCGGCGTTCGGCACCGTGTACGACCTGTCGACGATCGTGATCCTCTGGTTCGCGGGCGCCTCCGCGATGGCCGGCCTGCTGAACCTCGTGCCGCGCTACCTGCCGCGCTACGGCATGGCCCCGCACTGGGCGCGGGCCGTGCGGCCGCTCGTCCTGGTGATCACCGCGATCGCGTTCCTGGTCACCCTGATCTTCGACGCCGACGTCGACGCGCAGGGCGGCGCCTACGCCACCGGCGTCCTGGTCCTGATGACCTCGGCCTCGATCGCCGTGACGCTCTCGGCGCGGCGCCGGAGCCGCCGGCGGGTGTTCGTCGGCTTCGCGGTGGTGTCGCTGGTCTTCGTCTACACGACGCTGCTCAACGTCGTGGAGCGGCCGGAGGGCGTGAAGATCGCCGCGTGCTTCATCGCCGGGATCCTCGTGGTCTCGTTCGCCTCGCGGGTGGTCCGCGCCTTCGAGCTCCGGGTCACGGACGTCGTGCTCGACGACACCGCCCGCGGCTTCCTCGACTCCTGCGCCCCCGGTCCGGTCCGGCTCGTCGCGCACGAGCCGCGCCCGGGCGAGGCCGCGAGCCCCGCCCGCGACGAGGAGTACCGGTCGAAGCTGGCCGAGGAGCGCGAGGACCACAACATCCCCGACCCCGACAACGTGCTGCTGGTCGAGGTCCGGATCACCGACCCGTCGGAGTTCGAGACGTCCCTCTCGGTGGTGGGGGAGCAGCGGGGGCCGTACCGCGTGCTGTGCACCGAGGCCCCCTCCGCGCCCAACGCGATCGCGGCCCTCCTGCTGCACGTCCGCGACGTCACCGGGAAGCCCCCGCACGTCTACTTCGACTGGACCGAGGGCAACCCCGTGCTGCACCTGCTCCGCTACCTCTTCACGGGCCAGGGCGAGGTCGCCCCCGTGACCCGCGAGATCCTCCGAGAGGCCGAGCCCGACCTGCGACGGCGCCCCGCGGTGCACGTGGGCTGACTCAGGCGGGCTCGGCGCGGGCCGTCCTGCCGAACAGCACGCGGGTCAGCTGCACGCGGCTGGAGATCTCGAGCTCCGTATATACGCCGAACCGCTTCGCAATGCCCTCGACCCGCAGCAGCGGGGCAGCGACCTGGTCGCTGAGCTGCTCTTTCCCGGATTCCATGGCGGAAAAGCTACGAGCGGCGGATCCCGCGGACCATCCCCACCGGACGGCAATTCCGCCCCTCCCTCATTCGAGGGAGGGGCGGTGAGAATAAGCCCCGAAACGGCGCGGCGGTTGCCCTTCCGTTTCGGTTCTGTTTCAGCGCCGGGCGCCGCGAGCGTACTGCACCGGGTACGGGGCGTCCGCGGGCGCGACGCCGAGCTCGTGGGCGGCACGGAGCGGCCAGGCGGGCTCGCGGAGGGCGGCGCGGGCGAGCAGGACGACGTCCGCGTCCCCCTCGTCGAGCACCGCCTGCGCGGCGGCGGGCTCGGTGATCAGGCCGACGGCGCCCGTGGCGATGCCGGCCTTCGCGCGGACGTCGCGGGCGAACGGGACCTGGTAGCCGGGGCCGACGGGGATGTCCTGGCGGGCGTCGAGGCCGCCCGAGCTGACGTCGACGAGGTCCACCCCGTGCTCGGTGAGGCGTGCGGAGAGCTCGACGGTCTCCTCGGCCGTCCAGCCGCCGTCGACCCAGTCGGTCGCGGAGAGCCGCACGAGCAGCGCCTTGCGGTCCGGCAGCGCGGCGCGCACGGCGTCGACCACCTCGAGGACGATCCGGATGCGGTTGTCGAAGGAGCCGCCGTGCTCGTCCGTGCGCAGGTTGGCCAGCGGGGAGAGGAACTGGTGCAGCAGATAGCCGTGGGCGGCGTGCACCTCGACGACGTCGAAGCCGGCGGCGTCGGCACGGCGGGCGGCGTCGGCGAAGGCGGTGACGATCTCCGCGATCTCCTCCCGGGCGAGCTCACGCGGGGTGGCGTAGCCCTGGAAGGCGACCGCGCTCGGCGCCACGGCCTGCCAGCCGCCGTCCTCGACCACGACGGGGCCCTCGCCACGCCACGGCGCCGCCGTCGAGCCCTTGCGGCCGGCGTGCGCCAGCTGGGTCGCCGGGATTGCGCCCTGCGCCCGCACGAAGGCGGAGATCCGGGCCCAGGCCTCGGCCTGCTCGTCGGACCAGAGGCCGGCGTCCTGCGGGGAGATGCGGCCCTCCGGCGAGACGGCCGCGGCCTCGGTCATGACCAGCCCGAAGCCGCCCGTTGCGCGGGCACCGAGGTGGACGAGGTGCCAGTCGGTGGGGACGCCGTCGCGCGCGTCGATCGAGTACTGGCACATCGGGGCGAGCCAGATGCGGTTGCGCGCGGTGATCCCGCGCAGCGTGATCGGGTCGAACAGGGACGGCACGGCGAACCTCCGGGGAGCGGGGTGACGGCGGTCGGTCCGGCCGCCACCACCGCACAACCCCGGAGCGGCGCCGTCATGATCCCGGGTGCGAGAGGCACCACAGGCCGCTCAGGCGACCCGCACCGCCGGGACCCCCTCGACCTGCGGGAAGCGGGCGAACACCTTGGGGTCGTGGCCGGGGACCACCAGGTCGGCGGAGTCGGCGAGCTCGCGGGCACGGTCGAAGCCGGCGTACATCGCGGGGGTCGAGTGCAGGATCGGGAAGAGCCGGTCCTGCTCGAGGTTCTCGTAGAAGTGGGCGGCGTCGGAAGCCAGCACCACCCAGCCGCGGGCCGTGCGGACCCGGGTCAGCTGCATGCCCGCGGTGTGCCCGCCCACGAGGTGGACCGACAGCCCGGGGGCGAGCTCGCGGTCGCCCTCGACCACGTCGAGACGGTCGGGGGCGCCGAGGACCTCGCGGAGGTCGTCGTCCGAGACGAGCCAGCGCTCCCGGGCGATGCGCTTCGCGACCGGGCCGCTCCAGTAGTCGGCCTCCGCGCGCTGCACCACCCGCCGGGCGCGGGGGAAACGGGCGACGGTGCCGGTGTGGTCGTAGTGCAGGTGAGAGAGCACGACCTGGTCGACGTCGGCCGGGTCGACCCCGAGGGCGGCGACGCCCGCGGCGGGGGAGCAGTGGAACTCCAGCCCGTCGAGGGGGACCCCGCGGTCCGGGTCGAGCCCGGCGTCGACGACGACGGCGCGCTGTGGCGAGACGGCCAGCCACACGTAGTAGGCGGTGGGGTGCGGCTCGTCCCAGCGCTCGTCGTAGCCGAGGAAGTGCTGGCCGCGCCGCCCGGCACGCGAGGCGTACCGGACGGCGAAGACCTGGAAGACCTCGCTCACGGGGCGACCGGGGCGGCGGCCGGGTTCTCCCGCGGGACCGGGCGCTCGCCGAGCCGCTCCGTGGGGGTCCTGTAGTAGTCGCGGCCGGTGGCCACGGCGATGACGTTGAGCAGGCAGACGGCGGCGACGAACCAGGCGACCGGCACCCAGTCGGCGCCCTCCGGACCGGCCAGGGCGGCCGCGATGGACGGCGCGAAGCCGGCGACGGCGAAGCCGATCTGGGTGCCGACGGCCATGCCGGACAGGCGGACCCGTGCCGGGAACATCTCGCCGTAGAAGGCCGGCCACACGCCGCCCGTCGCGCTGTGCACGACCCCGAACATCAGGATGCCGACGAGGAAGATCAGCACGTAGTTGCCGGTGGAGATGGAGCCCAGGTAGGCGAACATCAGCACACCGCAACCGAGCGAGCCGCCGATGAACACCGGCTTTCGGCCGACCCGGTCGGCCAGCCGGCCGAAGAGCGGCAGCGCGACGAGCGCGACGGCGTTGGCCAGCACGCCGACCCAGAGCATGGCGGTGCGGGACAGGCCCTCGACGTTCACCGCGTAGGACAGGGCGTAGACGGTGAAGATCGTGCTGACGGTGGCGATGGTCGCGGCGACGACCACGCGGAGCACCGAGGCCCAGTGGTCGCGGAAGAGCACCGCCAGCGGCGCCTTCGCCACCTCGTGCCGGTCGCGCTCCTGCTCGAAGACCGGGGTCTCCTCGAGCGTGCGGCGGATCAGCAGGCCGACGACCACGACGATGGCGCTGAGCCAGAAGGGCACCCGCCATCCCCAGGTCAGCAGGGACTCCTCGGGCAGCACCGCGATCGGCAGGAAGATCGCCGTCGCGAGGATCTGGCCGAACTGCGTGCCGCTGAGCGTGTAGCTCGTGTAGTAGGCGCGGCGGTTCGCCGGGGCGTGCTCCAGGCTCATCGAGTTCGCGCCGGCCTGCTCACCGCCCGCCGACAGGCCCTGCAGCAGCCGGAGCGAGACGAGCAGGATCGGCGCCGCGACGCCGATCGAGCCGTAGGAGGGCAGGCAGCCGACGAGGAACGTCGCCACGCCCATCAGCAGCACGGTGAAGACGAGCACCCGCTTACGGCCGAACTTGTCGCCGACGTGGCCGAGCACGAACGCGCCGACGGGGCGGGCGACGTAGCCGACGCCGAACGTCGCCAGCGCGAGCAGCGTGCCCGTGGCCGGGCTCTGCGCCGGGAAGAAGATCTTGTTGAACACCAGCGCCGCGGCGGTGCCGTAGATGAAGAAGTCGTAGTACTCGAGCGCGCTGCCGATCCAGGCGGCGAGCGCCGCCTTGCGCGGCTGGGCCGCCGGTGCGGCGGGGGTCGGTGAGGACACGAGGGGCTCCCTGGAGTGTTGCTCCGATGCACGACACAGCGGGATCGGGTCGCGACGGCTTATGTACCGCCTGGTTACGTACCGGATAGTGAGTTAGCTTCCGGGCGGTGTCAACCCCTGGCCGCCGATCCGATGGTCGCGCGGCGTCCCGGGTCAGGCCCGGCCGACGTGCGCGGTCAGGTACTCCAGGACCAGGTCGCCGAGCATGCGCCGGTAGTGGTCGCGACGCCCCGGGTCCAGCAGGTCGCGGTCGAAGATGGCCTGGAAGGTGTGCCGGTTCGCGGTGCGGAAGATGCAGAAGGCGCTGATCACCATGTGGACGTCGAGCGCGTCGACGTCCTCGCGGAACAGGCCGGACCGGCGGCCGCGCTCGAGGATCCGGCCCAGCACGTCGACCGCGGGTGCGGCCAGGCCGGGCAGGATCGGGGAGGTCCGGAGATGCTCGGCGTGATGGATGTTCTCGATGCTGACCAGCCGGATGAAGGCGGGGTGCGACTCGTGGTGGTCGAAGGTGAGCTCGGCGAGCGCGCGCATGGCCCGCGCTGGGTCGAGGTGGTCGACGTCGAGCTGCTGCTCCAGGGCGCGGATGCCCTGGTAGGCGCGCTCCAGGACGGCGACGTAGAGGCCCTCCTTGCTGCCGAAGTAGTAGTAGATCATCCGCTTGGTCGTGCGGGTGCGGGCGGCGATCTCGTCGACCCGGGCGCCGGCGTAGCCCCGGTCGGCGAACTCGGCGGTGGCGATGTCGAGGATCTCGGCGCGGGTGCGCTCGGCGTCCCGCTGGCGCTCCGGGGTGCCGACCGGGCCGCTCGGCTCCGCGCTCACGGGGTGCGTCCGGCTGCTCGGCTCACGCGGAGGTTCGGGTGGGGACTCACGGGTCCGACGATATCCGGCTCACGCTTCCCTTCCGTGCTCCGAGCGGGTACAAGTAACTAACCAGTACATTCATCGACGGCGAGGGAGCCCGTGAGCATGTTCCAGGACCGCACCGCGCCCGACGGCCCGGCAGCCCGCCGGCTGCTCACCGGCCTGATCGGGGCGGGGATCGGCCCGTCGCTCTCGCCCGCGCTGCACGAGCGCGAGGCGCGCGAGCTCGGTCTGGACTGCACCTACACCCGCTTCGACCTCGACGAGCTGGACCTGCCGGCGGAGGCCGTCGGCGACCTGCTGGCCCGGGCGCGGGCCGAGGGCCGGGCGGGCGTGAACGTCACGCACCCCTGCAAGCAGCTGGTCATCCGGCACCTCGACGAGCTGTCGCCCGACGCGGCCGCGATCGGCGCCGTCAACACCGTCGTGTTCCACGGGGACCGGACCGTCGGGCACAACACCGACTGGTCCGGCTTTCGCGACGGCTTCGTCGCCGGCCTGCCCGGCGTGCGGCTCGACGAGGTCGTGCTGCTGGGCGCGGGCGGGGCCGGCGCGGCCGCGGCGCACGCCCTGCTGAGCCTCGGCGTCGGCACGCTGTCGGTGCTCGACGTCGACGCCACCCGCGCCGGCCGCCTGGCCGACGCCCTCTCCGGCCGGTTCGGGCCCGCCCGGGCCCGCGGCGGCGCCGTCGCCGACCTCGGGCGCCGGCTGGCCGCGGCCGACGGGCTGGTGCACGCGACGCCCGTCGGGATGGCCGAGCACCCCGGCCTCCCGCTGCCGGCGGCGATGCTGCGCCCGGAGCTCTGGGTCGCCGAGATCGTCTACCGCCCGCTGGAGACCGCGCTGCTACGGGCCGCGCGGGCCCGCGGCTGCCGGACGCTCGACGGCGGGCGCATGGCCGTGCACCAGGCCGCGGAGGCGTTGCGCCTGTTCAGCGGCGTCGACCCGGACCCGGCGCGGATGCTGCGCCACCTCGCCGAGCTGGTCGGGGCGGAGACGGTGGGTGCGGGCGGGGGTGCCGGCCGTGTCGCGTGAGCCCCGCACCGCGATCGCCACGGTGTGCCTGTCCGGCGCGCTGGAGGACAAGCTGCCCGCCGCGGCGGCGGCCGGGTTCGACGGCGTCGAGATCTTCGAGCCCGATCTCGTCGCCTCGCCCATGCCGCCCGGTGAGGTGCGGCTGCGCTGCGCCGACCTCGGGCTGTCGATCGACCTCTACCAGCCCTTCCGCGACCTGGACTCGACGGACCCGGAGCGGTTCGCGGCCAACCTGCGACGCGCGGAGCACAAGTTCGGCGTGATGGAGGCGCTCGGCACGGACACGGTGCTCGTCTGCTCCTCGGTGGCGCCCGACGCCGTCGCCGACGTCGACCTCCTCGCCGAGCAGCTGCACGCGGTGGCCGAGCGCGCCGCCGCCCGTGGACTGCGGATCGCCTACGAGGCGCTGGCCTGGGGCCGGCACGTGGACACCTACGACCGCTCCTGGGAGGCGGTCCGGCGCGCCGACCACCCCGCGCTCGGCCTGTGCGTGGACAGCTTCCACATCCTGTCCCGCGGCTCGGACCCCGCCGCGATCGCGGACATCCCCGGCGAGAAGCTGTTCTTCCTGCAGCTCGCCGACGCCCCGCACCTGTCCATGGACGTGCTGCAGTGGAGCCGCCACCACCGGCTCTTCCCCGGACAGGGCGCCTTCGACCTGCCCGCCTTCCTGGAGCCCGTGCTGCGCGCGGGCTACGCCGGGCCGCTGTCGCTCGAGGTGTTCAACGACGTCTTCCGGCAGGCGGACCCGGCCCGCGCGGCGGTGGACGCCCATCGGTCCCTGCTGGCGCTGGCCGAGGCGACCGCCGCCCGGGGCCAGGGCGCCGATCCGGTGGCGGAACCCGCCCCGGAGCTGCGCGGACACGCCTTCGTCGAACTCTCGGCCGACGAGTCGCTGGCCCCGGTGCTGGCCGCGCTCGGCTTCGCCCGCACCGGCCTGCACCGCACCAAGCCCGTGGAGCGCTGGGAGCAGGGCGGTGCCCGGATCCTGGTGAACCGCTCCGGCGGCCAGGTCGCGGTGGCGGCCCTGGCCGTCGAGTCGGCCGACCCGACCGGGGCCGCGCGCCGGGCGACCCGGCTGAGCGCCCCCCGCCTGCCGCGGGAGCGCGGGCCGGCGGAGGCCGATCTCGCCGCCGTCACCGCGCCGGACGGCACCGCGGTGTTCTTCTGCCGCACGGGCGCCGAGCAGGACTGGACCGGGGACTTCGTCCCCACCGGCGAGACCGCGCCCGGCATCGGGGTGACCGGCATCGACCACGTCGGGTTGGCCCAGCCCTTCGACCACTTCGACGAGGCCGCGCTCTTCTACCGCACGGTGCTGGGCCTGGAGCCGGCCGCGACCGCCGAGTTCGCCGCGCCGTTCGGCCTGGTCCGCAGCCGCGCCGTCGTCGACGCGCAGCGGCGGGTGCGGCTCGCGCTCACGGTGTCGCTGCTGCGGCGGGGGGAGTGGGCGCCGGGGGTGTCCGAGCCGCAGTACGTCGCCCTGGCCGTCGACGACGTCCTGGCGGCCGCCCGGTCGGCCCGCGCGGCCGGCGCACCGCTGCTCGCCGTCCCGGACAACTACTACGCCGACCTCGACGCCCGGCTCGCCCTGTCGAAGGACCGGCTGACCGCGTACCGCGATCTCGGCGTGCTGCACGAGGAGACCCCGGAGGGCGCCTACCTGCAGGTCTGCACCGAGGTGCTGGGCGGCCGGGTGTTCCTCGCGCTCGTCCAGCGCATCGGCGACCACGACGGCTACGGCTGGACGGACGCGCCGGTCCGCATGGCCGCGCACCGCCGCAGGCGGCTGGCACGGGAGCACGTGCGCACCCGGTTGTGAGTGAATGGGGGCGTGCAGACCCGGGTCCTCGTCGTCGACGACGACCCGGCCATCGCGCGGGCCCTGCGGATCAACCTGACCGCCCAGGGCTACCACGTCACGCTGGCCGGGGACGGCACCTCCGCGCTGCGGGCGGCCGCGGATCGGCACCCGGACGTCGTCGTGCTCGACCTGGGCCTGCCCGACCTCGACGGCGCGGAGGTCATCGCCGGCATCCGCGGCTGGAGTCCGGTGCCGATCATCGTGCTGTCCGCGCGGACGGACTCCGGGCAGAAGGTCGCCGCGCTCGACGCGGGCGCGGACGACTACGTCACGAAACCCTTCGGCATGGACGAGCTGCTGGCCCGCCTGCGCGCGGCCGTCCGGCGGGCCGGGGCGGCGGCCCCGACCGGTGACCCCGTACTGTCGCTCGGCGAGCTGACCGTGGACCTGCAGGCCAAGCGCGTCCGCCGGGGCGACGCCGAGGTGCACCTGACCCCGACCGAGTGGGGCATCCTCGAGATGCTCGCCGGGCACCGCGGCAAGCTCGTCGGGCAGCGGGAGCTGCTGCGGCAGGTGTGGGGGCCGCAGTACGAGGACCGCACCAACTACCTGCGGGTGTACCTGGCGCAGCTGCGGCGCAAGCTCGAGACCGATCCCGCGCACCCGCGGTATCTCGTCACAGAGGCGGGGATGGGCTACCGGCTCGACGTCTGATTCCCGCCGGAACCGCGCGGGCGCCGCTGGTGGGGTGGAGGCATGGATCTCGCGGAGGAGCTCGACGGCACCGGTGTCGCGCACGTCCCGGGCGTGCTGTCCCCGGAGGAGTGTGCCGAGGTGGCGGGGCTGTTCGAGGACGACGCGCGCTTCCGCAGCACGGTCGTCATGGCCCGGCACGCGTTCGGCGAGGGGACCTACCGCTACTTCGCCGACCCGCTGCCGGCCGTGGTGCAGCGGTTGCGCGAGGAGTGGTACCCGCCGCTGGCGGAGATCGCGAACGGGTGGGCGGCGCGGCTCGGCGAGCGCACCTTCCCGTCCACGCTGGCGGAGCTGCGGGCGGAGTGCGCGGAGCGCGGCCAGCGCCGGCCCACCCCGCTGCTGCTGCGCTACGGGCGGGGTGGGCACAACCGCCTCCACCAGGACGTCTACGGCGACCTGACCTTCCCGCTGCAGCTGCTGGTGATGCTCAGCCGGCCGGACGTCGACTTCACCGGTGGGGAGAGCGTGTTCGTGGAGCAGGTGCCGCGGCAGCAGTCGCGGGCGGTCGTGGTGCGGCCGGGGCAGGGCGACGCCGTGGTGTTCCCGGTGCACCACCGGCCCGTCCGGGGCAGTCGTGGCGATCACCGCCGCCAGCTGCGGCACGGGGTGTCGGCGGTCCACACGGGGGAGCGGTACGTGCTGGGGATCATCTTCCACGACGCCCCGTAGTGACGACCGTCGTCACCCCCGCCGGAGCCGGTGTGGCGGGGACGCGCGTGCGACCATCCGGTCCGTGGACCCGACCGCGACCGAGGACGCCCCCCGCTGGTTCCGCACCGCGCTGGACGAGCCGCCGGTGCACGGCGACACCGAGGTGGAGGGCGCGCGCGTGCACTACCGCGCCTGGGGCGAGGAGGGCCGGCCCGGCCTGGTCCTGGTGCACGGCGGCGCCGCGCACTCGGGCTGGTGGGACCACATCGCGCCGTTCTTCTCCGCCGGCAACCGGGTCGTCGCGCTCGACCTGACCGGGCACGGCGACAGCGAGCACCGCCGGGCCTACGACCTGGACCTGTGGGCGCGCGAGGTCATGGCGGTGGCGGACGCGGGCGGTGTGGACGGGCCGCCGACGGTGATCGGCCACAGCATGGGCGGCTGGGTGACCGCGACCGTCGGTGCCCGGTTCGGCGCCGAGGTCGACGGCATCGTGATCATCGACTCGCCGCTCAACGAGCAGCCGCCCGAGGAGGAGCGGCTGCGGCGCAAGAGCCGCACGGCGAAGGTCTACGACGACCGCGAGACGATCCTCGGCCGCTTCACCACCATGCCGGCGCAGGAGGTCCTGCTGCCGTACGTGCGCCGGCACATCGCCGAGGAGTCGGTGAAGGCCGTCGACGCCGGCTGGAGCTGGAAGTTCGACCCGAGCCTCTTCGCCGAACGCGTGCTGCTGCGCGACCTGCTGCCGGAGCTCAAGTGCCGCGCCGGCTTCCTACGGTCGGAGTTCGGGCTGGTCCCGGACACGATGGCCGGTGAGATCGACGCCCTCCTCGGCCACCGGGTGCCGATCGTCGACCTCCCCGCCACGGGCCACCACCCGATGCTCGACCAGCCGCTGGTGCTGGTCACCGCACTCCGCGCCCTGCTCCGGCAGTGGGCGGTGGACTCGCTCCCCGACTGAGGTCGGCGGGGCCGGCGGGGCAGCCGCTCGCCCCGAATGAGGTTCGTGGGGCCGGGCGGACGCGCTCCCCGACCGAGGTTCGTGGTGCCCGGCGGGGTGGGCGGGGCAGCCGCTCGGGTCGTCGCTCACACCGGACGGCGCCGCACACCCGCTCCGGCCGGCTCCCACACCCTCGACGCACGTGGCACACCTCGTCGACAAGGTGTGTCAGGTCCCGACGGGTGTGTGGTGGGACCTGGGCCCAGCAGGTGATCCGCCGGCGCCGCAGCGTGCGACCTCGGGGACGCAGAACTGGCGGGACGCCTCGGATCTGCCGTCGATCCGGGAGGCCTCGCGATCAGCCGCCGATCCGGGAGGCCTCGCGACCAGCCGCCGATCCGGGAGGCCTCGCGATCAGCCGCCGATCCGCGGACGCCTGGCGATCAGCGCGATCCGTGGGCGACAGCTGCTCGGCGCGGTCGTCCGGGCGCCCGACCCGCGACGCCGACGGACCGGTAGAAGCCGCGAGGTGACGGGGTCGCGAGATGCTCTACGCCTACTACGCGGACCAGGTGGACGAGGCCCGACCGGGCGATCATGGTCGGCCTCGTCCGGGAGTGCGGGGGCACGGTGCCGCCCTGAGCCGTCGTGAGGGGCGACAGCTGCTCTCGTCACTCACAGCGTCGCGACGGCGGGGCGCTCCAGAGCGAGGTGGTCGCGCAAGGTCTTCCCGGAGTACTCGCGCCGGAACAGGCCGCGGGCCTGCAGTTCCGGGACCACGAGGCTCGTGAAGTCGTCGACGGAGCCGGGGGCGAAGGCGGGCATGATCACGAAGCCGTCCCCGCCACCCGCCGAGTACCAGCGCTCCATCTCGTCCGCCACCGTCGTCGGCGAGCCGACCAGCATCGGGAAGGACAGGCTCGCCGCGTACTCCACGGCCAGCTCACCCAGGGTGATCCCGCGCTCGAGGGCGTGCCCGATGACGTACTCGAACCGGCCCTTGGAACCGCGCAGCTCGGAGCGCACGTCCGGCACCGGGCCGTCCACCGGATGCGTCGCCAGGTCGTAGTTCATCGAGGCCGACATGAACGTCAGACCGGCGACCGGGTGCACCAGCGAGCGCAGCTCCTGCTCCAGCGCCCGGGCTTCCGAGTCGGTGTCGGCGACGATCGGCATGATCCCCGGCAGCACCTTCGCCGAGTCCGGATCCCGACCCGCGGACGACACCGCGGCGCGGAAATGAGCGCGGAAGTCCTGCGCCCGTTCGAGGGTGGGCGCCACCGCGAAGACGATCTCCGCGGTGCGGGCCGCCACCGAGAGGAACGTGCCCGACGCCCCGGCCTGCACGATCACCGGCCTGCCCTGCGGCGAGCGCGGCAGGGTCAGCGGCCCGGCCACGCGGAACCAGTCCCCGGAGTGGTCGGCGCGGCGGACCCGACCCGGGTCGACGTAGACGGCGCCGGCGCGGTCGAGGACCACGGCGTCGTCGTCCCAGGTGTCCCACAGGGCCAGGACGGCGTCGGAGGAACTCCGCCGCCCGGTCGTACCGCGTGGAGTGGTCGAGGTGGGCGTCCCGGCTGAAGTTGCGGGCCTCGCCGTCGGACACCGAGGTCACCGCGTTCCAGGCCGCGCGCCCGCCGCTGACGTGGTCGATCGTGGAGAACAGAACGCCAGGTCGAAGCAGGCCTCCTCCGCGGTCCGCGCCAGCCGGCGGAACAGTTCGACGTTGGCGCCGGTGTCCATCCCCGAGCGGGGGTGCCGCCACCCGCCGGCGTGCACCCCCGACTCGGACAGGTAGAGCGCGAGGTGCATCAGGAGGACGTCGTCGCGGGGGACAGGTCCTGCACGGCCTCGGAGACCTCGACCTTCTTGCGCAGCACGCCGAACGCCTCGTAGTTGTCGGCGACGGTCTGGATCTCGCCGACCAGCGCCTGGTCCAGCGGGACCAGGGAGCGGTTGGCGCGCTGCGACATCAGGTCCGCGACCGCGGCGGGCCGCTGGGTCAGCTTCGTGTAGATCGCCGCGTTCTCGGTCGGGTGATCGGCGGCCCACCGCACGGCCTTGCCGTAGCGGGAGATGAAGTCCTGCATGGCCTGCTTCTTGCCGGCGTCCTCGAGCGCGTCCGTGTTGGCGTCGAGGAAGGTCAGCCCGGGGGCGAGCCCGTCCGGCCCGCGCAGCACGCGCGCGCCCTGCTCCTGCTCGGCGACCGCGGTGTACGGGTCCCAGGTCGACCAGGCGTCGATCGCGCCCGACGACATGGCCGCGGCGGCGTCGACCGGCTGCAGGAAGGAGATCGTGACGTCGGAGTCCGTCAGCCCGGCCTCCTTCAGCGCCTGCAGCAGCAGATAGTGACCAACGGAGCCCTGCGTGGTCGGCGAGACCGTCTTGCCCTTGAGATCCGCCACGGACTGGATCGGCGAGTCCTTCGGCACGATGACGGACAGGCCGTACTGCTGCGGGACCTTGGTCGCCGCCACGATCTTGATGTCGTCCGTGGACGAGAGCGCGGTCAGGGTCGGCGCGTCGCCGGCCACCCCGATGTCGACGGCCTTGCCGCGCAGCGCCTCCAGCACCGGCGCGGCCGCGGGGAACTGGGCCCACTCGACCTTGTAGGGCGCACCCTGGAGCGCGCCGGAGGCCTCGACCAGTGCCTGCTGGATCCCGGCCTGGTCCCCGACCTTGAGGGTGACGGTGGACAGGTCCACCGGCCCGTCGCCGGCGGCGGAGCCGCCGCCGGAGCCACAGGCCGCCAGCGCCAGGGTGGCGGTGGCCAGTACAGCGGTGAGCAGACGCTTCACGAAGGATTCTCTTTCAGGGGGTAGAGGGCGGGGAGGTTCACGACGATCCCCTCCTGGGTGCTGCGGGAGATGACGACCACGGCCGGGTTCTCCGGGTCCGGGTTCTCCTCACGGTGGGGGACGAACGGCGGCACGAAGATGTAGTCGCCGGGCTCGGTCTGCAGCGCGACCTCGCCGGTGCCGTCGTGGTAGACGAACCGCGGGTTCCCGCTGACGATGTAGATCGAGGTCTCGGCCTCGCCGTGGTGGTGGTCGCCGGAGTTGGTGGCCGGCGCGACGTGCGTCTCGCCGGTCCAGAGCTTCTCCGAGCCCACGGTCTTGCCGCTGACCGCCTCGCGGCGGGTCATGCCCGAGGTCTGCATCGTGTCGCCGGTCAGGTCGGCGTTCTTGATCAGGTGCACCCGCGCGCGGTTCGGCAGCTGCGCCTGCGCGGCCGTGAAGTCGGGGTGGAAGGCGCTGTTGTCCAGCTCAGCCATGGTTGCTCCCGGTGGTCAGTTCGAGGACGGAACGCTCCTCGAGATACTCGCGCACGGTGCGCTCCAGGTCGTCCCACGGTGCGCCGGCCGGAACGGTGGCGATGGCACCCTCGGTGGCCCGGACGACGTCCGCGAGGGTGATCTCGGCGGCGTCCCGCGCCAGCTGGTAACCGCCCTCGCGCCCCCGCCGGCTGCTCACGAGGCCCGCCTTGCGGAGCTGGATCATGATGTTGACCAGCGAGTTCAGCGGGATGTCGCGGGTGCGGGCGACGATCTCGCAGCGCACCGGGGAGTCGGCGCCGATCAGCTCGGCGATCGCGCGCAGGGCGTAGTCCAACCGGGCCGAGACGTGCAGCGGCGCGGCCTTGCGCGACTTGGTCACCTCGGGCGCGGCGGTCTCGACGAACCCGGCACCCTTCGCGACGCCCTCTAGGAAGGTGATCACGCGGGCGGCGACGATCCGGTGGAACTGGTCGTTGAGCACGTCGTGCACCCCGTCCCGGACCACGGCGACGTCCGCGAACCGCGCGCGGACCGCCTCGACCGGGGCGATCGGGTCGACCTCGCCGTGCAGCACGAGGGTCGGCACGTCCGGCAGCGCCTCCGGGTGCTCCGGGAGGTCGCCGGTCAGCTCGCCCCACCGGAAGTCCGGGTCGGCGTCGAGGACCTGCCGGTGGATCGGGCAGGCGGTGCGGGCGGCGATCTCGGCCTCGTGGTCCGCGGGGACGTCCCCCTCACCGAGGGGCAGGGCGGCGAGCACGAGGGCGTCCGGCGGGGTCTGCGCTGCGATGCTCCAGGCGCGCAGGGCGCCGGCGTCGGAGCCGAGCAGGACCCGGGCCCCCTCACCCTCGGCGAGGGCGGCCGTGACCTCGGCGTCCGTGGCGTCCGCGTGCGGGACGACGACGGTGTACCCGTCGAAGGCGAGGCGCTTTCCGAAGCGCGCGTAGACGCCGGGGTTCTCGCCGCGGCCGACGAGGACCACGACGGTGCCGCGGACCGCGACGGCCGGGGTGAAGACGGTGGGGGCGGGTGCTGCCGTGGTCACGCGGACACCTTCTGCGAGCTGTTCTGAGCACGCCGGGCCACCTCGGCCCGGACGAGGGGGAGCAGGTCGCGGCCGTAGGCGGCCGCGTCGGAGACGGGGTCGTAGCCGCGGATCAGCAGCGTGGTCACGCCGATGTCGACGTAGTCCAGCAGGGCCTGCGCCACGGTCTCGGGGGTGCCGACGAGCGCGGTGGAGTTGCCCGCCGCACCGGACGCCGCCGCCGTGGCGGTCCAGAGGCAGCGGTCGTGGAGCTCGCCCTTCTCGGCGGCGGCGAGCAGGCGCTGCGAGCCGACGTTCGACGGCCCGTCCTTCTCCCGCATCCGGCTGCCGGTGAAGGACGCATGTCCACCCTTCGCGGCGACGATCTGGTCGCGGATGGCGTGGGCGCGCTCCCAGGCCTGCTCCTCGGTGGCGCCGAGGATGGGGCGGAAGGAGACGCTGATCCGGGGGAGCTCGGTGCGCCCCGCCGCGCGGGCCGCGGCGTGGACCTTCTCGATCTGCTCGGCGGTCTCGGCGAGGGGCTCGCCCCAGAGCGCGAAGACGTCCGCGTGCTTGCCGCCGACCCGGTGGGCGGCCTCCGAGGAGCCGCCGAAGAAGATCGGGATCCGGCTGCTCAGCGGGCGGATCTCCTGCTGCACACCGGCCACCCGGTAGTGCTCCCCGGAGTGGTCGAACGCCTCGGGCTCGTACCAGGCGCGGCGGACCACGTCGAGGTACTCGTCCGTGCGGGCGTAGCGCTCCTCCTTGTCGAGCCAGTCGCCGTCCCGGCGCTGGTCGACGTCGCTGCCGCCGGAGATGACGTGCATCGCGACCCGGCCGCCGCCGGAGAAGTGGTCCAGCGTGGCGTACTGCCGGGCGGCGAGCGTGGGGGCCGTGAAGCCCGGGCGGTGCGCGACCAGGAAGCCCAGCCGCTCGGAGTGCGCGGCGCCGTACGCGGCGACCTGCAACCCGTCCGGGGTGGACGACGAGTGGCCGACCAGCACCTTGTCGAAACCGCCCTCCTCGTGGGCGGACACGAAGCGGCGCACCGTGTCCCGGTCCACGACCGGACCGGCGGCGGGGTGGATCTCCGAGACCTCCTGGGTCCCGATCATGCCGATGAACTCGACCGTCATGGTCGTCCTCCTGAGGTGCGGATCGAGTCAGTGCACGCCGAGGCGCGCGAGCAGCTCGCCGCGCAGGCGCTGGAACTCGGGATCGGTCACGTCGCGGGGCCGGTCGATCTCGACGGGGGCGTCGTAGCCGATCTTCCCGTCCTGCATGACCAGCACGCGGTCGGCCAGCGCGAGGGCCTCCTCGACGTCGTGCGTGACGAGCAGGACCGCGCAGCCGTGCCGCTGCCACACCTCGTCCACCAGCCCGCGGGCGGTGATCCGGGTGAGCGCGTCGAGCGCGGAGAAGGGCTCGTCGAGCAGCAGCAGGTCCGGCTCGCGGACCAGGGCGCGGGCCAGCGCGGCGCGCTGCGCCTCGCCACCGGAGAGGACCTTCGGCCACACGTCGACGCGGTGGGCGAGGCCCACCTCGGTCAGCGCGGCGACGGCGCGCTCGCGGTCCGGCCTGCCGGGCAGGCCGAGGACGACGTTGCGCCACACCTTCTTCCACGGCATCAGCCGCGGGGCCTGGAAGCCGACGGCCCGCCTGCGGGGCACGGTGACCTCGCCGGAGACGTCCCGGTCCAGGTCCGCGAGGATCCGCAGCAGGGTCGACTTGCCGCAGCCCGAGGCGCCGAGCAGCGCCACGAACTGGCCGGGCACGATCTCCAGGTCGAGGTCCTCGATGACCGCCCGGTCACCGAAGCGGCGGGTCAGTCCCTTCACGGAGACCGCCGGGGTCACTTCCCGCTGAACGCCGGTCGCCACGACAGCAGCCCCCTCTCGAGACCACGCACGATCATGTCCGCGACCAGGCCCAGGATCGCGTAGAGGGCGAGACAGACGACGATGACGTCCGTCGCGAAGAACTCGCGGGCCTTGTTCATCTCGTAGCCGATGCCGGACGTCGCGTTGATCGTCTCGCCGAAGACCAGCGCCAGCCACGCGGTGCCGAGCGCGTAGCGCAGCCCGATGAGGAACTGCGGCATCGCCGACGGCAGGATCACGTGCCGGACCTGGCCGAACCAGCCGAGCCCGAGCGTCCGCGACGCCTCGATCAGCGAGGAGTCGACGTTGCGGATACCGCCGTAGAGGTTCATGTAGAGCGGGAAGGTCACCGCGAGCCCGACGAGCACGACCTTCGGCGTCTCGTCGATCCCGAACCAGATGATCAGCAGCGGGATCAGGCCGATGACCGGCACCGTGCGGAGCATCTGCACGGGCGCGTCGACGATGTCCTCGCCCACCCGGAACAGGCCGGCGAGCGTGGCCAGCACGACCGCGGCGACCAGGCCGACCCCGAGCCCGGCGAGCACCCGGCCCACCGACGTGAGCACCGCGCTCTGCAGGGATCCGTCCTCCCACATCCCCGCCGCGGTCTGCGCCACGGTCAGCGGCGAGGCGAGCGTGTCGTCCTCCAGCACCCCGACGCCCGACAGCACCTGCCAGAGCGCGATCAGCACGATAGGCGAGACCGTCTTGAGCACCCAGCGCGGCACGCGGCCGGGCCGGCGGTCGGCCTCGGAGGCGAGGGTGACGGTGTCCACTTCGGATGGCGGCGCCTGGGCACGCGTCCGCTCCGGGGTCGTGGTCATGGGTGTCCCTAGGGGCGAGCGGGCACCCGGGGCAGAGCACGCCGGGCGCCCTGGATGGATCGCCGCCGGTGGAGTGGAGGGGCGGCGCGGTCCGACGAGGGCGTCAGCGCGGACAGAGGGCCGACGCCACACGCTGGAGGTCGATGTGACCCCGCGTGGTGAGGAGCGTCGAGCCGGTCATGGGGCGACCGTAACCCGGCCGGGCCGCATACCCAACCTCGGGCGTTGGGATTGCGAAGCCGGTCACAGAGAGCGTTCTGCCTGGTGGGACGGCAACCGCACGGTCCGGACATTCGGCCGCAGGATGCCTGTGTCACTAGGCTGATCCCCGATCGGCGACGGCGGACGACGAGCGGAGGACGCGATGGGGCGCGGGCGCGGCAGGGGCGGGAACCGGGTCGGGCGGGAGGTCGCCGCCGTGCTCCTGCGCGGGGTGATCGGCGGGACGATGATCGCCCACGGCGTGAAGCACGGCCGCACCCTGAAGGGCACCGCCGGCTGGTTCGGGTCGATCGGCTTCCGCGAGCCGGAGCTGCAGGCGCGGGCGAGCGCGGCCGTCGAGGTCGGCTCGGGCGCGCTGCTGCTGGCCGGCGCCGGGACCCCGCTGGCCTCGGCCGCGGTCGTCGGCACCATGGGCGTCGCGGCGCGGACCGTGCACGTGCCCAACGGCTTCTTCATCACGAACGAGGGTTGGGAGTACGTGGCGAACCTGGCCACGGCGGCCGTCGCGCTGGCCGCGATCGGGCCCGGCCGGTTCAGCGTGGACCACGCCCTCGGCATCGACCGGAAGCTCAGGGGTGCGCGGGGCGCGGCCCTCGCCGCGGGGCTCGGGCTGGCCGGGGCCGCGGCGCAGCTCGCCGCCTTCTGGAAGGCGCCGGAGCGCGCCGCGGGGTAGGCGCGGGGGTCGTGACCGCGCGGGGATCCCGCGCGGTCACGCCCGTCACTCGGCCGGGTCAGACCTCCGGGGCGGCGTCGAGGGCGACGTCGGCGTCCAGGTCCAGTTCCCGCCGCAGGACCTGTGCGGGGACGGAGACGCTGGTGCGCGGGCGCCGCATCGGCGTACGCAGGGCGATCGTGAGTTCGTGCGCGAGGTCGTAGCCGTAGTCGCTGTGCGGATCCTGATCGCCCGACATCGTCGTCTCCTTGCTGCCGCCGGGATCGTGCTGACGCTCCGTCACGGGGTGTGCCCGTTGGGTGCACGAGAATCATCGCCCGGTCGGTCATGCCGCGGCAAGGAAAGTCCACCGACCGGAGTCGACTCTCCACGGTCGGGGGACGGGCGGTGGCGTGTCCGGGATCGGCTGCTTTGTGAGGACAAAGCCTTGACAGCCGGGCGCACGGTCCCGACCATTGACCGCAGTTGGAGCGCTCCAATTTCCTGCGCTCCGCCGGCTGACGACGAGGTGGTCGACGAATGGGCAGGGAACGGCTCGAGCGCTACGACCTGGCCGGCCCGGAGAACCGGGCCGCGGTGGAGGCGGGGCTGGCCGGGGCGACCTGGTTCCGCAGCGACGTCCCGCGCAAGCGGATGAAGGAGCTGATGCGCCGCACGGACGGCCCGGCCATCCGTGACACGGCGATCTGGATCGGGCTCATGGTCGTGTGCGCGGGGGCGGGCATCGCGCTGTGGGGCACCTGGTGGGCCGTACCGTTCTTCCTGGTCTACGGCGTGCTGTACGGCTCGGCGTCGGACTCCCGCTGGCACGAGGCCGGACACGGTACCGCGTTCAGGAGCCGGTGGCTCGACGAGGCCGTCTACCGGCTCGCGTCGTTCATGATGATGCGCGACCCCACGACCTGGCGGTGGAGCCACACCCGCCACCACACCGACACGCTGATCGTGGGGCGGGACCCGGAGATCCAGGCCATGCGGCCGGCCCGGCTGGCGAAGCTGCTGGCGAACCTCGTCGGACTGGTCGACGTCCCGCTGGCCTTCCGCACCATGGCGATCCACGCCGCCGGGCGGCTCACCGCGGAGGAGGCGGACTACGTCCCCGAGTCCGAGCGCCCCAAGGTCTACCGCACCGCGCGGATCTCGCTGGCCATCTACGCCGTGACGATCGCGGCCGCGATCGGCTTCGGCACCTGGCTGCCCGTCGTGCTCGTCGGCGGCCCGCGCCTCTACGGCACCTTCATGCACATCGTCTACGGGCTGACCCAGCACGCCGGGATGGGCGAGAACGTGCTGGACCACCGGCTCAACACCCGCACCGTGCGGATGTGCCGGGTCAACCGCTTCCTCTACTGGAACATGAACTTCCACGTGGAGCACCACATGTTCCCGATGGTCCCGTACCACCGGCTGCCGGAGCTGCACGAGGAGATCAAGCACGACTGCGCGCCCGTGTACCCGTCGCTGTGGGCCGCGTACAAGGAGATCGTCCCGGCGGTCCTGCGGCAGATGAAGGACCAGGACCACCACGTGAAGCGCGAGCTGCTGCCCGGCGCCACCCCCTTCCACATCCCGAACGAGCTGACGGACGGCCGGGCGCGCCCGCTCGCCGCCGCGACCCCGAGCGCGTCGCCGGCCTCCGACCCGACCGCCGCCTGACCCCGCCCCTCCCGACCCACCACAGGAGATCGAGCAATGCCCCAGTGGATCGCCGCCTGCGAGACCGACGACGTCGACCCCGAGGACGTCGTCCCGTTCGAGCACGCCGGCAACTCCTACGCCGTCTACCGCTCGCCCGACGACGCCTTCTTCGCCACGGACGGCTACTGCACCCACGAGCGCGAGCTGCTCTGCGACGGGCTGGTCATGGGCGGCACGATCGAGTGCCCCAAGCACAACGGCCGCTTCGACTACACCAGCGGCAAGGCGCTGGGCGCGCCCGTGCTGGTCGACGTCCGCACCTACCCGACGAAGGTCGAGGACGGCACCGTCTACATCGAGGTCCCGTGACCGGGCCCGGCGGCGTCGTGGTCGTCGGGGCCGGCGAGTGCGGCACCCGTGCGGCCCTGGCCCTGCGCGAGGAGGGATACGCGGGGCCGGTCGCGTTGGTCGGCGGCGAGCCCGGACACCCGTACGAGCGACCGCCGCTGTCGAAGGCGGTGCTGGCCGGGTCCGCGGGCCCGACCCCGCTCTGCACCGCCGAGCAGCTGGCCGAGGCCGGCGTCACGCACCTCGCCGGGACCGCGGCCACGGCGCTCGACACCGCGGCGCACACGCTCACCCTCGCCGACGGCCGGGTGCTCGGCTACGACCGGCTGCTCCTCGCGACCGGGGCCCGCGCCCGCACGCTGCCCGGCGCCCACGTGCTCCGTTCCCACGCCGACGCCGTCGCGCTGCGGGAGCGGCTGGTGTCCGGTGCCCGGGTGGGGATCGTCGGCGGCGGCTTCGTCGGGCTCGAGGTGGCGGCCACGGCCGCCGCGCTCGGCTGCGCGGTCACCGTGGTCGAGGCCGCACCGCGGCCGATGGGGCGCGCGGTGCCGGAGCGGATCGCGGCCCGCGCGGCCGCCCGGCACGCCGAGGCCGGGATCGACATCCGGTGCGGGACCGCGGTCGCGCGCCTCGAGCCGGGCCGGATCGTCCTCGGTGACGGAGGTGTGGTCGAGGTCGACGTCGTGGTGGCCGGGATCGGGTCCGTGCCCGAGACCGCCCTCGCGCAGGCCGCCGGGATCGCCGTGTCGGACGGGGTCGTGGTCGACGGGGCCTTCGCCACCTCGGCCCCGGACGTCCTCGCGGCGGGGGACTGCTGCTCCTTCCCGCACCCCCTCTACGACGACCGCCGCCTCCGGCTGGAGTCCTGGCGGGCTGCGCAGGAGCAGGGCGCACACGCCGCCCGGGCGTTGCTCGGCGCCCGTGAGCCCTACGCGGCGGTGCCGTGGTTCTGGAGCGACCAGCACGACCTGTGCCTGCAGGTCGCGGGATTGCCCGGGGCCGCCACCGAGGAGGTGGTCCGGGTCCGCCCGGACGGCGCGGAGCTCTGGTTCGGCCTCGACGCCGGACGCCTGGTGGCAGTCGCCGGGATCGGGGTGGGCACCGCCGTCGCCAAGGACGTCCGGATCGGCGAGCTGCTGATCGCCCGCCGGGCCGCACCGGACCCGGCGGCCCTGGCCGATCCGGCGGTCGCGCTCAAGCCGCTGCTGCGGGTGCCGTCCCCCGTCGGGTGAGGCCGCGGCGGGATCCGGGCGCGGTAGCGTGACGGCGCTGCCAGCCCGGGAGGCACGTGTGGGGATCCGCGAGACCGGCCGGCCGACCCTGGAGACGGTCGCCGCCCGGGCGGGCGTGTCGAAGTCGCTGGTCTCGCTCGTGCTGCGGGACTCCCCGAAGGTCAGCCCCGCCCGCCGGGCGGCCGTGCTCGCCGCGATCGCGGAGCTGGGCTACCGGCCCAACGCCGCGGCCCGGCGGCTGGCCGAGCGCCGCTCGCACAGCGTCGGCGTGCTGCTCAACGACCTGCACCAGCCCTGGTTCGCCGACGTGCTCGACGGGGTCGGGCCGGTGCTGCACGCCGAGGGCAAGCACATGCTGCTCGGCGACGGCCGGCTCGACCGGATGATGGACGACACGCTGACCTGGTCGTTCCTGGAGCTCGGCGTGGACGGGCTGCTCGTCGCCGGGTCCGGGCCGCCGTCGGCCGCGCTGGTCGACGTGGCCCACCGGCTCCCGACCGTCGCCGTCGGCGGCCGGGACCTCGACATGTACGGCGAGCTGCCCTCCGTCGACGTGGTGGCGTACGACGACCACGCGGGCGCCGCTCTCGCCGTCGGGCACCTCGCCGACCTGGGGCACCGCACGATCGCCCACCTCGCCGGACCGCCCGGCAGCGCGGGCCGGGACCGCACCGAGGGGTACGAGGAGGCGATGCGGGCCGCCGGCCTCGGCGGCGCGATCCGGGTCGTGCGCAGCGACGTGAGCGAGGAGAGCGCCCGCCACGCCGCGCTCGGGCTGCTGCGCGGCCCGGACCGGCCCACCGCGGTCTTCGCCTACAACGACATGGTCGCGATGGGCGTGTCCTCGGCCGCGGTCGAGCTGGGGCTGCGCGTGCCGGAGGACCTCTCGCTCGTCGGGTTCGACAACTCCGGGCTGGCCCGGCTGCGCGCCATCTGGCTGACCAGCGTCGACGGCGCGGGCGAGCGGATCGGCGCGCAGGCCGCACGGATGTTGGTGACCCGGATGGCCGAGCCGGAGCGGGCGCGGGAGGTGCGGCTCGTGGCCCCCGCCCTCGAGGTCCGCGGGTCCACCGCCCCACCGGGATGACGGCGGGGGCGGGCGGGGCTGTCGGCGGGGCCGGGCGCCGCCTAGGGTGTTTCTTGTAGAGCGTTCGTTCAGTTCGGGCGAGGCAGGGTGAGAGCGCAGTGGGAGGAAACGTGTCGGACGAGGTCCTCGTCGAGCGCCGCGGTGCGGTGCAGGTCATCACGATCAACCGGCCGGACGCGAAGAACGCGCTGAACCTCGGCGTGGCGCAGGGGATCGCGGCGGCCGTCGACGAGCTCGACGCGTCGGACGAGCTGCGGGTCGGCGTGCTCACCGGCGCCGGCGGCGTCTTCTCCGCAGGAATGGACCTGAAGGCCTTCCTGCGCGGGGAGAGCCCGTCGATCGAGGGGCGCGGCCTGTGCGGCATCACCCAGGCCCCGCCGCGCAAGCCGCTGATCGGTGCCGTGGAGGGCTGGGCGCTGGCCGGCGGGTTCGAGCTGCTGCTGGCCTGCGACCTGGTCGTCGCCGCCCGCACCGCGCGGTTCGGGGTGCCGGAGGTGAAGCGCTCGCTGGTCGCCGCGGGCGGGGCGGCGCTGCACCTGCCGCGGCGGCTGCCGCCGGCGATCGCGCTGGAGCTGCTGCTGACCGGCGACCCGATCTCCGCCGAGCGGGCCGCCGAGGTGGGCTTGGTGAACCGGGTGACGGACGAGGGCGGGGCCCTCGACGGCGCGGTCGCGCTGGGCGAGACGATCGCCGGAAACGGGCCGCTGGCGGTGGCCGCGACCAAGGAGGTCGCCCGGCAGACCGTGGACTGGACGCTCGCCGACATGTGGGCCAAGCAGGAGCCGATCATCCGCCCGGTGTTCTCCTCCGAGGACGCCAAGGAGGGCGCCACGGCCTTCGCCGAGAAGCGCGCGCCGGTGTGGAAGGGCCGCTGACCAGGGCCTGAACGAACGGCGCCCCCGCCCGCACCCGGTGCGCGGGGGCGTCGTCCGAGGTCGCCGGGACGGCGTGGCGGGGGCCACGGGGGCGGTTTCGCGGAGGGCCCGACGGGAACACCCCTCCGTCGGACATCCGTCGAGAGGAGACTCCCCGTGACCGGCTTCTTCGGGCCCGGATCAGGCTTCCCGGGCATGGGCCCCGGTGATCCACGGGGCCCCGTGCACCGGATCGACCTGACCCGCCTCATGAGCCAGGGCGCGAAGGAGATCATGGCCGCGGCCGCCCAGGAGGCCATGGACCGCGGGGACGCCGATCTCGACGCCATGCACATGTTGCTGGCCACCACCCGCTTCGAGCCCACCCGCAAGTGGCTCGCCCGTGCCGGGGCGGACCCCGACACCGTCGCCCGGGCGTTGGAGGAGGGGCTGCCGCGCGGCGAGGAGACCGGCCGCGCGCCCGCGCTCACCCCCGCCGCGAAGCGCGCCCTGCTCGACGGCCACCAGATCTCGCGCTCGTTCGGGTCCACCTACATCGGGCCCGAGCACCTGCTGCTCGCGCTGGCCGCGAACGAGGAGTCCGCCGCCGGGCGGCTGCTCGCGGAGGCCCGGTTCGCGCCGAGCCAGCCGGGACAGGTGCGCCCGGGCGGGCCCGCGCCGGAGGCGCCCACGAACTCGTCGACGCCGACGCTCGACCAGTACGGCCAGGACCTCACCCAGGCCGCCCGCAACGGCCGGCTCGACCCGGTGATCGGCCGGGCCGACGAGATCGAGCAGACGATCGAGGTCCTCTCCCGGCGGACCAAGAACAACCCCGTGCTGATCGGCGAGGCCGGCGTCGGCAAGACCTCCGTCGTCGAGGGCATCGCGCAGCGGATCGCCGACGGCGAGGTCCCCGACACCCTGCAGGGGCGCCGCGTCGTCCAGCTCGAGCTGGCCGGGGTCGTCGCCGGCACCCGCTACCGGGGCGACTTCGAGGAGCGGATGCGCTCGGTCATCGAGGAGATCCGGGCGAACTCCAAGGAGCTGATCGTCTTCATCGACGAGCTCCACACCATGGTCGGCGCCGGGGCCGGCGGCGGGGGCGACAGCGGCGGCTCGATGGACGCCGGCAACCTGCTCAAGCCCGCGTTGGCCCGCGGCGAGCTGCACGTCATCGGCGCCACCACACTCGACGAGTACCGCCGCTACATCGAGTCCGACGCCGCGCTGGCCCGCCGGTTCCAGCCCGTGTACGTGCCGGAGCCCTCGGTCGAGGACACCTACGGCATCCTCTGCGGCCTGCGGGACCGCTACGAGGCCCACCACCAGGTCCGCTACACCGAGGAGGCGCTGCGGGGCGCGGCCGAGCTCTCCGACCGCTACATCACGGACCGGTTCCTGCCGGACAAGGCGATCGACCTCGTCGACCAGGCCGGCGCGCGGGTCCGGCTGCGCACCCGCACCCCGAGCGTCGACCGCCGGGACCTGGAGCAGCAGCTCGACCAGCTGACCCGGGACAAGGACCAGGCCGTCGCCGACGAGCTGTTCGAGCGCGCCGTCGAGCTGCGCGACCGGATCGCCGAGCTGCGCACCCAGCTCGCCGCCAGCCGCGGCAGCGGACCCGGCGGCGTGCCCGAGGTCGGCATCGAGGACATCGCCGAGGTCATCTCCCGCTCGACCGGGATCCCGGTCGCGCAGCTCACCGAGTCCGAGCGCGAGCGGCTGCTGCGCCTCGAGGACGAGCTGCACCAGCGCGTCGTCGGGCAGGACGAGGCCGTGCACGCGGTCGCCGAGGCCATCCGCCGCTCGCGCACCGGCCTGGGCGACCCGGACCGGCCCGTCGGCAGCTTCCTGTTCCTCGGGCCGACCGGCGTCGGCAAGACCGAGCTCGCCAAGGCGCTCGCGGTGGCGCTGTTCGGCGAGGAGGACCGGATGATCCGGCTCGACATGAGCGAGTACGGCGAGCGGCACACCGTCGCCCGGATGGTCGGCGCGCCCCCCGGCTACGTCGGCTACGGCGAGTCGGGCGAGCTCACCGAGGCCGTCCGGCGCCGTCCGTACTCGGTGCTGCTGCTCGACGAGCTCGAGAAGGCGCACCCGGACGTGTTCAACACGCTGCTGCAGGTCCTTGACGACGGCCGGCTCACGGACGGCCAGGGCCGCACGGTCGACTTCCGCAACACCGTGATCATCATGACCTCGAACGTCGGGTCGGAGCTGATCACCAGTCGCGGCGCGACCCTCGGCTTCGGCTCCACCGCCGAGCGGAGCTCGGACGACCCGGAGGACGCCGTGCTGCGGGAGCGGCTGATGCCGCGGCTGCGGGAGGTCTTCCGCCCGGAGTTCCTCAACCGGATCGACGAGACCATCGTCTTCCGCCGCCTCGAGCCCGCGCAGCTCGAGGAGATCACCGGGCACCTGCTGCACGAGGTGGAGGAGCGGCTGTCCGAGCGGCACATCGCCCTCGACGTCGACGCCGACGCCGTGCGCTGGCTCTCCGAGCACGGCTACCAGCCGGAGTTCGGGGCCCGGCCGCTGCGCCGCACGATCCGCCGCGAGCTGGAGAACCGGCTCGCCGGGCTGCTGCTCGCCGAGCAGATCGACGAGGGCGCGCGGGTGCGCGTGGGGGTCAAGGACGACGCGCTCGACCTGGCGGTCGAGAAGGAGCCGCAGCCGACGGGGTGACCCCGGTGAACGGCACTCTCGCTCACACCTACTGAGCGAGAGTGCCGTTCGCTCCGGGTCCGTCCGCTCCGTGCCCGTCCGCTCCGGGGCGGCGGGCGTAGCGGGCGACCAGCAGTGGGGCGGCCACGGCCAGCACGGCGGCGGCGACGAGCGTGACCCGGAAGACCGCGGGGAAGGCACCGGCGTCGGCGGCCGGGCCGGCCACCGCGGTGCCGGCCGCGCTGCCGAGGAACAGGGTGGCGGCGAACAGCGCGATCGTCGTCGCACGCTCCTGCGGCACCACCGAGGTCGCCCAGTTCTGCAGCGTCGAGTGGAGGAAGGCCCAGGCGCCGCCGAGCAGCAGCCCGCCGGCGACCGTCGTCGGCAGCGTGACCGCGGCGGCCGGGATCCCCCAGCCCGCGATCAGCAGCGCGCCGCCGACCCCGGCGAGCGCCGTCGTCGAGAGGCGGCCGACGAGCGGGCGCACCGAACGCGAGAAGAGCACGACGCCCACGCCGTAGCCGGCCGCCGCGACGCCGGAGACCGTCGGGCTGAAGCCGAGGGACTCGATCGCGGGGGCGACGTAGGTGAGGACGCCGATCACCACGGCACCCTCCAGGAAGACCAGGACCAGCACGACGAGCGCCCACCGCTCGCGCAGCACGGTCCCCAGCGCCTTCAGCGGACCGGAGGGGACCTTGCGCGGCGGTTCGGGCAGCCGGCGCAGCACCACGCCGAGCAGCAGCGCGATCAGCGCGGTGACCGCGAGGACGACCCGCCAGCCCGCCCAGTCGCCGAGCGCCCCCGCGCCCGCCGTCGCGACGGCCACGCCGAACGACGTCGCCGCCGCCAGGTCGACCAGCGCCCGTTGCCGGACGGAGGTCGGCCAGGTGTCCCCGACGTACACCAGGCCCGCCGGGTTGACCGCGCCGAAGCAGCCACCGGTGACCGTCCGCAGCAGGGCCAGGACCAGCACGGACGGCGCGAACGCGGACGCGACGCCCGCGATCCCGGCGATCACCAGGGCGATCCGCATGACCCGGACCAGCCCGATCCGGTCGCCGAGCATGCCCCACACGGGCTGTAGCAGGCCGTACGCGAGGAAGTACGCCGACGCGACCGCCGCGGACTCGGCCAGCGACGCCCCCAGCTCCGCGCCGATCGCCAGCAGCAGCGGGGAGATGGCGAACCGGTCGAGGCTGCTGGTCGCGACCGCGGCCTGCAGCAGCCGCAGTGCGCCGCGGCCGCCGGGCGGCTCGGCCGCGAGGTCCACGGCGCCCCTGGTCGACCCGTCCCCGCTCGTGCTCCCCGTCATGCCAGCCACGCGTAGGCGGTCTGCCGCGAGATCCCGAGGGCCTTGGCCATGGGGCTGATCTCCAGGCCGCGCTCGCGGCCCTCGACCAGCAGCCGTCGCTGCTCGGCGCGCAGCTCCTCCATCCGGGCGGCGACCTCCTCCATCGCGGCCAGCAGGGCCCGGGCCTCGTCGCCGGCACCCGCGCGGGAGCGGCCGGCACCGGGGCGGGGGAAGGCGCGGACCTCGTCGGCGGACCAGCGGCGGGGGCCCTCAGCCGCGAGCGGGGTGGGCGCCTGGCCGCGGGAGACGTAGCTCGCCCAGGTCCCGGGCCGCACGCCCCACGCCTCCGCGCACTGCGCGGTCGTCCACGTCTCCACCTCGACGATCCTAGGTACCGCCCGGGCGGTCAGTGGCCGTGGCCGTGCCCGTGGCCGGTGGGTGCGCCGTGGTCGTGCCCGGGCGCGCGGGCGGCGAGAGCGGCGGCCCGCGCGTCGACGTCCGCGGACAGGGCGAGGACGTCCTCCAGGGCCGCGAGCCAGTGCGTGTAGTAGTGCCACTCGCCCTCCGGCGCCGCCTCCCACGCGGCGATCCGGGCGATCAGCGCGCGCTGGAAGTCCGGCCAGGCGAACGCGCCGGACTCGTACAGCGCCACCGCCATGCCGAACGCCCGCGCCTCCCACGGGGCCGTGAACAGCAGCTCGCCGTTGGCGCGCGGGGGAGCGGCGGGACCGTCGACGGGCAGCGGGGCGGTCATGGAGCCTCGACCTTCGCGACGCCGACCATCGCGTCCCGCGTGACCAGGGCGGCCAGCTCCTCCTCGGTGAGGTCCTCGGTGCCCGCGGGGCGCTCGGGCAGGACCAGCCAGCGCACCTCGGCACTGGAGTCGTGCACCTCGATCGCCACCTCGGGCGGCAGGTCCAGGCCCATCTCGGCCAGGACCGTGCGCGGCTCGCGCACCACACGGGCCCGGTAGGCCGGGTCCTTGTACCAGGAGGGCGGCAGCCCGAGGACCGGCCAGGGGTAACAGGAGCACAGCGTGCAGACGACGACGTGATGGCGCTCCGGGGTGTTCTCCACGGCCACGATGTGCTCGCCGTTGGCCCCGCCGCCCCAGGCGACCTCCTTGATCGCGGAGGTGGCGTCGGCCAGCAGCCGGGCCCGGTACCCCGGGTCCACCCACGCCCGCGCGACGACCCTGGCCCCGTTCAGCGGGCCGACGTCCGACTCGTACTTCGCGACGAACCCGTCGATCACGTCGGCCCGGACCAGGCCGCGCTCGGTCAGCAGCTGCTCCAGCGCCTCGGCGCGGAGCGCGGGGGAGGGGGCGGGGTCGGTCACGGGCGCTCCAGGTAGCTCTCGAACAGCTCGACGGTCACGGCCGCGGCGTCGTCGGCGCCCGCGCCCCACAGCTCGTGCGCGGGGAACCGGACGGTGTAGACGTGCTGCGGATTCTCGCCGGCGAACACCGCGTGCGTGTCCGGCAGGACGTGGGCGGGCTGGATCCGGTCGACGGTCCCGACGCGCCCGTGCACGTACCCCGGGGACCGGGCGCCCTCCCGTGCGCGGACCCGGTCGCCGACCGCGAACGCCGGCGCCGCCTCGACCGTGCGCAGCGAGCCGGGAGCCGTCGGGGCGTAGTCGGGCTTCGCCGGGGCAGCCGGGCCCAGGGGCTCCTCGACGCGCCCGCCGGCCAGCCGGCGCGCCCGCGCGTCGACCGCGCCCGGGGCGAGGATCGCCGAGGCCACCAGCATGGCCTCGGCGGCGTGCAGCCAGCGGCCGTAGTAGCCGGAGTCGTGGTACTCGGCGGGGGTGAGCCGGTCCAGCGTCTCCCGGAACGCCTCGAGATTGCGGCCGGCGATGCGGCCCATGGTGAACGCCGTCAGGGCGAAGGCCCGGCTCTCCCAGGGCTGGGCGAAGACGGGCTCCGCCGGGTCGGGCACGGGGACGGGGCCGTGACCGGGGGTGCCGCCCAGGTCGGACACGCGGGCCATCGCGACCTCCACGATAGGTGACGAGCGATCACCTTAGTTGACGTCACCACCGCCCGCGCTGGTTGGGGACCCGGGCCGCCAGCGCGGTCGCCCCCGTCATCAGCACGGCGAGGACGCCGAACGCCCACCCCGTCGCCACGCCCGGGTCGCTGCTGGAGGCGGTGACCGCGGTGGTCACCGAGACCGCCGCGATCGCGCCGAGCTGGCGGAACAGGATGCGCAGGCCGGACATGGCCGAGACGGCGTCGGGCACGAGGTGCATGCCCGCGTTGTTCGAGGCGGGTGCCGCGAAGCCCATGCCGATCCCCATGACCGCCGAGGCGATGGCGAGCCAGAGCGCCGGGTCGAGCCCGCCGGCGGGCGGGACGGCGGTCAGCGCGAGCCCGGTGACCACGGCGGCCATGCCGGTCATCAGCAGCGGCTTGTGCCCGGTGCGACGCAGCAGGGCCACGGCGGTGCTCGACGCGAGCACCATCCCGACGGCCCGCGCGGTGAGCAGCGCGCCGGCGGCGAGCGGCAGCATGGCGTAGCGGGTCTGGGCGTAGAGGGGGACGAGCGCGGAGAAGCCGAGCGCCGCGGCGCCGATCACGACGTTGGCCGCGTTCATCGACCCGAGCCCGCCGCCGTGCAGCAGGCGCAGGGGGACGACGGGGTCCGGGTGCCGCCGCGCGTGCCGCACGAACGCCCAGCCCGCGAGCACGGCGACGAGCGCGGTCCCGGCCACGGTCAGCGGACCCGCCGGGCCGGACCCGAGGGAGCCGAGCCGGGCGACGGCCGTCATCGCCGCCAGCAGCATCACGGTGATCAGCACGATCCCCGCCAGGTCCACCCGCTCCGGGCGCTTCCGCGGTGGGTCGCGGACCACGAGGTACCCGGCCACGAGCAGGACGAGCCCGATCGGCAGGCTGATCAGGAAGATGCCCCGCCAGTCGGCCACCGTGAGGATCAGCCCGCCGAGCAGTGGTCCCGCGATGGCGCCGAAAGGGAAGACGCTGGTGAACAGGGCGAGCGCGCGGTCGCGGTCGCGGCCGAACGCGTGCGCCACGATCCCGCTCCCGGCGGGCAGCAGCACGCCGCATGCGAGCCCCTGCAGGAACCGGCAGCCGACGAGCTGGCCGAGGTTCGCCGCCAGGCCGCACGCCAGCGACGTCAGCGCGAACACGGCGACGGCGACCAGGAACACCCGCCGGCCGCCGAACTGGTCCGACAGCCGCCCGCCCAGCGGGAGCGCGAGGATCTGCCCGACCGAGTAGATCGTGATCGTCCAGCCGGTCCAGGCCAGGTCGGTCCCGAGGTCGCGGCCCAGGGCGGTGAGCGCCGTCGCGACCGCGGTCTGGTCCATCGCGAACATCAACAACGAGAGCCCGACGACCGCGAACACGAACCACCGCCGGGGGTGGGGCGTGAGGTCGGGCGAGGAGCGTGCGGTCGGGCCGGCCGGGCTGCGGTCCGGCGGGACGGGACCGGAGCCGGCGAGATCGGGCTCGGCGAGATCCGGCCCGGTGAGCGGTGGGAGGTCGCGACCGCGCGCGGCCGGTGAAGGCGTCCCGCATGCCCTGCCGCGGACGGTTTCGGACACGAGGGCGCCACCTGCCTTCCCGGGAGCTACCGGGCAACGGTAGTTTGCTTGATGCAAGCAAAGCAAGTGGGAGCGGCCGTCCACCTGCTCCGGCCCACGGCACACCCGGTCGGGCGCGGCACAGGCCGTCGACGACCTGTGTGCATGCCCCGGCGGGTGTGCCGGCGGGCAGGAGCCGCTGTGCGACGCCCTCTCGGGTGTGCCGCCGGGCAGGAGCGGGTGTGCGACGCCCTCTCGGGTGTGCCGGGCGGCAGGAGCGGGTGTGCGAGTGCCCTCAGCCCTCGTCGGCCTCCGCGAGCTCCTGGTGCACGGCGAACGGGGCGCCGAAGGGGTCGGTGAGCACCGCCATCCGCCCGAACGGCGTGTCCTGCGCGGCCATCATCACGGTGCCGCCGCGCTCGCTCGCCGCGGCGACGGAGGCGTCGACCGACCCGACGCCGAAGTACAGGAGCCAGTGGCTCGGGGTGCCCTCGGGCGAGCCCATCGTGCCGCCCATCCCGCCGAGCGGCTCCTCGCCGAGCCCGAAGGTGCCGTACTCCGCGAGCGCCATGCCGGGGACCTCGGCGTACCGGTAGGAGAAGAGCCCGCGGTAGAACTCCCGGCCGCGGGCCACGTCGGTGAGCCGCGCGTCCTCCCACACCAGCGACCCGGGCTGGTTGAACACCTCGATCCCGACCTGCCCGGCCGCCTGCCAGAGCCCGAACACGCCGCCCGTCGCGTCCGCGCACACGGCCATCCGGCCGGTGTCCGGGATGTCCATCGGCCCGGCGAGCACGGACCCGCCGCCCTCCGTGACGAGCTTGCTGGTGGCGTCGACGTCGTCCGTGGCGAGGTAGAGGGTCCAGAAGCTGGGCTGGCCCTCCTGCATGACCGGCCCGATGCCCGCCGCGGCCCGGCCCTCGGTCTGGCAGATGGTGAAGTGCCCGTAGTCCTCGCCGGTGTCGACGAACGACCAGCCGATCACGGCGCCGTAGAAGTCGAGCGCCCTCGGCAGGTCCGGCACGGCGATGTCGGCCCAGCAGGGCGAACCGTTCGGCCACGGGGTGTCGGTGAAGGGCATGGCGTTCTCCTCCGGATCAGCGGGTGCCGGTGAGAGCGGAGCCTCTCACCGGGCACCGACGGTTCCGGGGAATCGTGCGCCGAGCGGTCGTCCACCAGGACGAGTCGTCGCTGCGCGGCGTCGTTACCGGCTCAACACGGCTTCCAGGTCTTGCCGCCCGGTGCGTAGCAGCGGGGGCCGGTGTAGCCCGGGTAGGGGTTCTGCGCTGTCGATCCGGACGAGCCCGGCGTGCCGGCCCGCGGTCCGGAAGACGATGTGCCCGAGGGCGCCGAGGCCCGGTCACGTGCTGCCCTGTCGGCTGCAGCCTTGTCCCTGGCCGCCTGCTCACGCGCAGCCTTCTCCCGCGCAGCCTGCTCGCGATCGGCTTGCTCCCGTGCGGCCTGCTCCGCCGCCCGGCGATCGGCCTCGGCCTTCTCCCGAGCACGTGCGTCGTCTGCCGCTGTCCGGAGCGAGGACTGGTCGTTGCGGGCCCGGTCGACCGCATGTACCACTCGCCCGACCAGCCGATCCTGCCCGGCTCGGTCGAAGGCGGCCCAGGCGATTCCGCTTCGGTCGCCGCCGGCGAACGAGAGGAATGCTGCGGCCTGAGCAATCGGAGCGTCCGCCTGAGCGGCCAGGGTGTCGAGCTGGGCCGCCGTGCTGCCTGCCGGTTGGACAGCAGTGGGCGCACCCGCGGCCGCCGCCTCCGCCGTCGCTACCTGTCCGGGGATCGTGCACGTGATCTCGGGGGGGTACAGGCCGCGCCCGTTCGCCTCGGCCTCGGTAGCGGCCTCCTCGACCTCGGACAGGTAGGCGTCGTTCTCGCCGTACATGACGGGGACACCGAGGCCGGCGCGCGCCATCTCGGCGTTGACGAGCACATCGTCGGCGTACACGGCCGCGAGCGTTCGCCCATAGCCGTCGATCCGCTCGTCGTCATACCGGAGTGAAATCTGGCTCCCGACAGGAATGAGTGACGCGAGGTGTGCGGACGCCTCCAGACCCAGACACTCGACCGGCTTCTCGGGGTCCACCGTCTCCGGGGTGTCGATGTTGAGCAACCGAACCCGCTGTACGACCCCCTCGACGAGGACGTCGACCGTGTCCCCGTCCACGAGGTGAGTGACCGTTCCGGTATCGGTGGTCACTGCGGACACAGTCGCGATGGTGGCAGCGGTGCCACCGCCGACCACGGCGAGGCCGACGGCGGCTTTCACGAGCAGGCCGAGCACAGGGTCTCCAGCCGGACGGAGCAATGGTGTCGGCCATTCGTCGCTGCGTGCGGTCTGTCCGTTACGTGCTGTCCACGAACTCCGCCCGCACCCCCAGCAGCCGTACGGCACGGTCCTGCCGGAACCAGCCGGCGACCTCGAGGGCGGCGGCCTCGAGAACCGCGGGGTCGCGGGTCGGGGCGGGGAGGGTGGTGCTGCGGGTCCGGGTGAGGAACGGGGCGTAGCGCACCTTGACCCCGACCCGGGCGACGTCGCGGCCCTCGACGGCCACGTCCTCGGCGACCCGCGCGGACAGGGCGGACACCTCCGCGAGCACGGCGCCCCAGTCCTCCAGGTTCGCCGGGAAGGTGGTCTCGCGGCTGCGCGAGCGCGGGACGTAGGGCGAGGCCTCCATCTCGGTGCGGCCCATGCCGCGGCCGAGCGAGACGTAGTACGGCCCCATCCGGGGACCGAGCCGCTCGCCGACGGTGGTGGGGGAGGCCTCCGCGAGCTGGGTGACGGTGTGGATGCCCAGCTCGGCGAGCTTGCGGGCGGTCTTCACGCCGATGCCGTGGAGGGCCTCGGTGGGCCGGTCGCCGAGCGTCGCGAACCAGTTGTGCGCGGTGATCCGGTGGATGCCGCCGGGCTTGGCGAAGCCGGTCGCCGTCTTGGCGCGCAACGTGTTGTCGCCGATCCCGACCGCGCAGGACAGGCGGGTCCGGGCACGCACCTCGGCCTGGATCTCCCGGGCCAGCGCCTCCGGGTCGTCGCCGTCCCACTGCAGGAAGGCCTCGTCCCAGCCGATCACCTCGACGACCACGGGGAACTCCCGCAGCACCGCCATGACCTCCTCCGACGCCGCTTCGTACGCCGGGTTGTCGGCGGGGAGGAAGACGGCGTCGGGGCACTTCCGCGCGGCCAGCCGCATCGGCATCCCGGAGTGCACGCCGAACTCCCGCGCCTCGTAGGAGGCGGTCGCGACCACCGTGCGTGCCGCCGGGTCGCCGTTGCCGCCGACGATCACGGGGCGCCCGGCGAGCTCGGGGTGCCGCAGCTGCTCGACGGCGGCCAGGAACTGGTCCAGGTCGACGTGCAGCACCCAGCGGCTCACCCCGCGAGTGTGCCCGTCCCGGGTGGGTGCCCGCGGTGGGCCGGCGACGGCTGCCGGACGGGTGCGGACACCACGGCGGGACGCCCCGGCGTCGTCGCGGCGTGCAGGGCGCCGGCGACCAGCCGCAGGGTCGGCCGGTCGACGCAGGTCGCGAGCAGCTCGGCCTGCTCGACGGCCTCCCGGCAGGTGGGGGAGACGGCCTCGTGGGCCCGGATCAGCGCGTCGAGGTCCGCGAGCGGCTCGCCGGGCAGCGGGCGCACTGGACGGGGCACCTCGAGCGCCGCGGTGAGCAGCCGGAAGGCGCCGAAGCCGACGACGTAGAGCCCGCTCGGCAGCATGTCCTCGTCGCCGGCCGACCGGGCCGGGCTCCAGCGCGCGACGGCCAGGACCCCGCCGTCGGCGACGGCCCAGGCGTCGACCGCCGGGGCGTGCGGGTCCCGGGTCCAGGCCGTGGCCACGCTCTGCGCCGCGAGCCACTCACGGACACGGGGGCGGCCGACCGGCGCGACCTCGAAGACCGTCGACGCGAGCGCCGATCGTCCGAACAGCCCTGTCCATTCGCCCGCTACCCCCATAGCACCTCCCCCGAGTGGCAGGAGCATAGGGGCGCCGACGGGCGGCCTGCAGCGCTGTGCACCGATCCGGGCACGCACGGTCGTCATGCCGGCGGGCGAGATGCTACGCACGGTGATCGAAGTTCGGAAACGACACGATCGTGGGACACCGCGGCCGCCCGGTAACGGGGCAGGATGGCTCCCACGATCCAGGAGGCGACGAGCGTTCCACTGGCGGCGGGCAGTTGGAGGACGGAATGAGCGGCGAGCAGGAGCACGGCACCCCGGGCGACACCGGCGGGGCCGAGGGCGTGCGGCCGTTCGTCCCGGGCTCGGTGCCGTCGCCCTCCGACCTGGCGAAGGTCCGCCGGCTCACGCCGCGTCCCCGCGTGTCCCCGGAGGCGGGGGAGCGCGAGCCGCGCGAACCGCGCGGCCCGGTCCGCGACCTCGACCGCGCCCGGATCCTGCTGCGGTACGCCCGGTTGATGAGCACCGGGCGTCCCGTCTTCTGCAAGCCCAGCCGTGCGGAGCTCGCCGGCACCGCGCCGCGCCGGCAGGGCGTCGGGGCGGACGGCAAGGTCATCTACCCGGACCGCGAGTCCGCCGAGGCGGCCGCGCGCGAGCTCGAGGAGCTCGGCGCCCGGGCGCAGCGGGCGTACGTCTGCAAGCGGTCGCGGCACGGGCACTACCACCTCACGACCGATCTGGTGCGCGAGCGCCGGCGGGGTGCGGTCGAGATCCCGCGCCAGGCCGAGGAGAGCCCGCTCGACGTGCGGGCCGCGGCGGCGCTGGCCGCCATCCCGCGCCAGCGGGACCGCCGCTCCGCCTGAACCTTCCCCCTCCGGGTCCCCCCCAAGTCGGGACGCGTTTGCGTTTCGCCTTTCGGGCGACTCCGACCTCGGCTACCGTCGCGTGTGTCGGCGATCACACAGTGATCGTCACCACCCGTCCACCACCGGGGAGGACCGCCCGTGAACCCGTACCGCCTGCAGGAGCGTCTCGACTCCGTGCCCGACTCGCTCGACGCCGGCCAGCGGGCCCGCCTCGCCGCGCACCGCAGCGCCGTCGAGGAGTGCCGCGAGCGGATCGGCGAGCTCCGCGGGGAGCTGCGACGCGCGCTGTCCGGCATCGACGGGCCCCGCCCGACGCTGGAGATCATGACCGAGCTCGACTCCCTCGAGCGCGTGCAGCAACGCCTGGACTCGCGCCTGTCCGACCTGTGCGACGAACTCACGGGCCAGGCGCCCGCCGTGCGCTACGGGGACGACGCGCCGCTGTCGTAGCCGTCATAGATACAAGCTTGCATCTCAGTTGCTAGGGTCCGGGGCGTGCCCCCGGTCCCTCCTGCGGCGTCGTCCGCCGAGGCCCTGCCCGACGTGGTGTCCGACGCCCTGTCCCACGCCGCACCCGCGGCCGACCGCGCCTACGCCCTGACCAAGGAGCTGGTGCTCACCGGGGAGCTCCCCGGGGGGCACCTCTTCAGCGAGGGCGACATCGCGGCGCGGCTCGGGGTGAGCCGCACCCCGGTGCGCGAGGCGTTCCTGCGGCTGCAGGCCGAGGACCTGCTCACGCTGATCCCCAAGCGGGGCGCGGTCGTCGTCCCGGTGCCGCCGGGGGAGGCCGAGGACGTGCTCGACGCGCGCGAGGCCGTCGAGACCGCCGCGGTCCGTCGGCTGCTGCGCCGCCCCGAGCAGGTCCCGGCGGCGGTCGCCGAGCTGCGCGCCGCGCTGGAGGTCCAGCGCGGGCACGCCGAGCGGGGCGACCTGCCCGGGTTCGCCGAGGCCGACGAGGCCTTCCACCGCACCCTCGTCGCGGCCGGCCGCAACACCCTGACCATCCGCTTCTACGCGACGCTCGCCGACCGGCAGCGCCGGATGAGCGTGCACGCGCTCGGCCCGGTGCCGGAGCAGCTCCCGGTGGTGCTGCGCCAGCACGAGGAGCTGATCGGGATCGTCGAGGCCCGCGACGAGGCCGCGTTCGCCACCGCGCTGCGCGCACATCTGGACGGGACGCACCGGCGGTGACGTCGACACCGAGGCCGCAGAACCTCTGGCGGGCCGCCGCGGCCGCGGTCTTCGCGTGCGGCTGGGGCGGCAACCAGTTCACCCCGCTGCTGGTCATGTACCACGACTCCGGGCTCTCGGTCCTGGCCGTCGACGCCCTGCTGGGCGCGTACGTCGTCGGGCTCGTGCCGGGCCTCCTGACGGTCGGGGCCCTGTCCGAGCGGTACGGCCGCAGGCCGGTGATGCTGGCCGGCACCGTGGCGTCGCTGGTCGCGAGCGTGTTCCTCGCGCTCGGCGGCGTCGCCTGGATCGCGGCGGGCCGGTTCGTGACGGGCGTCGGCGTCGCCGTGGCGATGGCCGTCGGCTCGACCTGGGTCACCGAGCTGTCCGTGCGCGGCGGGGCCGAGCGGGCGACCGGCACGCGGCGGGGTGCGCTCTGGCTGACCCTCGGCTTCGGCCTCGGGGCCGGGGTCGCGGGGGTGCTCGCGCAGTGGGCCCCGTTCCCGATGCAGCTGCCGTACGTCGTGCACGCGGTGTTGGCCGCTGCCGCGCTCCTCGCGATCCTCCGGCTGCCCGAGACGCGCGACGCTCCGGTCGTGGGCACCACCGGGCGGTTCGCCGGCGCCGGGCACCCGCGGTTCCGCCGCGTGATCGCCCCGATGGCGCCGTGGATCTTCGGCTCCGCCGGCGTGGCCTACGCGATCATGCCGCAGCTGGTCGGGGACCGGCTCGGGACGTGGGGACTGGCCTACTCGACCCTGCTCACGGTGTGCACGCTCGGCGCCGGCGCGCTGGTGCAGCCGCTCGCCAAGCGCCTGGACCGGACGACGAGCGCGCGCGGCGTCGTGGTGTCCATGGTCGTGATGTCCGTGGGGCTGGCGGTGAGCGCGGTCGCGGCGGTCGTGCGTTCGCCGGTCGTCGCACTGATCGCCGCGGTGGTGCTCGGCGCCGCCTACGGGATCGCCGTGGTGTCCGGGCTGCTGGAGCTGCAGCGGCTGGCGCGGCCGGACGAGCTGGCCGCCCTCACGGGGGTGTACTACACGCTGGCCTACGTCGGCTTCCTGCTGCCGTCGATCCTCGCCGTGCTCAGCGGGGTGGCGAGCTACCCGGTGCTGCTCGGCTGCCTCGTGCTGGTCGCGCTGGGCGGTACCGCGGTGATCGTGCGGCACTCCCACCGGCACCTGCCCGTCGCCGCGGAGGCCGCGACCCGCGGGAGCTGAGGGCCGACCCGCGGGAGTCAGGAGGGGAGCAGCTCGTCCGAGAGCGTGTCGGGGCGGTCGTCGTACCGGCCGCCCGGACCGTCCGGACCGCCCGGGTCGCCACGCAGCCGTTTGGCCTCGGCGAGCCCGGCCGGGCCGGTGCGCGCCAGGGCGTGCAGGGCCAGGTCGCGGTGGACCGGGTCGTCCGTGCGGGCGAGGAACCGGCCGATCTCCCGGGCCGCCTCGGCCGGGGTCCGGGCGGCGACCCAGGCGTCGAGCTCCGCCTCGGCGACCGCGTTACGCACCTCGGCCATCCGCACGCAGACGTACTCGAGGTCCTCGTCGGCCAGCTCGCCGGGCAGCGGCGCGTGCAGGCCCTGGTCGATCAGCGTCTCGTGCACCGCCCACAGCCCCATCGGGGTGAGCGAGACGATCGTGGGGTCCGGGTCGTCCCGGCCCGCCAGCTCGACCAGCCCGTCGAGCTCGTCGGCGTCGAGCAGCTCGCCGAGCTCGACCGCGCCGAGCAGCTCCAGCGCGTCGAGCAGGGCGGTGACGTCCCGCCGCCAGAGCCGCTGCTCGGCGTCGCCGGCGAGGTCGTCGACCACGCAGCCGCACTCCTCGTTGACGGCCTCGCGCACGAGCCGGTGGAACAGCTCCACCGGGATCGGCCCGCCGCCGGCGGCGTAGAGCTCCAGCCAGAGGATCGGGAAGGCGTCCGCGAGCGACATGCCGAAGAGCGACGGCGCCCCGAACACGTCCGTGCCGCCGAGGTGGTCGCCGATCCGCCCGACCGCCGAGAACACCCGCCGCCACAGCTCGATCGGCCGGTGCAGGTCCTTCGCGGCGCTCTTCACCGGGACGAGCCGGCCGTGCAGCGGGCGGACCAGCCGGGCGGCCTTGGCCCAGTGCAGCAGCATCGAGGTCTCGGGCAGGTCCGTGCTGCTGCGCGCGCTGTCCCGGTAGAGCTGGTCGAGGCCGAGCAGGTCGGCGAGGGCGAGCGCGTCCGCGAGCCCGAGCTTGCCGTCCCGCGTGAGCCGGCGGCCCGCGCGCACCCACATGGTCAGCGTGCGCAGCAGGTCCAGCGCGGTGCTCTCCCGGGCGGCGGTGACCATCTCGGCGGCACTGGGCAGCAGTACCGGCGGCAGCTCGGGCGCGGGCGCCGGGTCGCGCGCGGCCTCCACCTCGCGCCGGGTGATCTCGGCGAGCGCGGCGTGGTCGATGTCGACCTCACCGGAGCGCGCCCGGTCGAGGAAGCGCTGCACCGCGCGCGGGTCGGCGGGATCCACGCCGTGCCGGCGCAGCTGGACGCCCCAGAACTTGCCGAGGTCGTAGTTGCGCTCGTCGGCGATGCCGTCGAGCAGCGCGGGCGTGGAGTCGCGCACCTGCGCGTGGAGCTCCGCGCGGGAGGCGGAGCGGTGGTCGAGCCCGTCGGCGTCGGCCAGGAAGTCGATGAGCGCGTGGAAGGCCTCGGGGACCTCCTCGGGGTCGAGCACCGTGACGTGCCGCGGGAACCACATGCCGAGCGCGTCGGCGACGTGGGCGCGCGTCCAGCGGCCGAGCCTGCGGTCCAGCGCGTACTTGTAGTCGAACGCGGCGGCGACCAGGAAGACGTCCGCCGAGACCCGGTTCCGCCGGGCCCACGTCAGGAAGGCCTCCAGCAACCGGTCCCGGGCTCCGGCGTATCCCTGGTCGTCACCGGGGGCGAAGACGAGACGCATCGAGATCCACCTTCTCAGCCCGACGGGGGCGGCCGGGACGGGGGGTCGGGCACCCCGGCGGCGGCCGGTGCGGTAGAGGAGGCGGTAGGGAAGGCGGTAGGGGAGGCGCCGCGGCGGGCGGTCGGGGCGGGCACACGACGAGGCCCCCGGCGTCACCGCCGGGGGCCTCGTCGCGGTCCGGGTCAGGCCTTGCGCGGCGGCTGCGGCTCGCCCGGCAGGACGGTGCCCCCGCCGTGCGCCCGCGCCTCCTCGGCGCCGTCCGCCATGCTCATCGGCTTGACGTTGAGGATGAACTCGCCGTCGTGCGCCTTCAGGCCGTAGTCCACGGCCTGCTCGACGGCCTCGGCGGCCCGGTTCTCCTTGCGGATCAGCGGGTCGTGGCGCAGGTCCCGGTACAGCGACACGCACAGCAGCACCATGACGATCACGAACGGCAGCGCCATGATGATGGTGATGTTCTGGATGCCGGACAGCGCGTCCGAGCCGCCGACCAGCAGCATGATCGCGGCGATGGCGCCCATCACGGCACCCCAGAAGATCACGATGCCGCGGCTGGGGGCGATCGAGCCCTTCTGCGAGATCGTGCCCATGACGACCGACGCCGCGTCCGCGCCGGAGACGAAGAAGATCGCCACCAGCAGCATCGCGACCACGGACAGGATCACCCCGGCCGGGTAGGACTGCAGCAGCCCGAACAGCTGGCCCTCGGTGCTCGCCGAGGCGAGGTCGTTGCCCGCCTGCTGCTCGGAGATCGCCGCGCCGCCGAAGATGGCGAACCAGACCAGCGACACCACGCTCGGGATCAGGATGACGCCCGCGATGAACTGGCGGATCGTGCGGCCGCGGCTGATGCGGGCGATGAACATGCCGACGAACGGGGTCCAGG